>NZ_BAABJQ010000022.1:0-150004 GCF_039543385.1 Rugosimonospora acidiphila
GAGCATGTGGAGGATCCGCGGGCGTTTCTGGGTGCGGCGCGGGAGGCGTTGGTTCCGGGTGGGTGGTTGGCGCTGGAGGTGCCGAACATCGCCTCGGCCGGCGCCCGGCGGCTGGGCACGGCGTGGCAGGGGCTGCAGCCGGAGCACCACCGTTGGCACTTCACTCCGGAGTCGCTGATCCGGCTGGCGATGCAGTGCGGCTTCCACATCGTGCGGCACGACACCACGTTCTTCCGTTACTACATGCCGGCCCGGTACCGGCTGCGCCATGTGCACCGGCTGCTGCCCGCCGACTGGACGGGCACCGGCTGCCTCCGGCTGACCCACCCGAGCCTCGGCGACCTCTTGCGGGTCGTGGCGCGGCTGCCTCGAACCGATCGGCGGATGCGATGACGATTGACCAGGAGACGATCCGCCAGGGCGAGATCGTGCGCTGTGTGGTGTGCGGGGCGGACAAGGAGCCCGAGCCCGCGCTGGACGGCCTGCTGTCCGGCTGTGTGTCGTGCGGGTTCCTGTGGACGGCCGACCGCCTGCCGCCGCCCGAGCAACTGTATGACGAGGCGTACTACCAGACCGACGGGTACCGCGCCTACTTCGACGAGGCCCGGCAGCGGCGCTTCGAGTCGGCGCGACGGCTGCGCTGGCTGATGTCCCGGGTGCGGCCGGCCTCGCTGGTCGAGGCGGGTTCGGCGGGTGGGTTCTTTGTGGAGGCTGCGCGTCGGGCGGGTGTCGACGCGTCGGGGGTTGAGGTGTCGGAGGTGGCGTCGCGGTTCGCGCGTGAGCGGTTGGGTGTGCCGGTGGTGCGGGGGTGTTTCGAGTCGTTCGTGGCTGCGCGGCCGGTGGATGTGGTGTGTGCGTTTCATGTGTTGGAGCATGTGGAGGATCCGCGGGCGTTTCTGGGTGCGGCGCGGGAGGCGTTGGTTCCGGGTGGGTGGTTGGCGCTGGAGGTGCCGAACATCGCCTCGGCCGGCGCCCGGCGGCTGGGCACGGCGTGGCCGGCCATCGCGCCCGCGTACCACCGTTGGCACTTCTCGCCGGTGACGCTGCGCCAGATCCTGGAGGACTGCGGCTTCCGGATGTGCGGCCACGACACCGTGTTCTCCCGGTTCTACTGGCGCGCGCTGCCCCGATGGGCACACGCGCGCGAACTGTTCATCGCGGACACCGCGGCCAGCCGGTCGCCCAGCGTGCGCCACCCCTGGCTCGGCGACCTGCTGCGGGTGTTCGCCCGGCGGGACGACGACGCGAAGGGCGGGGCGCGATGAGCCGGGCGGACGTGTCGGTGCTGCTGATCAGCTGGAACACCCGCGAGGAGACTCGGCGCTGCCTGGACTCGCTCGCCGAAGGCGTGACCGACGGGCTGCGCTGCGAGGTCATCGCCGTGGACAACGGATCGCGGGACGGCTCGGCGGACATGCTCGCCGGGTACCCGGGGGTGCGGCTGGTGCGCAACGAGCGCAACGTGGGCTTCGCCGAGGCGGTCAACCAGGCGTACCGGCGGGCGACCGGCCGACTCATCCTGCTGCTCAACAGCGACGTCAGGTTCCACAAGGGCGCGCTGACCACGATGGTGGCCTTCCTGCGCGACCGGCCCGGCGCGGCCGGCGTCAGCCCGCTGTACCTGAACCCCGACGGCACGTTCCAGCAGCACTACGTCGCGCTGCCCAGCTTCGCCGCGTCGCTGGCGCTGCTGACCGTGCTGCGGCACGTACCCGGGTTCCGCCGGGCACTGCACACGTTCCAGATGCGTGGCCAGGACTTCTCCCGGCCCCGGTTGCTGGCCTCGGGCAGCTGCATGCTGCTGCGCCGCAACGCGCTCGCCGCGGATCACGTCTTCGACGAGCGGTTCCCGGTGTACTGGAACGACGCGATCCTGGCCCGGCAGCTCGCCGCCGCCGGGCGCAAGTTGTGGATGATCCCGGACGCGGTGGTCACCCACGAGCGGGGCGCCTCCTGCCGCCTGCTCGGCCCGACCATCCGGTCCCGGCAGCTGCTCGGCGGCCTGGTCCGCTACCTGGAGGCGACCGAGCCCCGGTACCGGCTGACCGTGTTCCGGCTGGTGCTGCTCGCCGACTACGTGGTCAAGCGGGTGGCCGGCCGCCCGGTGCAGCTCGGCCTCGGCGACCTGCGCGCGGCCCTGCGCGGCGACGTCGGGCCGTTGCCCGACGGGGACGTGCGGGACTGGCTCGTGCTGTTCGCCGACGCCAGCCCCCGCGACGTGCGCCGGCACCCGGCGGTGGCGGCCGCGACCGCCGAGAACCACCGGGTGCTGTTCGTCGACCCGGCCGGTCCGCGCACCCGCTGGCGGACCGAGATCCGGCCCGCGGGCCCGTCGGTGTGGCACGCCGCGCCGCCGGTCGCGCTGCCGCTCGGCCACCTGCTCCCGCCGGTGAACCGGCTCAACCAGCGGATCGCCGCCGCCGCGCTGCGCCGCTTCCTCGACCGTCACGCCGGGGCCCGGACCCTGCGCGTCGACGACCGCCGGGCCATCGCGGTCATCGACCGCCTCGGCGAGGACGTCGTACTGGCCGCCGGCGCACCCGACTCCGCACCGGGACGATCCGATGACTAACGACCTCGACCGCGCCGCCACCGCGGCATCCGCGCCAACGGCACCCGCGTCAGCGATGCCGGCCGCGCCGACGATGCCTGTCACGCCGGCGATGCTGCCCGCACCGACGATGCCTGTCACGCCGGCGATGCCGCCCGCGCCCGCAATGCAGCCCGCGCCGGCGATGCCGCCCGCGCATACCGCCCAGCCGGCGCCCCGGTTCGCGCCCGGCCGGGCAGCGGTACTCGGGCGGGCAGCGCTGCCCGGGGCTCCCGTACTCGGGCGGGCACCCGTACTCGGGCGGGCACCCGTACTCGGGCGGGCACCGGTGCCCGCGACCCGGCCGGTGCCCGCGACCCGCCCCGCGCCCGTGGAACCGGCCGGCGGCTGGGTGGTCATCTTCAGCGGGACCCCGTGGCGGGTCGGCGCGCACCGCCAGCACGCGCTGGCCCGGCAGCTGGCCGGCGACCGCCGGGTGCTGTTCGTGGACCCACCGGGGCTCGGCGCGAATTGGCGCACCACTGTGCGGCAGGCCGCCGACCGCATCTGGTACGTCACCCCGCCCGCGGTGCTGCCCGCCGGCCGGTGGCTGCCGCCGGTCAACCGGCTCAACCGGTGGGTCGCCGCGGCCGTGCTGCGCCGGTGGCTCGACCGGCGGCCCGGAACCCGGCTGCTGTGGATCGACGAGGACCTCGCCGCACCGGCGATCGGGCATCTCGACGAGGCCGCGGTCGTGTACGACGCCACCGACCTGGACTGGACGTTCTCGCGCCGGTGCAACCGGTGGCACCTGCGGGCCGGGCTGCGCGCCGCGGTAAGGGCCGCCGACCTGGTACTCGCCTCGTCCTCCGCGCTACCCGAGCGGCTGCCCACCGCGAGCCGGCCGGCGGTGGTGCTGGCCAACGGCTGCGATCCGACCCGGTTCACGCTCCAGGGCCCGACGACGCCGTGGCTGCGTCACCTTCCCCGTCCCGTGCTGGGCTACCTCGGCGCCGTGGACACCCGGGCGTTCGACGCCGACCTGGTCGCGGCGGTGGCCCGGCTGCGTCCGGAGTGGACGTTTCTGCTCGTCGGCCCGTCGACCCGGGCCGGCCGGGCACCGCTTGCCGGCCTGCCCAACGTGCGGCTGTACGACCCCGTACCGTTCGACGACGCGCCCGCGATCCTGCGCGGCTGCGACGTCGGGGTGATCCCGTACCGGGTGGGCGGGCTCGTGGACTACGTCCACCCGAAGAAGTGCTACGAGTACCTCGCGATGGGCAAGCCCGTCGTCGCCACCCCGATCCCGGCGCTGGCGGCCCTGGACGCCCCGATCCTGCTCGCCGCCACGGCACCGGAATTCGTCGCCGCCGTCGAGCGGGCGCTGGTTTCGGCCGGCCGCCCGGAGGAGGTGGCGCGCCGGCGCGCGGTGGCCGAGCGCAACAGCTGGTCGGTGCGTGGCGAGCAGCTGCGCGGCCTGCTGGATGGGCTGGGGGCGGCACGGTGAGGGCGCGCGGACTGGTCATGGTGGCGGTCGCCGCCGTACTGCTCGAACTGGCCATGGCCGCCCTGCGGCTGTCGATCCCAGGGACCATCGGGGCGCTGGGCGCGGGCATCGTCCTGTGCTGGGTGGGCTTCACGCTGTGGCCGGCGGCCATCCTGCCGGCCGGCATCATCGGCGGGACCGTGGCCGGCTACAGCCTCGGCGGTCTCTCGGTGCGCTGGAACGTGGCGATGCACCTGGTGATCGTCGGTGCCGGTGGCGCCGCCGTGCTCGCCCGCCGGCTGCTGTACCCGCAGGAACAGCGTCCCCAGCGCACCAGCGCGGACGCCGCCATGGTGACGCTGGGCCTGCTCACCGCGCTCGGCGCGGTCTACGGGCTGTCCGTCGGGAACAGCCCGTGGCACGTGGCCGTGGCCACCTACCAGATCGGCATCATCCCGTTCTACTTCTTCCTCGCCACCTACACCCTGACCACGCCCGCCCGGCTGCGCGCGGCGGCGATCCTGTACGCCTCGGCGGCCGGGGTCATCACCGTGCTCAGCTTCACCAGCCCCGGGCGGCACGGCGGGTTGGTGTCCCTGATCGCGGTGCCCCCGCTGATCGTGGTGGCCGGCCAGACCCGCGGCTGGCGTCGCGCCGCCGCCCTGGGGGTTGCGGCCCTGTTCCTGTCCGACGTGGTGCTGGCCTCGTTCCGGGGCATGTGGCTGGCGGGCGGGCTGACTCTGCTGGTGATGCTGCTGAGGTGGGGCCCGGTGATCCGGCGCGGGCTGGTGAGCGTGGCGGTGACCTCCATGGTGCTGCTGCTGGGTGCGCTGGCGGTGTCGTCCGCGCTGCGCGGCCGGTCGGCGGCCATCGCTCCGGAACTGCACGCCTCCTCCGGGTACCGGTTGCCGGAGTCGTCCGTCGGGCTCGGGGTGTTCGCCGGCCGGCCGTTCTTCGGTGCCGGGCTGGGACAGTCCACACCGGACACCTACCTCGACGGGTTCAGCATCGTGCACGTCGGGCCGGTCTATCACGCGTACTACGTGACCATCCTGGCCAACGCCGGGCTGGTGGGGCTGGTCGCCGTGGTGTGGCCGGTGCTGCGCACGATACCGGCCGGGCTGGCCCGGCGGGACGGCATGGCGCTCGCCTTCGCGGCGTTGACCTGCGGGTTCCTCGCGGCGGCGCTGTTCTCCGCGCCGACCGACGGGCACTGGGAGCTCGGCCTGCTGCCCGCCCTGACGCTGCTGACGGCTGGATCACGCGTCCCGCAGGGGCAGCCGGTGCGACCCGAGCGGGCGGGGCCTCACCGCGAGCCGCGGCACGCCTGGACGCCGCCGGGGTCGCCCGGGGCGGGATCGCTTCCCGCACCCGGAGCGGGGGTGATCATGTGAACCGGCCGGACGCCGCCGCGATAGTGGTCACCCACAACTCCGAGGCGCACCTGTTCACCTCGCTGACCGCGCTGTGCCAGGCGGAGTTGGACGTGCGGGTCGTCGACAACGCGTCGACCGACGGGACGCTGGGGCTGCTGGACCGCGAGTTCCCCGACGTCAAGGTGATCGCCAATCCGGTCAACACCGGCTTCGCGGTCGCGGTCAACCAGGCACTGTCCACCGTGGACTCCGACGTGGTCCTGCTGGTCAATCCCGACTGCGTACTGCCGCCGGCCACGGCCCGCGAACTGGTCGGGGCCGTGGCCGCCGACCCCGGGGTGGGCATCGCCGGGCCCCGGCTGATCGGGCCGGACGGACGGGTGGCGATCAGCGCGCACCCGTTCGAGTCGCTGGCCAGCGTGCTGGCGTCCCGCTTCGGCGGCAGCCTGATGCCGGTGGCGCTGCGGCGGATGCTCTGCGGCGTGAACCGCCGCCGCGCCTACGACGCCTGCCGACGCGACGGCGGCCCGGTCCGGGTCGACTGGCTGTCGGGCGCCTGCCTCGCCGTGCGCACCGAACTGCTGAGGGCGATCGGCGGCCTCGACGAGCGTTACTTCCTGTACTACGAGGACGAGGAGCTGTGCCTGCGGGCCGGACAGCGCGGTGCCGACGTGGTCTACCTGCCCGCGGTGTCCGCCTTCCACGTGGGCGGCGCCAGCAGCCCCGATCCCACCCGCACCTGGCCGCACCTGTACCGCAGCATGCTGTTGTACTTCGCCCGCCACCGCGGCCGGGAATTCCGGGCCGTCCGGGCCGCCGTCATCGTCCGGGCGCTGATCGGCATGGCGATCGGTGGAGCCCGCCTGCCGCTGGCGCCCCGCAGCGCCACGGCACGGGTACGGGCCTGGAGCCAGATCACCCGGCTGGCCGTCGCCGCCACGCCCGAGCCGCAGGAGGTGCCGCCATGCACGTAGTCATCACCGCCGCGGGCAAGCGCACCGAGCACTGGACCTCGCTGTTCGCCGCGCTGTGCCGGCGCCCCGACATCACGCTGACCGTGCTCGCCGCCGACATCTCGGAGCTGACCGACCGCGACCTGAGCCGGCACGCGGGGCGCTGCGAACGGCTGCGCTACCACCGGGTACGCCACCTGCTGGGCGAGGAGCGCACCGGGCACATGGCCTCGGTGCTGCTGGGCCCGGGCTCCGGGCGGCTGCTCGCGTCCCGGCGCCCCGACGTGGTGCACGTCATCGGTGAGGCCGCGTATCTGAGCACCTGGCAGGTCATCCGGCTGCTGCGCCGGCACTGGCCGGGTACGCCCGTCACGCTGTACGCCGCGCAGAACATCGTGATGCGGTTCCCCGTCCCGTTCTCGTTGCTCGAACAGCGCGCGTACGGCGCCGTCGACCACACCTTCCCGGTGACCCCGTCCGCGCTGAAAGTGTTGCGGGCCAAGGGTTACCGGGGTGCCGCCACGATCGTTCCGCTTGGCGTGGACACCGACGTCTTCAGCCCGTGCCGCCCGGCGCCCCGCCCCGCGCGGTCGCGGCGTTTCACCGCCGGATTCGTCGGGCGGCTGGAGCCGCACAAGGGGATCCGGGACCTGCTGGACGCGACCGAGCTGCTCGACTGCGACCTGCTGGTGATCGGTGACGGCAGCCTGGCCGGCGACGTCGGCCGCGCCGCGGCCCGGCGTGGCCGGGGCCGTGTCACGCTGCGGTCCTGGGTGGACCACGCCGAGCTGCCCGGCCTGCTGGCCCGGATGGACGCGCTGGCCCTGCCCTCCGTCGAGGTGGTGCAGCGCAACGTCGTGCCGTGGATAGGCATCCCGTTGCGTGAGCAGTTCGGCCGCGTGCTGGTCGAGGCGATGGCCTGCGGGGTGCCGGTGGTGGGCAGCGATGTCGGCGAGATCCCGTACGTGATGGGGGACGCCGGGCTGTCCTTCCCCGCCGGCGACCCGGCCGCGCTGGCCGACCGGCTGGCCCGGTTGCGCGACGATCGCGACCTGGCCCAACGGCTGTCGTCCCGCGGCGTCGCCCGAGCGGCCGGGTACAGCTGGGATCGCATAGCGGACCGGCTGTGCCACGTCTGGCGGGGCCTGGCGTTTCCGGCGCACCTGCCCGAGAAAGGCCCGGGACCCGAAACGAGACCGGGACCCGAAGTGCAACCGAGACCCGAAGCCGACCTGGCGCACCGCGTCGACCCGGCACACCAAGAACCGAAAACACAGCAACAGCCGGCACCGCGTCCGCGGGGTCGGCGGACCGAACGGTTATGACCTCATGAGCAGATCTTTCAATGTCAAGGCGACCCTGCGCGCGGCCCGGCGCCGCGCCGTGGTGCCGGCACTCGGCCTGATCATCGGGCTGGCCGCCGCGCAACTGGTAACCAACTACATGCCGGCGACGTACGAGGCGAGCGCCTCGATGGTCATCACCGCCAGCGGTTTCGATCCGACCACCAAGGCCAAGATTCCCGACCTGGCCCTCGCCCAGAACCTCGCGCCCACGGTCGCGCAGCTCGCCCAGTCGCGCGAGGTGGCCCTGGACACCGCCCGCGCCCTGAGGCTGGCACCCGGCGCCGTCGTGGGGCACCTCACCGGCACGTACCAGCAGGGCATGCAGATCATCACGGTGAAGGCCACCGCCGTCGACGGCGGGACCGCCGCGGCCATCGCGAACGCCGCGACCGAGGCCGCCGGGGAGCGCTTCAGCGTGCTGCAGATCGGCGATGGGGGCAACGTCACCACGAAGTTCATCGACCGGGCGAGCCCGCCGCAGCGGCCGACGTCGCCGAACCCCCAGCTCAATGACGCGCTGGGCGCGTTCGCCGGGCTGCTGGCCGGGCTCGGCCTGGCCAGGCTCAGCGGCCGGGTCGACGACCGGATGCGCAGACCGGCGCGGATCGGGGCGGAACTGGGGCTGCCGTTGCTGGGCGTGCTGCCGCGCCTGCCCCGCCGGTACGCCCGGCACAACGCCAGCGTGCTGTACACCCGCAGCAGCGTGGCCGACGCGGTCAGCGCGACGGTGGCGGCGATCAGCGTGCTCACCTCGCCCCTGCCACGCCGGCGGCTGCTGGTGACCAGCGTGCACGACGACGACGGCAAGGGGCTGGTGTCCGCGCTGCTGGCGCTGTCCCTGGCACAGGACCACGACCGGGTCACCCTGATCGAGGGCCAGCCGCGCCGGCCCGGCATCGGCGGGCACTTCCCCGAGGCGGCCCCGTGCACGCTGCAGGGCGTGCTGGCCGGCGAGACCGCGCCGCGGCTGCTGCCCGGCTCGAGCGCGCTGTCCGTCATCGTCGCCGGCCCGAAGCAGAAGCGCCCGGAGGAGGAGCCGGTCACCGGCCGGCAGGTAGGCGTGCTCATGGACGCGGTCGCCCAGGACGAGGCAGTCACCATCGTGCATGCCCCGCCGGTGCTGGCCGGGGCCGAACTGGCCACGCTGGCCCGGCACGCCGACGGGGTGCTGCTGGTCGTGCAGACCGGCGTGACCCGCCGCGCCGACGCGCTGCGCGCCGCCATGCTCGTGCGGCGGCTGAACGTGCCGGTCGCCGGGGTGGTGGTTGTCGACCTGGCCAGTGACGGGATCGGCGAGCAGTACTCCGAGGACGGCCTGGCCACGCCGGTACCGGCGCAACTGGTGCCCGTACCGCCGCAGTCCGTGCCCCCGCAGTTCCTGCCCGTGCCGGCGCAGCACACCGCCGCGCCCGCTCCTGTGGCGGCGCCCTCGGGCGGGCGCCGGCGCGCGTCGGCCGGGCACCGGGCGACGAACGCCGAGCCGGCAGCGCCGACCGATCCTTCGGTGGCCGCCCAACCGACTCCGGTCGCGCCGCCGGCCCCGACCGCCCGTCCGCGGCGACGCGCCCCCGCGGCGCCCGCGCCGGCTCCGGTCGCCGCACCGCCAGCGATGGCACTGCCGCCCGTGGCGCCGATGGCACCGTCAGCCGGCGGCCCGATGGCCGTGCCGCCACCCGCCGCGTGGCCGACGGCCGTGCCGCCGATTTCGGTGCCGCCGGTCGGCGCGGGTACCGGCGACTGGGATGACCCGGCGCGGGCCGCCAAGCACCGGCGCAGGGACCGGGTGGACGCCCTGTCCGCCCCGTTCGAGGCGTTGCTGAGCGAGACCGTGGAGTTCACCTCCCCGGCCGGGCCCGCGCCCGCGGCAGCGTCCGGCGATGACCAGTCGTACGCCGGCGGCTGGACGGCCGCCGATCAGCCGTGGCAGTACACCGCGAACCGATCGGTGCCGGACGCGCGCCGCTCGGAGCCGTATCAGCCGAAGGAGTTCGCATGAGCGAGGCACTGTCCCAGGTACGCGTGACCGGGATCGAGCGCGACGATCCGCGCGAGCTGTACTGCGACCTGTTGAAGAAGACGCTCACCCGGTACCTGTTCGGGGAGACGTGGATGCCGTACCACCCGCGCAGCGGGACCGTGCACGCGGCGATCTACCGGCGCGGCAAGCGCCTGCTGCACCAGCGTGGCTTCGAGCTCGTGTTGCGGTACCCGTTCGAGCCCGAGGCGCGCGCCCAGGGCCGGGACTGGCCGCCCCAGGCGGAGACGATGGTTGGGCTGCGCCGGCTGGACAACCTGCAGCAGTGCGTCGTGGACGTGCTCGAGCGCGGCGTGCCCGGCGACGTCATCGAGACGGGCGTGTGGCGCGGCGGTTCGGTCATCTTCATGCGCGCCGTGCTGAGGGCCTACGGGGCGGCCGACCGGACCGTGTGGGTCGCCGACTCCTTCCGGGGCCTGCCCGAGCCGGACCCGTCGAGGACCGCCGACGTCGAGGACGCGCTGTGGAGGGAGCGGTTCCTCGCGGTGTCGCTGGACGAGGTCAAGCGCAACTTCCGGCGGTACGGGATGCTCGACGACGGGGTGCGGTTCCTGCAGGGCTGGTTCGCCGACACGCTGCCGGCGGCGCCCGTCGAGAAGCTCGCGGTGATCCGGCTGGACGGGGACCTCTACGACTCCACCATGGTCGCGCTGCGCTCGCTGTACCCGAAGCTGTCCGTCGGCGGGTACGTCATCGTGGACGACTACCACGCGGTGCGCGGATGCAAGGAGGCCGTGGACGACTTCCGGGCCGAGCACGGCATCACCGACGAACTGCACCAGGTGGACTGGACCTGCCGCTACTGGCAGCGCACCGGCTGACCGGGCCATCATGACAGCAGAACTGGCGCCCGCGGTCCCGGCCCGCGCCGGGCGGCGCATGACGGTCCTGGTGACCGGCGGGGCCGGCTTCGTCGGCAGCCACGTGTGCGTGGCGCTGCTGGAGCGTGGCCACGAGGTCGTGGTCGTCGACAACTACACCAACAGCTCGCCGCTGGCGCTGACCCGGGTGGAGAAGCTCGCCGGGCGCCCGCTCGTCGCGGCGCACGGGGTCGACCTGCGCGACCGGCCCGCGCTGTCCGCGGTGTTCCGGCGGTACCCGATCGACGCCGTCATGCACCTGGCCGCGCGCAAGGCCGTCGCGGAGTCCTGGGAGATGCCGACGGAGTACCTCGACAACAACATCGGCGGGATCACCGGCCTGCTGCGGGCGATGAGCGAGCGCGGCGTGCCGCGCCTGGTCTTCTCCTCGTCCTGCTCGATCTACGGCGACGTCGACGCGGTACCCGTGGCGGAGGACTGCGCGGCCCGCCCGGCCAACCCGTACGCCGTCTCGAAGTGGATGTGTGAGCAGATCCTCGTGGAGGCGTGCCGCAGCAGTGCCGGGCTGACGGTCAGCGCGTTGCGGTACTTCAACCCCATCGGCGCGCACGAGAGCGGGCTGCTGGGTGAGGCGCCGCGCGGCGTGGCCGGCAACGTCATGCCCAACCTGATGCGGGTGGCGGTCGGTCGGGCCGACCGGGTCAGCGTGTACGGCGCGGACTACCCGACGGTGGACGGCACCCCGGTGCGGGACTACATCCACGTCATGGACGTGGCCGAAGCGCACTGCGTGGCGCTGGAGCACCTCGACCGGACGGGCGGGGGAGTGCGGGTGGTCAATCTGGGCACGGGGGTGGGCACCTCGGTACTGGAGCTGATCGACGCCTTCGGCGTCGCGTGCGGCCGACCCATCCCGTACACCATCGGGTCGCGGCGCAACGGCGACGTGACGGCGCTGGTGGCCGACCCGCGCCGGGCGGCCCGGGAGTGGAACTGGCGCACCACCCGCGACCTGGCGGCCATGTGCCGCGACGCGTGGCGGTTTCAGCGGCTGCACCCCACCGGCTACGGCGCCGGCACCGTCCCGGCCGCCTCGGCAGTTCCCGCGGCCCCGGCAGTCCCCGCCGCGTCGTCCGTCCCCGCCGGTCCGGCCGAACCGCGCTGATCGGCGCTACGGGTTGGTCGACAGCATCCCCGTCACGGTGTCATCACGGACGGCGGCGAACAGCGCCTTGGACTTCGCCTCGTCCAACTCGACCGCCGAGCCCTGCGGGGTCTGCAGGTCCAGGTTCGAATAGGGCACGGTCGCGTACCGCACGTTCGCCGGCTTGATCTTGCGAAGCGCGAGGGCGAGCTTCGTCAGGTCGAGGTCCTTGTCGACCACCAGCGCGCCGGCCGCCGTGGAGACCAGCTTGCTCAGCTGCAACGGGTTGGTCAGCAGCTTGCCGGTGGTGACCTTTCTGGCGATCGCCTGGATGATCAGCTGCTGGTCGTGGATCCGGGACAGGTCCGCGTCCGGCAGGTCGTGGCGCTGGCGGGCGAGGTCGTCCGCCTCGTCGCCGTTGAGGTGGTGGCAGCCCTCGGGCCACACCCGTTTGGTGTCGGTGGACGTGACCGTGTACGGCAGGCACACGTCCACGCCGCCGACGGCGTCGACCATCTCCCGGGTCGCGGAGAAGGTGGCGATGAGCGCGCCATTGAGCTGCACCCCGGTGAGCCTCGTGACCGTCTGCGCGGCGAGCGGCGCGCCGCCCAGCGCGAGCGCGGCGTTGAGCTTGTTCATCCCGCCCGACCAGTCGCTGCCCGACGCCGGCACGTAGACGTAGCTGTCGCGGGGGATGGAGATCACCGCCGCCTCGTCGCGGTCCCGGTTGACGTGGATGAGCATGACCGCGTCGGATCGCTGGCCGGGGTACTCGTCCTGGTCCGGCTCGCCGGCCCGTGAGTCCGAGCCGAGCAGGAGCAGGTTGAGCGGCCCGGAGTCGGGCTGACCGTCGGTGCCGGGGCGCCGCGCGGGGCCCAGCAGATCCTCGCGGGACACGCGTCCCTCGTAGTGGTGCATCAGCAGGTACCCCGTGGTCGCCAGCCCGCCGCAGAACAACAGGAGCAGGGATAGGAGGACGACGAGCGCCCGTTTCCAGTGTCCGACCGGTTCCGGAAGGTTCGCGCGGGTCTCGCGGGTCACGCGATGCCGGCCCTGGTGATGCCGGCCCTGGTGATGCCGGCCCCGGTCCTGCCATGCGGGGGAGGTGTCATCCACGGCCGTGTCTCTCATCCCGCCCCTTCGGAATCACTTCGCCATCTCGGCAATGGTACGAAGAAATACCGCCAAAACGGGCCATAATCGACATATGGCCAGACTGGCCGTCGATACGTGGGGCCTTCTCGGGTACGGGGTCGGAAGGGTCGCGGCATCGCCCGCCACGCGTGGAAACCGCCGCGAGAACTGTCGAATGTGGACCCGGTGGGCCGCGCCCCGCGCCGGTCCCGGCCGGCCCCCGCCCCGGTCCCGGCCCCGACTTCGGAGCCGGCCCTGGCCGAGCCCGCCCTGGCGGAGCCCGCCTCGGCCCTGGCGGAGCCCGCCTCGGGCCTGGAGCGTGCGGGGGTCGGCGCGGGCGCCCAGCGGACCGGAACGGCGCCGGTTTACCCGGGTCGACACGCGGGCAGTCAGAGGCATGGACAGGGCTCCTGACTCGCTGGGATCGAACGATTCTCACGAGGCGCCAGATGCCGGTGGGGCCAATGGTTCCGCCGGCGCCGGCGATTCCCGAGGGAACGCCGGGTCACCGACCGGCGGCCCCCGAGAAACCGGCGGCCCCCGAGAAACCGGCGGCCCCCGAGAAACCGGCGGCCCCCGAGAAACCGGCGGCCCCCGAGAAACCGGCGGGTCGCGGGAGGCCGGCGGGTCGCGGGGGGCGGGGATCCGGCGCCTCGAGGTCATCACCACCATGACGCCGCTGTCGCACAGCGGGTCGCCCCGCGAGCAACGGACCGAGTCGCTGTCAACGGCGGAGCTGGTCCGGCGGGCGTCCGGGCAGCTGTCCAGCCTGGTGCGTGACGAGATGGCGCTGGCGCGCGCCGAGCTGACCGTGAAGGCCAAGCACGCCGGCATCGGCGCCGGGCTGTTCGGCACCGCCGGCGTGATCGGGCTCTACGGCCTGTTCGGGGTGCTGGCCGGGGTCGTCCTGCTGATCGCGCGGGTGATTCCGGACTGGGGTGCGGCGCTGGCGTTCGGTGGGCTGCTGGTGCTGTTGGCCGGGATGCTCGGGCTCGCGGGCCGGCGCCAGCTGCGGCGGGTACCCCCACCGGTACCGGAGGCCGCCACCTCGTCGCTGCGCGCCGACGCCGAAGCGTTACGGTCGGCCGCCGCTCATCAGGGGGAGCCGCGGTGAGCGACCTCGTACGCACCGGGAAGCTCGTCGGCGGGGCGGCGGACAACGAGGCGCTGCGCAGGAGGATCGAGCAGACCCGGCAGGAACTCGCCGAGACGGTCGGCGCGCTGGCCGCGAAGGCGGACATCAAGGCCCGGCTCACGACCCGGATGCACCGCGCCGGCGTGCGGATCGACCGCCGGTCGCGCCGCCTGGCGCTGGTCCTGGCCGGCGGGGCGGTGCTGCTGATCGGGATCAGCGTCGCCGTCAGCCGCGGCCGGGCGCCCGCGGCGCCGGCCCGCCGACGGCGCCGGTGAGCGTCCCGGGGGCGGGCCTCAGCGGATCCTCATGACGAGGCAGATGCGGGTGCCGGTCGGGCCGGTGCGCACCTGCATCTCGTCGCACAGCTGATCGGCCAGCCACAGGCCCCGGCCGCCGGTGGCCTCCGGCTCCGGCCGGGTGGCCGTCACACCGGGCGGGATGCCCGGCCCGCTGTCCTCGATCTCGACCTCGATTCGGCCGTCCGTCGCGCGGATGACGATGCCGGCCGAGCCGCCGCCGTGCCGGATGGCGTTGGTGGCGATCTCATTGACCGCCAGGGTCAGCCGGGTCGCCCGGTCGCCGTCCAGTCCGGCGTGGCGCGTGGCGCTGGTTACCGCCTGACGTACCCGATCGAGATCGGTTGCGGTCAGGAGGCGCATCGCCACGGGCGGCTGTCGTCTGCTCGCATTTTCCGTTGCCACGCTGACCCCGACCCCCCTTCCGCTCTACCCTCAACCCCCCGCCCGTGATGGCGCAACTCGAGACGCGGGTTCGCGGTGGGGGTTGCGGCCGCCGGATGCGCCGCGGGGGTATCTAAAATGACCCCGACCGCGACTCGCGCCAGTGGCCCACCCGGGGCCCGGGCCGCCGTGACCACAGGAGGGGCGATGGATCTGTCCGTTTCCGCAAGCCGGTCTGGCGATACGACACGCCTGTCGCTGACCGGCGAGGTCGACCTGAGCACGGTCGACGCGCTGCAGGAGGAGATTGCCGCCTCGGTCGAGGCGGAGGACGTGGCGTCCTTGATCATCGATCTCTCCGGGGTGACCTTTTTGGACTCCAGCGGGATCAGCGCACTGCTCAAGGGCCGAAGGCTGGCCGATGACCGCCAGAAGACCTTCCGGGTGGAGGCTGCTCGTGACATGGTACGCGAGGTGCTGAACATCACCGGCGTGTGGGAGCACCTGGCCGGCCGACCCTGACCGTGCGCCCGACCGCCGGCTCGGCGCGGCAGCGCCCTGCGCGTTCCGGCCGGTTAACATTCGGGTCGTGACGGTGGGCCTGGAGACCTCGGACCGCGACGAGAGACTTCGTCGCCTGGAGTCCGTCACCGACGCCGGCCTGTCCCACCTGGACGTCGAGCATCTGCTCGTCGAGTTGCTGGAGCGGGTCCGCGAGATCCTGGAGGTGGACACCGCCGCCGTCCTGCTGCTGGACGACTCCGGCCAGTACCTGGTCGCTACGGCGGCCCGGGGCATCGAGGCGGAGGTCCGCCAGGGCGTACGCCTGCCGGTGGGCCAGGGTTTCGCCGGGCAGATCGCCTCACTGGGCCGGCCCGTGCGCATCGAGCGCGTCGACCAGACCAAGGTCGTCAATCCGCTGCTGCTGGAGAAGGGGATCACCTCGCTCCTCGGCGTCCCGATGATCACCTCCGGGCGGGTGGTCGGCGTCCTGCACGTCGGCACGCTGACTCCCCGGGCGTTCACCGACGACGACGTCGACCTGCTGCAGCGGGTCGCGGACCGGGCCAGCCTGGCCACCCAGGCCCGGGTCGCCAGCATCGACCGTGCCGCCACGGTCGCCCTGCAACGCAGCCTGGTTCCGGCCGCGCTGCCGGTCCTCGCCGGTCTGGAGGTCGCGGCCCGGTACGTTCCGGGCGCCCAGGTCGGAGTGGGCGGTGACTGGTACGACCTGTTCGCCCTGCCCTCCGGCCACGTCGGCGTCGTGATCGGCGACGTCGCCGGGCACGGGCTGCGCGCCGCCGTCGTGATGGGGCGCATCCGCAGCGCGCTGCGCGCGTACGCCCTGGAGTCCGACGACCCGGCCGACGTGCTGACCCGCCTCGACCGCAAGATCCAGCTCTTCGAGCCCGACGCCGTGGCTACCGTGGCCTACGCCGTGATCGACCCGTCGTTGCGGCGGCTGACCCTGTCGGTCGCCGGGCACCCGCCACCCGTGCTCGCCGAGCCCGACCGGCCCGCGCGGTCGATCGAGGTGCGGGCCGACCCGCCGCTGGGCGCCTACCCCGACGCGTGCCGGCACAACGTCACGGTGCCGCTGAGTCCGGGCGAGGTCATCTTCCTCTACACCGACGGGCTCGTGGAACGCCGCACCCGCCCGTTCCACGAGGGCGTCGCCGCCCTGCTGCCCGCGGTGACGCCGGAGCCCGTCGATCAGGTGTGCGGCCGCGTGATGAACGCTCTCATCGGCGACGAGTCCCCGGCGGACGACGTCGCTGTGCTCGCCATCCGCCTCGACGGATAGGCCGCCCGGGGCTCTCGGCACGGATCAGGGGCCGACCTGACCCGGCACCAGCGAGGTCACCCTCCCGTCCCGGACGACGACCTCACGGTCGGCGCACGCGGCGACCCGGGGCTCGTGGGTGACCAGGACGACCGTGGTGCCCTCCTGCCGGGCGGTGCCGACCAGCAGGTCCATGACCTGCTCGCCGGTCAGCGAGTCGAGCGAGCCGGTCGGCTCGTCGGCGAACAGCACCTCGGGCCGGGCGACCAGGGCGCGGGCCAGCGCGACCCGCTGGGCCTGCCCGCCGGACAGTTCCCCGGACCTGCGCCGCTCCAACCCCGACAGGTCCAGCCGCTCGAACCAGGTACGGGCCCGGGCCACCGCCTCGGCCCGGCGGACCCCGCCCAGCAGCAGCGGGAGGGCGACGTTCTCCTCCACGGTCAGCTCGGGGACCAACTGGCCGAACTGGAACACGAACCCGAAGCGTTCCCGGCGCAGGGTGCTGCGCTGCGTCTCGCCCATCGTGTCGACGCGGGCGCCGTCGAACCAGACCTCGCCGGAGCCGGGCACCAGGATCCCGGCCAGGCAGTGCAGCAGAGTCGACTTGCCCGACCCGCTCGGGCCCATGATGGCGAGGATCTCTCCGGCCGCCACCGACACGTTCGCCCCGCGCAGCGCCGGGGTCTGGCCGAAGGACAGCACGACGTCGCGCGCCTCGACGATGGGGCGCGGGCCGGACCGGCCGGTGCCGTTGCTCGCGCCGCCGTCGCGGCCCGTGCGGGGATTGCCGGTGCCCGTCATCGGCGCACCACCCGCGCCAGGGCGTCGAGCCGCGCCGCGGTCATGTCGATCCACCGCAGGTCGGCCTCCAGGTGGAACAGCCCGTGGTCGGCCAGCATCGAGTCGACCAGGTCGTCGCCGCGCCTGACCTCGGTCAGCTCACGCATCCGCCGCAGGTGGGCGCCGCGCTGGGCGTCGAGGTACTTCCCCGCGGGCCGGCCCAGCATCAGCGCCAGGGTCACCTTGGCGAACAGCACGGTCTGCAGGTGCGGCTCCGGCTCCACCGGCTCGGCCAGCCAGGTCTGCACCTCGGTCGCGCCGAGTTCGGTGATGACGTAGCGCTTGCGGTCGGGGCCCTCGCCGGGCTGGACCTCGCCCACCACGACCTTGCCGTCCCGGCTCAGGCGACCCAGGGTGGCGTAGACCTGGCCGAAGGGCAGCGGCTTGCCCCGGCCGAAGAAGGTGTCGTAGTCGCGCTTGAGGTCGTATCCGTGGCTCGGTTCGCGTTCGAGCAGCCCAAGCAGGGTCAGTGGAACACTCATGGCGAAAGCATACGCTGAGGGTATACCTCGCGTACATAGCTCGGGGAACGGGTGAGCCCGGCGCGTGCCGGCGGTACGGGACCGGGCCGTGGCCACCGCGCGACGGCGGCCACGGCCCGGGCGAGCAGCCCTAGCCGCGGCCGGGCAGGCCCTGGGCGAGGCGGTAGTAGGCCTGGTTCCACCGGATCCGGTCGGCGAAGTCGGCCGTGGTGGTGTTCGCGTCGATCAGCAGCATCTCGGTGTGCACCATGTCGGCGAAGTCCCGCAGGGTCTCGGCCCCCACCGACTGGGTGAGCACCGTGTGGTGCGGGCCGCCGGCGGTCAGCCAGGACTCGGTCGAGGTGGACAGCGACGGCGCCGGCTTCCACACCGCGCGGGCGACCGGCAGGTTGGGCAGGTCCTCGTCCGGCGGTACCACCTCGATCTGGTTGGCCACCATCCGGAACCGGTCGCCGAGGTCGGCCAGGCCGATGACGACGGCGGGGCCGGACGCTGCGTTGAACACCAGCCGTACCGGGTCCTCCCGGCCGCCGATGCCCAGCGGGTGGATCTCGCAGCTCGGCCGGCTCTCGGCGATGCTCGGGCACACCTCCAGCATGTGCGCGCCGAGGATCTTCGGCTCGCCCGGGCCGAAGTGGTACGTGTAGTCCTCCATGAACGAGGTCCCGCCCGGCAGCCCGGCGCCCATCGCCTTGATCGTGGCCAGCAGCGCCGAGGTCTTCCAGTCGCCCTCGCCGCCGAAGCCGTACCCGTCGGCCATCAGCCGCTGCACGGCGATGCCCGGCAGCTGGCGCAGGCCGCCCAGGTCCTCGAAGTTGGTGGTGAAGGCGCCGAACCCGCCGGCGTCCAGGAACTGGCGCAGCCCGGCCTCGATCCGGGCGGCGTAGCGCAGCGACTCGTGCCGGGCGCCCTCGCGGGCCAACTCCGGGGCGAGCACGTAGGAGTCGGCGTACTCCGCCGCGACCGCGTCCACCGCGGCGTCTTCCACGGAGTCCACCACGGCCACCAGGTCGTTGACGCCGTACGTGTTGACCGACAGGCCGAACCGCAGCTCCGCCTCGACCTTGTCGCCCTCGGTCACCGCTACGTCGCGCATGTTGTCGCCGAAGCGTGCCATCCGCAGGCCGTCGAGGTGTGCCCGGCCGATAGCGGCCCGCGCCCACCCGTCGATGCGCGCCGCCACGGTCGGGTCCGACACGTGCCCGGCCACGGTCTTGCGCACCGCACCGACCCGGGTCTGCACGTAGCCGAACTCGCGGTCGCCGTGCGCGGCCTGGTTGAGGTTCATGAAGTCCATGTCGATGGTCGACCACGGCAGCGCCGAGTTGACCTGGGTGTGCAGGTGCAGCAGCGGCTTGCGTAGCGCGTCCAGGCCGGTGATCCACATCTTCGCCGGCGAGAACGTGTGCATCCACGCGATCACGCCCACGCAGGTGGGGTCGTTGTTGGCCTCCTGCATGACGCCGCGCACGCCCGCCGAGTCGGTGAGTACCGGCTTCCAGACCAGTTCCACGCTCAGCGCCGAGGACTCCTGCAGCGCGCGCTGGATCTGCTGTGACTGCTCGGCGACCTGGCGCAGCGTGTCGGGACCGTAGAGGTGCTGGCTGCCGGTCAGAAACCAGAGTTGGGGCTTGTCGCCGGGTGCCATCGCGGTTCTCCTGTTAGGCGGGTTGGGATTGGCCGTACACGTTCTGGTAACGCGCGTACAACGCATCGATGTGATGCTCTTCGATCGGCAACGGGGTGCCGAGCTGTCGGGCGATGTGCACGGTGCGGGCGACGTCCTCGCACATCACGGCCGCCTTGACCGCGTCCCGGGCGGAGCGGCCGATGGTGAACACGCCATGGCTGCGCATGAGCACCGCGGGGGAGCGGTGCCCGCTCAGCGTCTCGACGATGCCCCGCCCGATCGAGTCGTCGCCGATGAGCGCGAACGGCCCGACCGGGATCTCGCCGCCGAACTCGTCCGCCATCGCGGTCAGCACGCACGGGATCGCCTCGCCGCGGGCCGACCAGGCGGTCGCGTACGTCGAGTGGGTGTGCACCACCCCGCCGATGTGCGGCATGTGGCGGTAGACGTAGGCGTGCGCGGCCGTGTCGGACGAGGGCTTGTAGGCGCCGTCGACCAGGTTGCCGTCCAGGTCGGCGACCACCATGTTGTCGGCCGACAGCTCGTCGTAGCCGACCCCGCTGGGCTTGATGACCAGCAGGTCGGCGTCGGGCACCCGGGCGGACACGTTGCCCGCGGTCCACACGACGAGGGCGTTGCGGGGAAGTTCCCGGTGCAGGTCCGCGACGTGCTGGCGGAGCCGGGTGATCTGTGAGGTGACATCCTGAGCGATGGTCATCGCTGGGCTCCCGTCCGGGCGATGTGGCGTAGGCGGTGCATGACGTCGTTCGCGCCGCGACCGAAGTAGTCATGCAGGGTGGTGTACTCGGCGAACAGCGCGTCGTAGACCTCGGCGGCCGCCTCGTCCGGTACGTAGACGGCAGGCTTCCTGCGGCCCATCAGGGTGGCGGCGGACGGCACGTCGGGGTAGACCCCGGCGGCGACCGCGGCGTGGATCGCCGAGCCGAGCGCCGGTCCCTGGTCGGATTCGATGACCGACAGCGGCATCCGGGTGACGTCGCTGTAGATCTGCATGATCATGCTGTTCTTCAACAGCCCGCCGGCGACGACCAGCTCGGTGATCGGGACGCCGGCGTTGCGGAAGGTCTCGATGATGGTACGGGTGCCGAACGCGGTCGCCTCGATCAGCGCCCGGTAGACATCCTCGGGCCGGGTGGCCAGCGTCTCGCCCACCATGACCGCGGACAGCTCGTGGTCGACCAGCACCGACCGGTTGCCCGAGTGCCAGTCCAGGGCGATGAGTCCGTGCTGGCCGGGGTGCTGGACCGAGGCCAGCTCGGTCAGGTACTCGTGCGCGGACACGCCCCGGGCGGCGGCGGCCTCGGTGTAGTCGGCCGGCACGAACCGCTCGACGAAGTGCCCGAAGATGTCACCGACCCCGCTCTGCCCGGCCTCGTACCCCCAGCGCCCCGCCACGATGCCGCCGTCCACGACGCCGCACATCCCGGGTACCTGCAGCGGTTCGTCCCCGTTGACCACATGGCACGTCGAGGTGCCGGTGATGGCCACCATCTGGCCCGCACGCAGGGCGTCACAGGCCGCGGCGGTCACGTGCGCGTCGACGTTGCCGACCGCCACCACGATGCCGGCCGGCAGGCCGGTCCACGCCGCGGCGGCCTCCGACAGCCGCCCGGCGGCCGTGCCGAGCGTTCCGATCGGCTGCTCGAGCCGGGTCGTCACGAAGTCGGCGAACCCCGGGTGCAGCGTCCCGAGGAACTCCGGGCTCGGGTACGCGCCGTCCTGCAGGATGCCCTTGTACCCGGCGGAGCAGGCGTTGCGCACGTACTCGCCGGTCAGCTGCCAGACGATCCAGTCGGCGGCCTCGACCCAGCGCTCGACGCGCGTGTAGGTGTCCGGGTCCTCCTCAAGGATCTGCAGCGCCTTGGCGAACTCCCACTCCGAGGAGATCAGCCCGCCGTACCGCGCGATCCACGGCTCGCCGCGCTCGTGCGCCAGCCGGTTGATCCGGTCGGCCTGGCCCTGCGCGGCGTGGTGCTTCCACAACTTCACGTACGCGTGCGGGCGCCCGGCCAGCCCGTCGAGTTCGCACAGCGGGGTGCCGTCACGCAGCGTGGGAACCATGGTGCACGCTGTGAAGTCGGTGCCGACGCCCACCACGTCGGCCGGGTCTACGCCCGCCGCCTCGAGGGCCCGGGGCACCGCGTGCCGCAGCACGTCGACGTAGTCCGAGGGCACCTGTAGGGCCCAGTCCGGGGGTAGCGGCGTGCCGTCGGGCAGCGCCGTGGTGAGCACGGCGTGCCGGTACTCGTGCACCGCCTGGCCCAACTCGGCACCGTCGGTCGTACGTACCACCACCGCGCGTCCGGACAGTGTGCCGAAGTCGATACCGACGACGACAGGGACAGCATCAGCCACCGCATCTCCTTGCGAAATCTCGCGGGACGGTCGGCCCGCCCGCGCCCGGCCGAACGCGATCCCGTGGCGCGCTCCAATGTCCCGTCAGATTGTGATCGCTAACATCAGGGGTGTCAATGGTGGGATTCGAGCCCGTTCGCGGTCGCGGCACACCGGTGCGATTCCGGCGCGGGATTACCGGGCCCCGGAGCTGCCCGACCGTCCCCACCTGCGTACCCGGCCGTTCGCCGGACAGCGCTGGTCGCCGCGGGGCCGACCCGCGGTCGCCACCGTCCCCACTGACTCGGGTTTGTAGTGCGCTAACAACTACCTCCATGAATTCCCAGGGTCCGGTCGGTTTGCGCCGGTTTCACCCGGGTGGTGGGCCGACGCTGCGGCGGGTGACCAGCCGGGGTGGGATCACCCGGCGCTGTCCCTTGCGCATGCCCGAGTAGATCTGCGCCAGCAGCAGGTCGAGGCTTGCCGCGGCGGCGGCGTCGAAGTCCGGGCGCACCGTGGTCAGCGGCGGAATGTAGAACGCCGACTCGGGCACGTCGTCGAACCCGACCACGCTGATGTCGTCGGGCACCCGCCGGCCCCGCTCGTGCAGCGCGAGCATGATGCCCAGGGCCAGGTGGTCGTTGGCGGCGAAGACGGCGGTGACCTCGTTCATCCGGGCGAGCACCTGGCCCGCGCGGTAGCCCGACGCGGCCGACCAGTCGGCCTGCATGACCGGCGGCGCCTCCACGCCGGCCTCGGCCAGGGCGCGCCGCCAGCCGGCGACGCGGTGGCGGCTGTCGAACCAGTCGGGCGGGCCGGACACGTGCCACACGCTGCCGTGGCCGGCGTCCAGCAGGTGCCGGGTGGCGGCGTGGCTGCCCGCCTCCTGGTCGACGATGACCAGCTCGGTGGCGCGCTGGGGATCCCCGTCGATGGCGACCAGGGGAATACCCTCGGGCACCCCGTCCAGCGCCGCCTCGGCCGACTCGACCGGGGCTATCATCACCAGCCCGGCCACCCGCTGATCGAGGTGGCGGTCGATGGCGTCGGTGACCGGCTTCTCGTCGAGGGTACGCACGCTCTCCACGCTGACCGTGTACCCGTGCGCCACGGCGGCCTGCGCGAACGCGGTGAGCGTGGCGGTCGGGCCGTACAGCGTGGAGCTCTGCGCCACCACGCCGATCACCTGTGACCGGCCGGTGGCCAGCGCCCGTGCGGCCCGGTTCGGCCGGTACCCCAGCTCGGTGATGGCCGCGTGCACCCGCAACCTGGTCTGGGTGGTGACGTTGGGGTGGTCGTTGAGCACCCGGGACACCGTCTGGTGGGACACGCCCGCGAGCTTCGCCACGTCGGTCATCGCCGGCTCGCGGGAACCTCTGGCCATGTGCGCCCTCGCTCTGTGCGGAACTGCGCGCGCCGCGCGGCATCGCCGGGCCGGTTGGCCGCCGGCCGCGACGCGGCTTGCCTGTGAAACGCACCTTACCCGCGGATGGCCGTGCGTGGTCGATCAGACGATCAGTCGGTTCGGTGCAGCACCAGGAGCAGCGGCGGACGCTCGCGATGGGGGGACGTCCGCGACCCGGCCGCCTCGCGCAGGAAGTTGTCCGTCGCCGCGTCGCCGACCTCGGCGCGCAGCCCCGCCTCGTGCTCCTCCCACAGCGCGTACAGTCGCGTCCAGAAGTCGTCGTGTCCCACGTGGACGGTCGACGACTCAAGCTCCAGTCCCGCCTCGGCCGCCAGCACCGCCCAGCCGTCCTCGCCGGCGGGGCGCTCGCGCACGGTCGCGACCAGCCGGCCGCCGGGCACCAGGATCCGCCGGACCTCCCTCAGCACGGCCCGGCGGTCCGGCGCGAACGGCAGCACGTCGATGCTCACCGCGCCGTCCGCGTACCGGTCGGGCAGCCCGGTGTCGGCCAACGTCGCCCGGCGGAACTCGGCCCGTCCGGGTGCGACGAACCCGGGCGCCCGCGACGCGGCCAACTCCACCGCGGCGGCGCTGAAGTCGATGCCGACCAGCCGCGCCGACAGCGCGCGGGCCAGCCACAGCCCCGGGCCGCCCCGGCCGCAGCCGAGGTCGACGAGCACCCCGTCCGGCCGCAGCCGCAGGCCGGCCACCGCCCGACCGAGCACCCACCACGAACACGAACTGAACGGCTCCACCTGGCTCGGGTACTCGTCGCCCATGGCCCGCGCCCACAGCTCGCGCATCAGCGGGCTGTGGTGCAGTCCGCTGTGCGCGCGGTCGTAATCCTCCGGCTCGATGCCCACTGCCACCCGCCCGGTGGCCACCGCCTCGGTCATCACGCCATTATGCGGATCCGCGTGCATCGCATCGACGAGCCCGGCCACGTGGTCGCCCGCGCCCATCAACCCGATGGTCGCGGCGATGGTGGATGATGATCAAATGAGCAAGCGTTCCCGCCCCGGACCCTGGATCCGCACCCGACCCGCGCCGGGTCGGCCGGCGGCGTCGCGCGCCACGCCCAAGGGCCCGGCGTACCCGCGCCGCGGGGGGAAGCGGCTGGGGATCGGACTGTTGTGGTTGCTCATCGAGCTCGTGGTGTTCAGCGGCATCTGGTTCGCCGGCATGCTCGCCGGCGGCTACCTGGGTTACGAACTCCTGCCGCGGCTGGACGGCGGCCACAACGTCGGAATCGTGCTCGCCGTCTTCGGGATCTCCGGCGTCCTCGGCGGGATAGTCGTGTGCCATAAGGCCCGCGGCTGGATGATGCGGCTGCGGCTGCGCGGCTGCACCGAAAGCGCCACGGCCACGGTCCGATGGACAAGATCCTTCTACGGACCGAGAGGGGGCAGCTCCCACAACATCGTGGTGGAGTGGGAGGACGCCGCCGGCGAGCACGCCGGCGAGCGGCAGTACAGGTTCGTCGTCACACCGTCCGCTCATTTCACCAAGAGGGTGGAACTGTTCGCACGCGTGCCGGTCCGGTATCCCGCCGGACGGCCACAGCGTTTCATCATCGATATCCCGTACGCGTCCACCATGGCCGACCTGTTCATCTGACGGCGGCCGGCGGGCGCCGCGGTCAGGATTCCGGTAGCCACCCGGATACGTTCGGTAGCACGGATGATCGCCATCACGGCGGCCAGCGAGTCTCCCCGGCCGCCGGGCGCCCAGAGCGCGCCGTACCCCAGCCGGTCCGCCTCACCCCAGTCGCGCCGGCGTGCCCCAGTCGCACCGCCTCACCCCGGTCGCTCCGCCTCGGCCGCCGAGGCGACGGCGGTGTCCGGGTCGCCGCCGGCCGGAGGCGGGCTCAGGCCGATCGTTCCCACCGGCTCATGGCCGCGCGAACAGCCGATCATCCGGCTTTGTTCCCGAAAAACCCGGCGTGCCACCTCGGTCTCACCGTGCCGGTGATCACCGGCCGCCCGGCCGGCGGGCGGTCGCGAACTCCATTAGGCTCGATCTGGCTGACGGCAGGGGCGCCCACAGCGGCGGTCACGAGGCGCAGCAACGGTGGGAGACACCGCAACGGTGAGAGACACCGCAACGGTGAGAACAGCGACAGGCGGGCGACACGATGAGTGAGCAGTCGACTCCGGTTTCGGGCAAGGCGCAGATCGGTGTGACCGGGCTGGCGGTCATGGGCCGCAACCTGGCGCGCAATCTGGCCAGGCACGGCTTCACCGTCGCCGTGCACAACCGGTCGGCCGAGCGCACCCGCAGCCTGGTCGCCGAGCACGGCGACGAGGGCACCTTCGTGGCCAGCGAGTCGATGGCCGACTTCGTGGCCTCGCTGGAGCGGCCGCGCGCCGTCATCGTGATGGTCAAGGCCGGCGGGCCCACCGACGCGGTGATCGACGAACTGGTGCCCCTGCTGGAGCCCGGCGACATCGTCGTCGACTGCGGCAACGCGCACTACGCGGACACCCGGCGTCGCGAGGAGAGCCTCCGCGAGCACGACCTGCACTTCGTCGGCACCGGGGTGTCCGGCGGCGAGGAGGGCGCGCTGCACGGCCCGAGCATCATGCCGGGCGGTTCGGCCGAGTCTTACGCCAAGCTCGGCCCCATCTTCGAGTCGATCGCGGCGCAGGTGGACGGGGTGCCGTGCTGCATCCACATCGGCCCGGACGGCGCCGGGCACTTCGTCAAGATGGTGCACAACGGCATCGAGTACGCCGACATGCAGCTCATCGCCGAGGCATACGACCTGCTGCGCGCCGGGCTGTCGGCCAGGCCGGCCGAGATCGCCCAGATCTTCCGCGACTGGAACTCGGGCGAGCTGGAGTCGTTCCTCATCGAGATCACCGCCGACGTGCTGGCGCACACCGACGCGGCCACGGGTCGGCCGTTCGTGGACATCGTGCTGGACCAGGCCGAGCAGAAGGGCACCGGCCGCTGGACCGTGCAGAGCGCGCTCGACCTGGGCATACCGATCACCGGCATCGCCGAGGCCACCTTCGCCCGGTCGCTGTCCGGCCACGCCGACCAGCGCGAGGTCGCCGCCCGCACGTTCGCCGAGACCGGCGACGGGTCCTGGGCCGTCGCCGACCGTGACACCTTCATCGAGGACGTACGCAGGGCGCTGCTGGCCTCGAAGATCGTCGCCTACGCGCAGGGGTTCGACCACATCCGGGCGGGCAGCGAGGAGTACGGCTGGGACATCGACCTCGGCGGGGTGTCCACCATCTGGCGGGGCGGCTGCATCATCCGGGCCCGATTCCTCAACCGGATCCGTGAGGCGTACGACGACGAGCCCAACCTGGCCACGCTGATGGCCGCGCCGTACTTCGCGAAGGCCATCCTCGACGGGGTGCCGAGCTGGCGGCGGGTGGTCGCGGACGCCGCCAAGGCGGGCATCCCCACCCCGGCCTTCTCCTCGTCGCTGGCCTACTTCGACGGGCTGCGCCGCGACCGGCTGCCCGCCGCGTTGATCCAGGGGCTGCGGGACAACTTCGGGGCGCACACCTACCGGCGGGTCGACCGGGAGGGCTCGTTCCACACCCTCTGGGCAGGCGACCACTCGGAGCTCGGGGGCGACGCGGCCACCCCGGCCTCGTAACGGCAACGGGTCACGGCGGCGCGGGTCACCGAGGCAGCGGGGCACACGGCCACAACAGGTTACGGCGGCAGCGGTCGGGACGGTCCCGCTGGCGACGGCGCGGCGGCGGACCGCTCCGGGGAGAGCGGCGTCGCCGTGGTCAGTGGGAGTGGGCCTGATCGAGGGGCGCGCCGGCGAGACGCGCGGCGAGGACGCTGGCGAAGTTGGGGCAGTGGAAGACGCCCTCCTCATGCCGGCACGCCAGTCCGTGCGCGATGGCCGTGCGCGCGGTCTGGGCCTGGGCGATCCGCCGGTCGAGCTCGGCAAGCTTGCGTTGGTAAAGCTCCCGCCAGGACTCGGCGCCATCGGAACGAGCAACGAGCAGGGCCGCGATTTCGCCGAGTGTGAAACCGGCGTCGCGCAGCAGGAGGATCAGCCCGACCTGCTCCACCGCCGAGGCTGGGTAACGCCGTTGTCCCGAACTGCGAGCCGGGGCGGGTAGCAGCCCCAACTCTTCCCAGTAACGCAACGCCGAGGTAGCGACGCCGGTGGCCCCGGCCAGCTCGCCGATCGCCATCCGCTCGGTTGACTGCTGATCCGACATGTTGACTTCAAGGATACTTGAGGCCGTTGACTTCCGGTCATGACGTCGAAGTCGTTCAAGCAATGCGTAATCACCGCGATCGTTGCCCAGTTCGGTCGACCGCGGGGCGCGGCCGGGCGGGTGGTCGGCTGGGTGCTGGCTCACCGTGGCTCCAACCGGGAGCGCAACCTGTGGGTGGCGTCCCTGCTCGACGTGCGACCCACCGACCGGGTACTGGAGATCGGCTTCGGTCCCGGCGTCGCCATCGCCGAGTTGGCCCGCCGCGCCACCCACGGACGGATCTACGGCATCGATCATTCGGCGGTCATGGTCCGGCAGGCCAGCAGGCGCAACGCGGTGGCCGTTCGCGCCCATCGGGTCGAACTGCGGCACGCGTCCGTGGACCGTCTGCCGCGCTTTGACGAGCCGCTCGATGCCATCGTCGCGGTGAACTCGCTCGGGTTCTGGGTCGATCCGGCCCAGCGGCTGCGCGAACTGCGCGGTCTGCTCCGCCCGGGCGGACGCATCGCGCTGGCCAGCCAGCCCCGCTGCCCGGGCGCCACCGCCGGCGACACAGCGCGGGCCGGCGCGGAACTGCGCGACCTGCTGCACCGGGCGGGCTTCACGCCGGTACGCGTGGAGACCCTTCCGCTCGACCCGCCGGTGGCCTGCGTGATCGCCACCAACCCGGCGGGCGGGCGGCCCTGACGCGAGGCCCGTGGGCGGCTGCGCCTACGTCTGTTGGCGGCGGGCCGGCCGGGGTGCCACCGGTCGCCGCCCCGGCCGCAGCAGCGCGACGAACTGGCGCGGGTCGCTCAGCGGCGCCGGGAAGTCGACCCGGATCCGGCGCGCGGGTACCCCGTCCGGTGCGGCCGGGTCGGCGAGATCCACGAGCATGCCGTAGCGGTCGATCCGTACCGGCGTCACGATCCTGCCGCAGGTGCCGGCGCCGGGCGCCAACCGGTGCACCATCGCGGCCAACTCGCCACGGTGGTGACCGGCCAGGCCGGCCACCAGCGCGCGCTCGACGGGGTGGACCGGATCGGGCTCGGCGCCGGCATACTCGGCCGGGTCGGGCTCGACCGCGCTGCCGGCCGGTGGTTCCCAGCGGACCGCGGCAACCTCGACCCGGTACAGCACGAAGCCCCGGCCCAGCGCCAGCAGGTCGCCGCTCGGCCGGGTGGTCGCGAACTCCACCGCGGCGTCCCGGGCGTCGTCGCCGATCAGCGGCCGTCCCCAGCCAGAGGCCCAGGCGCGGCCGAGGCCCGGCGCGTCGGGGCAGGGCGGCACGTCGGCGACGGCGAGGGCGATCGGGGTGCCGGTCGGGTCCCCGGCCCGCCACAGCGCGTCGGCCGCCGCCGACAGGTACCGGACGAGGATGAGCGGCCGGCCGGCGGAGTCCGTGACGTGCCGGACCGGCAGCGGTACCGGGCAGTGCGGCACGTGGGCCAGCCCCGGGAGGTGGCCGGAGACCAGGGTGCGCACGATCTCGGCGGGGCCGGCCGGGCTCGTGGTGGGATGAGGGCTCCTCATGAGGTTAGGCTAACCTAACCCGGAGTGCCGTGGGTAGTCGGGCCGGGATCTGCCGGGCGGGGCCGCCTCGCGGTCGGCCGGTACCGCCGCCGGGATCGCCACCCGGCCGGCGGCGTGATGGCGCATCGCGCCGAGTACCTGTGCCGGATTCGCGTCCATGTCGACGAACCGGACGGCCAGCGGCCGGGCGGGCGGCTGGCGGGGTATCGCCCCGGCCCGGGCGGCGGTCGTTCCGGGCGGTGCGGTCGAAGCCGGCGGGCGCGCCGGCGGTGTGCTCGAAGCCGGCGGGCGCGCCGGCGGTGTGCTCGAAGCCGGCGGGCGCGCCGGCGGTGTGGTCCAAATCGGCGGGCGCGCCGGCGGTGTGGTCGGGGCCGGCGGGCGCGCCCGCGGTGTGCCGGTGGCCGGCGGTCCGGGCGGGGCCACCGGCGGTGCGCTCGGGGCGAACCGCAGCACCAGCGCCGCGTCCCGGCCCCGGCCGGCGATTTCGACGGCCGCTATGCGGTCCCAGCCGACCAACGCGGGGCCGTCCGGTTCTCGGCCGACGGCCACCCCGTCCCGGCCGATCTCAATCAGATAGGAGTGCGCCGGCCGCAGGTCGCGCAGCAGCGTGACGGCCACGTACAGCGCTCCGGCGAGGAACACCAGGAACGGGACGGTCACGACGAGCGCGGCGACCCAGGACACCAGGAACAGCCACACGACCGCGACGAGACCCGCCACCGCGATGGCCAGCGGAGCGGTCCCGAGCACCCGGATCCGGTTGCGCGCCCGGCGCAGGGAGGCGTCGTCGACCGTGATCCGCATGGCATCCGGGTCGGGATTCATGCCTCTCGACCGTACGCAGCGGGTATGGGCCGGACAAGGCGGCCCGCGGGCGGCCCCGCGCTGGCGGTCGGATGTCCGACGATGTGCGCGCCCGGCCTGGTAGGGGGCCCGGCGCGCGAACCTCGCGGGCCGGGGGCCGCTGGGCGGGGCCCGAATTCGCCTCGCGGTCGCGTGCCGGTGGCGTCGCGTGGCGGTGAGGTCGGTCCCATGGTGGTGGAGTCCCGTGGCGGTGGACGCGGCGGTCCGGCCCGTCACTAGGGTTGTCGGCTATGACGCAGAGCCTCGCTCCCTCCGCCGTGGACACGTTGATCACCTACTACGACGACGCGACCGGCGAACGGGTCGCGCTGACGGCAGGCGAACTGGGCGGCTGGACGGCGGCGACGGCGGCGCTGCTCACCGACGGGTGCGGGCTCGGCCCGGGAGGGCAGGCCGGTGTGCTGCTGCCGCCGCACTGGCAAACCGCCACCGTCCTGCTGGGCGCCTGGGCCGCCGGAGTGGAGGTCTCGTTCCGTCGCTGGGCCACGGCGGGACTGGCCCCCGCTGGCGATCCGCTCGACGTGACCTTCGTGGAGTTACGTCGGGTCGGCAGCTGGCTGGACGAGGTGCCGTCGGGGCGGCACCAGTTCGTGCTCGGGCTGGCGCCCGGTGGTGCCCCGCTTTCGCGGGCGCCGGAGGGCTACCAGGACTACGCCCGCGCCGTCCGCTCGTACCTCGGCACAGCGCCCCCGGCCACCTCGATCGATCTGTCGGGCCGGGCGACGGTCGACGGCACCACCTACGCGCAGTACGGCGCCTTGGCGGCCGAGGTCGCGCAGTTGCGGGGCATCGGTCCCGGCGACCGGGTGCTGATCGACGCGGCGGCCAGCGAGGAGCCGCGGATCTGGCTGGCGCCCCTGTTCGCCGGCGCCTCCCTCGTGCTGTGCGCCAACCTGGACCGGTCGAGGCTCGACGAGCGGATCGCCGCCGAGCGGGTCACGCGGGTGCTGTGACCGCCGCGGGGCGGGTCGAACGGCGTACCCGCTCGCGTCGTCTGGCCGGGCGACGCGAGCGGGTACGCGCGGATCTCGCGGTCAGTACACGAAGGGCCAGCCGGCCGAGTCGTAGCCCAGCAGGTTGATGCCGAGGTACGAGGCGCCGCTGTCGGCGTAGTAGTGGTAGACGAGGACGTTCGCGTCGACGTCGGAAAGCACCGCCTCGTGGCCGGGCCCGTGGATGCTGCCGTGCCCGGCGAGCACCTGCGTGCCGCCGCCGGCGGTCATCGCCGTGCCGTTGCGGTCGGTGTACGGCCCGCTGACGCTGGTCGAGCGCCCCACCATGATCCGGTACGTGCTGGAGGCGCCCTGGCAGCACAGGTCGAACGAGACCCAGAGATAGTAGTAGCTGCCGTGCTTGAAGATGTAGGGCGCCTCGATGGCGGTGGTGCCGCCGGTGCGCTGGGCGATGCCGGTGATCGAGGTGCCCGAGCGCTTGCCGGTGGCCGGATCGAGCGGGATCAGCTTGATGCCGGTCCAGAACGAGCCGAAGTCCAGCCACCACCGGCCCTGGTCGTCGACGATGAGGTTGGGATCGATGGCGTTGTAGTTGTTGCTGCTGCTGGTCGAGATGATCAGTCCCTGGTTGGTCCAGCTGCCGGACGCGCCGGTGGTGCTGGTCGCGAGGAAGATGGCCGAGTTCTGGGAGCCGAACGAGGAAGCGGCGTAGTACAGGTAGTACTTGCCGTTGTGGTAGGAGATGTCGGGCGCCCACAGCTGGTTGCTTCCGCCGGTGTAGGGCAGCGTCCACGAGGCGCCGTTGGGGAAGGCGCTACCGGCGTTGTGCCAGGCGGTGCGGTCGGTTGAGGTCTTGATGCTGATGTTCGCGCCGGTGTGCACGAGGAGGTAGGTGCCGCCGGGCGTCTTGACCACGGACGGGTCGTGCACCCCGGTGTCGCCGGTGACCCGGCCCGGGTTCGGGTACGCGGCCGGCGGGGTGGTCGGCGTGGCCGGCGGCACCGGCGTCGGGCTGGAGGGGCGGGTGGGCGACGGGCTCGGGCCGAAGGTGTGGATGGTCGGCGTGGGCGAGCCCGACACCGCGCCGGTACAGGGGGTGCCGTTGAGCGTGAACGTGGCCGGCACCGGGTTGGTGGCGTTGTTCCACGAGCCGTTGAACCCGAACGACGCGCCCGCGCCGGTGGCGATCGCCGCGTTGTACCCGGCGTCCCTGGCGGTCACGGCCGAGCCGGACTGGGTTACCGTGGCGTTCCACGCCTGCGTCACCGCCTGACCCGCCGAGTACGACCAGGTCAGCGTCCAGCCGTTGATCGCGTCGCCGAGGTTGGTGATGGTGACGCTGGCGCCGAACCCGCCCTGCCACTGGTTGGTCACCGCGTAGTCGACCCGGCAGCCGGTGCCGGCCGCCTGGGCGGTCGCGACGGTGGCCACCGTGCCGGCGCCGGCGGCGACCGCTGCCGCCAGTGCGATGAAAAGGAATCGTCTCCTGGTGCTCGCCATGCGAGCCTCCTTACCGGGGTGGGCCGGCGGCGCCCGGATCCCAGCCGGCGAACGTGCGCAGTCAGGTGAGGATGGGCCGTGGGAGGCCGCGCGCGCCGGCCCCATCGCGCGGGCGGAGACCTCCCCGGTTGCCGGCGATTGTTATCGGTAACATCGAGACTGTCAAGTATCGACATTCACCGATCAGTTTGGGCGTCAGGGCATGTTGTCCGTCGGGCGGCGGTCCGTCCGGCTCATCTCGCGGCTCATCTCGCCGAGGGGCGGGTGCAGCGCCTCGTTGCTGTCCACGACGCGTTCGCGTCCGAACGCGTCCACCCGGCCCCATCGTCCGGGGATGTCCAGCAGCCCGATGCGGGCCATGCCGCTGGGCAGCGCCGGGTTGACGATGAGATTGTCGCCGATGGGCTCCAGGCCAAGCATTGTGCGCAAGAACAACAACGGCGCGCCGGACGACCACGCCTGTGGGCTGCAGGCCGTCGGGTATCGAACGGGCAGGCTTGTCACTTTCCGTTCGTAGCCGCCGAACGCCTCGGGTAGCCGGCCATCGAAGAACTGCGCGGCATCGAGAATCCCGGCGGCGACCTGTGCCGCCTCCTGGTGGTACCCGTACCGTCGCATCCCCCACGCGATGAAGGAGTTGTCGAACGGCCACACCGTGCCGGTGTGGTAGCCGATCGGGTTGTAGCGCGCCTCATCCTCGCCCAGCGTCCGGATGCCCCACCCCGAATACAGCTTGGGCCCCATGAGGTGCGCCACCACCGCCTCGGCCTTCGACTCGTCCGCGATCCCGCTCCACAACAAGTGGCCCATATTCGAGGAGATGGCGTCGACCTGAGCCCCGTCGCCATCGAGGGCGAGCGCGAAGAACTGGCGATCGGCAATCCAGAAGTCGCTGTTGAATTTCTCCTTCAGCTCGCCGGCCTCGCGTTCGAGCCGGTCGCCGTAGGCGGGGTCGTTCCAGAACTGACGAGCGAGTCGGGCACCGCGCATCTTCGCGTCGTACGCGTAACCCTGGCATTCGCAGGTGGCTCTGGGGAACCCGGGGAGCCGGCCGTCATGGTAGGAGAGCGAGTCCCAGGAATCCTTCCAGCACTGGTTCTCCAGCCCCTGCTCGGTGCGGCGCTGGTACGAGATGTACCCGTTTCCGGTCAGGTCCGCGTACTCGTCGATCCAGTTCAGTGCCGCTCGCGCCTCGAACTCCAGTTCGCGGACCAGATCGGCGTCACCGGTCCACCGTTCGTATTCATCCATCAGGACCACGAACAGCGGGGTCGCGTCCGCGGTGCCGTAGTACGGTTGGTGTGGCTGTTCGGAGAACGCCATTGATTCGCCCACACGGATCTCGTGGGGCATGCGCCCAGGATCCTCGTCCCGTCGGTCGTTCGAGCGGGCCCCTTGCCAGTCGGCGAGGACGCGCAGCGTCGTCGCGGCCAACTCCGGGATGAAGGGCAGCGCCTGCAGGCCGGTGAGGATGCTGTCCCGGCCGAAAATCGACATGAACCACGGGAGGCCGGCCGCCGGCATGGCGCCGTGGCCGCTCTCCGATGAGTAGCGCAGCGCGGCGAGGTCGACGATGCTGCGGTGGTAGATGTGTTTGAGCGGATCCCATCCGGATGTCAGTCGGGGGGCAACGCTCAGCATCTCGTCCAAGTCGCGCGGCATTCCGCGGTATCCCTGACGCCATTTGTGTATGACGTTCTCGCCATCCGGCATGATAATCGCCGGCGCGACCTTGATCTGCGTGGTCCACTGCGAATGCGGCTCGATGTCGATCGTGAAGGTGAGGCCCTGCTCATCGAACCGGGCTGGCTCGCTCGCTGTGATCAGCGTTTCGCGCCGGAACGTCTCCCTGGTGTATCCGAGGACCAGGCTGTCGTCGTTGACATTGCTGTACAGGGAGCCCTTCTTGCCATTCGTCTGGGCATTCTTGATGTCGAAGATGTCGGCGAAGTCGCAGCCGGCCCGCAGTCGCACGGTGAGACTCGCCGGCTCATGACCGTAATTGAAGACGGTGAGCTCCTCCTCGATCCCGCCATGCACCGTCCGCTGCCGTACCACCGACAGCGCGGCCTCCACATAGACGGTTGCCTCACCAGGAACGACGAAGAAGCGCACCAGGTTATAGTGCACCTGGTCGTTGGACAGGTTATGCAGTCGCTGATCGTTGATCGTCAGAATCCAGGTGGACAGGAACCGGGTGTCGTAAATGAAGAACCCGGTCGGAACGGCGGGCGAGACCTCGACATCGCCGGACGCATCGCTGACAACGAACGCGTTACCCTTGACGATCGAAACCGGTTCCGAGGTCTGACTCATTCAGCCACATCCCGCTGCCGTGCACGTGATCGCGTCCCTGGCTTCGACGGCGCCGAGAAGAGCTTCGTCAATAAGCCGAAGGATTGCGAACCACCGTTGAGGTAGACCCGCAACACGCCGCGGACCCTGGCCGCCAGTGCGCTGTCGTCACCGCTGACGATGCCCGCGAAGTCGCCGCGATCCGCCTCCATCACCCAGTCGGGCTCGCCTTCCTTGCCGCGGGACACCTCGATGTTGCCTTCCTTGATCGAGATGAACCATCGTTCGACCTCGCCGTCGCGCACGATGTCGAAGCGCCCGGTGCTCTCGCCCCGCCGCAGCGCCGGATCGTGGCCACGCCGGGCCAAATCCCCGAAGAACGTCTCCACAACATCGGGACCCATCGCGCCGCAACCCCCTCCTTGATGGATCTGTCGGAGCGTGACGGACCGGCGCGGCAACGGACCTGCGGCGACGGACCGAGCGTGTGGCCAATGCCCGAGCCCGGCTCGCTCAAACCCGGCTCGCTCAAATCCGGCTGTGCCCGGGACGGGCCGCCGCCGGTCACTTCGCCGCGGCGGTGGTCATTCGCGGCTCGTCGTCGGAGACTTCGATACGTAGACCGATCCCGCAGGTGTCGGCGTTGTCGGCGAACAGCGCTATCTGGAGGAGGTGCACCTGATCGACCGCCAGCCGGATATCGAACCCGGGATCGAAATCCTCGCTTCCGAACGTGTCGAGGACCCAGTCCCCTGGGGAATCGGCGCGCCGGAACACCACGTCGAGGAACTCCCGTTGTCCGCGCCGCAGGTCGATCGGATCGAATCCGCGAGACCGCGGGAACCCGGCCCACCGCAGCTGAACCGGGTCGACGTCCGGACGTGACGAGCCATCCGTGGCCACGCCGATGAGCCGACCTATGCAGCCACGTGCCGGATCCAACCCGTGGTTCTCCACCGCGACGCGTACCCACAGCACGGCGGAGTCCTTCTCCGTTTCGACCCATCGGCACCAGGGCTGCGCCTGCTCGAAGGTGACTCTCAGATGCGGCTGGCTGCGTCTGGCGAACCAACCGAACCCGCCCAACAGGGCGACGGTCACCGTCGCCAGCGATGCGAACGCGGCGACCCATAGCCCGACCGGACCGAATAACTGGGATGTCATCCCATCACCCCCAGCGGACGCCCCGGTTATTTCAGGATGCCTCAGAGCGCGCGCCGAAGAGGCCCAATGCGCCGGGTAGGGCCGCTCACGCTGGTGACGGGCGCCGCGGGGCGGAGGGAATGGCTTGGATAGTCTTTGAGAGTCAGCGGTTTCGCGAGGCGGATGGGGTGGCGCGTGGTGTTCGACAGCAGGCGGGCCGGCATCGAAGATGTTCCGAAACTCGCCGCCGTCATGAACGCCGCGATCGGCGAGCTACAGCGCGGGTTCCTGACCGAGGCCCAGATCGCGTCCAGCCGCGCCATCATGGGGCTGGACACGCAGCTCATCCACGACGGGACCTACTTCGTCGTGGAGTCCGACGGGCAGGTCGCCGGCTGCGGTGGCTGGAGCCGCCGGGCCACCATGTACGGCGGTGACGCGACCTCGGGCCGCGACGCGCGGCTGCTCGATCCGGCGGTCGACGCGGCCCGGGTCCGGGCGATGTACACCAACCCCGCCTTCACCCGCAGGGGAGTAGGGCGTCTGATCCTGTCCCTGTGCGAGTCCGCCGCCGCTTCCGAGGGGTTCACCCGACTCGAGCTGATGGCGACGCTCGCGGGCCTGCCGCTGTACGAGGCGTACGGGTTCGAGCCCGTCGAGCAGGTACGGGACACCCGGGGTGGGGCCCCGGTGCCGCTGGTCAAGATGGTCAAGGCGATCGACTCCGGCGTGCCCCGCCAACGGGTGGCGCACGAGGGCGGGCCGGCGTAGCCCCACGGACGGTGGGCTACGCGCCGGGCAGGTCCAGGCCGTCGAGGCGCAGCGGCGGGTAGCCGACGTAGTTCTCGGCGAGGGAGGTGGCCGCGGCCCGCGACGCGGTGGTGTAGCGCAGCTGCGAGAGCCGCAGTTGCTCCCGCATGGCGTCGGCGCCCGGCGCGCGGTGCAGCATGGAGGTCATCCACCGGGAGAAGTGGGTGGCCCGCCAGACCCGCCGCAGGCACTCATCCGAGTACGCGTCGGCCAGTTCCGGGCGCCCGTCGCGCAGCAGCGCCACCAACGCCTCGGCCAGTACCGTCACGTCGGCGATGGCGAGGTTGAGCCCCTTGGCCCCGGTCGGCGGCACGATGTGCGCCGCGTCGCCGGCCAGGAACAGCCGGCCGTAGCGCATCGGCTCGGCGACGAAGCTGCGCATCGGCGTGATGGACCGGTCGAAGATGAGACCGTCGGCCAGCTCCCACCCGTCCAGCGCGAACCGGCGGCGCAGCCCCTCCCAGATCCGCTCGTCCGGCCACGCGGACAGCTGCTCGTCCGGGTCGACCTGCAGGTAGAGCCGGCTGACCTGCGGGCTGCGCAGGCTGTGCAGGGCGAACCCGTCCGGGTGGTACGCGTAGATGAGCTCGTCCGTCGACGGCGGCACCTGAGCCAGGATGCCCAGCCAGGCGTACGGGTAGTCGCGGTCGAAGACCCGCAGCACCCCGTCCGGGATGCTCGGGCGGCAGACGCCGTGGAAGCCGTCGCACCCGGCGATCACGTCGCACACCACCTCGTGGCGTACCCCGTCCGCGGCGGTGTACCGCAGCACCGGGTGCCGCGAGTCCAGCTCGTCGACCCGCGTGTCGGCGACCTCGAACTCCAACCGGGCGCCGGCCGCCTGGCGGGCCTCGACCAGGTCCTTGACCACCTCGGTCTGCGCGTACACCATCACCGTGCGCCCACCGGTCAGGTCGCGGAAGTCGAGGTGCTCGCGCACCCCGTCGTACTGCAGGTAGATGCCGCCGTGCTCGATGCCCTCGCGGTCCATCCGGGCGCCCAGGCCGGCCGCGCGCAGTAGCCGCGCGCTGCCGTGCTCCAGCACCCCGGCCCGGGCCCGGGCCACGATGTGCTCCCGGCTGCGGTGGTCCACCACCACCGAGTCGATCCCGTGCAGGGCGAGCAGGTGCGACAGCAGCAACCCTGCCGGTCCCGCCCCGACGATGCCTACCTGAGTGCGCATGCCCTACCTCTCCACTGGGGCAGCCACCCCGTGCCGTTCACGCGGCCGCTGGTCAGAAGGGATACGGAGCAATCTCTCCGCGCACCGTCACCCAGCGCGTATCGGTGAAGGCGTCGACATTGGCCGCGGCGCCGCCGAACCGGGACCCGGTGCCGGAGGCACCCACACCCCCGAACGGGACGTTGGCCTCGTCGCTGACGGTCTGGTCGTTGATGTGCACCACGCCGGTCGGTATCCGCTGGGCCAGCGCGAGCCCGCGCATCACGTCGCGGGTCAGGATGCCCAACGACAGGCCGTACTCGCTGTCCGCGGCCAGCCGCGCGGCATCGTCCATTGTGGAGAATGGAATCACCGGTGCCACCGGACCGAAGACCTCCTCGGCGTACGCCGGCATGTCGGGCGTCACGTCGGCCAGCACGGTGGGCCGGTAGAACAGCCCCTCGTACTCGCCGCCGGCCGCCAGCTTCGCGCCGGACTCCACGGTGCGCGTGACGAGCTGGTGCACCTTGTCGCGCTGGCGGGCGTCGATCAGCGGGCCGAGGGCCACCTGATCGGTGGCCGGGTTGCCGACCGGCAGGTGCGTCGCCTTGTCGGCCAGCCGGGCGACGTACTCGTCGTAGAGCGGCTCGGCCACCAGGTGCCGCCCGGTCGTCATGCAGATCTGCCCCTGGTGCAGGTACGAGCCCCAGGCCGCGGCGGACACCGCCCGGTCGAGGTCGGCGTCGTCGAGCACCACCAGCGCGGAGTTGCCACCCAGTTCGAGATGTACCCGCTTGAGCGAGGCCGCCGCCAGCTGGCCGACCCGCCGGCCGGCGGCGGTGGAGCCGGTGAACGAGATGACCCGGACCGGCGGCTCGTTGATCAGCGCCTCGCCCGCGTCCACGCCGCCGGGCAGCACCTGCAGCACCCCGGGCGGCAGCCCGGCCTCCTCGAAGATGCGCGCCACGGTCACCCCGCCGCTGACCGCGGTGCGCGGGTCCGGCTTGAGGATCACCGCGTTGCCCAGCGCCAGCGCCGGGGCGACCGACCGGACCGCCAGAATGATCGGGAAGTTGAACGGCGAGATCACGCCCACCACGCCGACCGGCGCGCGCTGCGTCCAGCTCATCCGGGGCTCGGCGCTGGGCAGCAGCTCCCCGTAGGCGCGGGACGGCAGCGCCGCCGCCTCGTAGCACTCCTGCGTGACCAGCCCGACCTCGAACTGTGCCTTGCCGGGGACCGACCCGGCCTCGCGCACCAGCCAGCCCGCGACCTCGTCGGCGTGCTCGACCCAGAGGTCGCCGGCCCGGCGCAGCACCGCCGCGCGCTCGGTGTGCGGCCGGGCCGCCCAGCCGGCCTGCGCCTCGCGGGCGATCTGGGCCGCCCGCGCCACATCGTCCGGCCCCGCCTTGCCGATGCGGGACAGCTCCTGCCCCGTAGCCGGTTCGACCACCGCCGCGTCACCCTCCGACGCGGCCCGCCACTTATCCAAAAAGATCTTGCTGCGCCAGATCGACTCGTCGAACACCGTCACGACGGCTCCTCGAACGGGAGAGAGAGGGTGTGTGCGCCTTACGAACGAGTGTTTCTTTCGGCGAACATAGGTGACGCAACGGTGAGCGTCAACGGCCCGCGGGTACCGATGCTGATCCGGTACCAACTCCGACCCGGCGCAGACCACCGGCGCTGGTACGGCACCGGTGTCGGCTCGCCGACCCCGTCCGACCCGCCGTCCCGGCGACGGTAGTGTTCGCCTAGCGAACGCATCCGGTAGGGTGTGGCCGGCGGGGCCGGTGGGCGTGAGAGGAGACGGGGATGGTCGACGAGCCACGCGAGGGAGAGTTCGTCCGGTCGCTGGACCGGGGCCTCGCGGTGATCCGAGCCTTCGACGCCGATCATCCCGAGCTGACGCTCAGCGACGTCGCGCGCAGCACCGGCCTGACCCGAGCCGCCGCCCGGCGATTCCTGCACACTCTGGTGAGCCTGGGCTACGTGCGCAGCGACGGCCGCCTCTTCGCGCTGCGCCCCAAGATTCTGGAGCTGGGGTACGCGTACCTGTCCAGCCAGTCGCTGCCCGAGGTGGCCATGCCGCACCTGGAGCAGCTGGTGGAGCGGGTGCACGAGTCCTCGTCGGTCTCCGTGCTCGACGGCGACGAGGTCGTCTACATCGCGCGGGTGGCGACCAAGCGCATCATGACGGTGGCGATCAGCGTCGGCACCCGGTTCCCCGCGTTCGCCACCTCCATGGGGCGGGTGCTGCTGGCCGGGCAGTCGGCGGACTGGCTCGACGGGTACCTGCTCTCGGCGGAGCTGCGTCCATTGACGCCGCACACCATCGCCGAGCCGGCCCGGCTGCGCGCCGAGCTGATGCGCATCAGCCGGCAGGGCTGGGCGCTGGTCGACCAGGAACTGGAGGAGGGGCTGTGCTCGGTGGCGGCGCCGATCCGCGACGGGCACGGCCGGGTGGTCGCGGCCATCAACGTCTCCGCGCACGCCAGCCGGCGCACGGTTGAGGAGATCCGCCGCGACCTGTTGCCCCCGCTGCTGGAGACCGCCAAGGCGATCGGGGAGGACGTGGGCGGCACCATCCCGCCGACCGGCATCTAACGGCCCCCGCCGGCCGGCATCTAGCGGCGCCCTCCGCCGGACGGCAGGAAGGACCCGATCCGGTCGGCGACCACGGCCGGAGCGTTCAGGTCCGGTGCGTTGTGGTCCAGCCCCTCCAGGATCACGCATCGGGCGGTCGGGATGATCCGGGCCAGTTCGGGGAGGACCGACGTGAGGTACACGGGGGTCCGGTCGCCGCCCAGCAGCAGGGTGGGCGACGTGATCCGCGCGTAGCGGCCGCCGTCGGAGTCGAGGCGAACGACCTCGCCCACCTCGGCCGGTGTCGTCGCCATCAGGGCGCGGGTCTCGGCACCGTCAGATCCGTGCAGCAGCAGGTGGGCCAGCGCGCGGAACACCGGCATCGGCACGTCGCCGATCGGGGCCAGCCGGGTGCGCTTGAGGAAGGTGGCCATCGCCGCGTTGTGCCGACCCGCGCCGAGCAGCCGCGTGTACTCCGGCAGCCACCGGCCGTCGAACGACCCGCCGATACTCACCCCGGGCTCGTACACCACCAGGGCCGCCAACTCGTGCCGCAGCGCCAGGTGCAGGCCGACCAGGCCGCCGTAGCTGTGCCCGAAGACCGCCTCCGACCGGGTGTGCGCGAGGACGGCGAGTGCGTCGTCGACGTCGTCGTCGATCCGGTACTCCGGCCCCTGCGGGCCGCTGCCACCGCGACCCCGGCGGTCGATCACGTGCACGCGGTGAGTCCCGGACAGTTCGCGGGCCAGCGCCTCGTAATGGTGAGCGCGGCGGCCGTTCCCGGGGATCACCACCAGTCCCGGTCCGTCTCCGGCGCTGAGAAAGCTGATCCGGGTCCCGTCCCGGGACGTCACCAGACCGCTCTCCCAGGCGACCGGCGTGGCCTTCCTGCCCATCGTCACCCCTTCCCGTTCCGCTCGACGCTTCGCCGCAAGCCTGGTCGCCGGCGCTGTCATCGCGCTGGTACGCCGCTGATAAGAGCCGGTCGGCCGAGGTGACCGTCGCCGTAGCGGCCGTCGCCGGGCGGCCGTTTGCCGACAGTTCGCGGTGGGCGTTTGTCGATATGATGTGCGTGCCGCGGCCGGTCCTACCACTGGTTGGGTCGGCGGCCCGGCACCGGCCCGGCACCGGTCCGGTGAGCGTGGCGTCGGAGGGTTCGTCCGCGCGTGGCCGTGCCCCGCCCACGTCGATCGCTTTCGTGAAAAATACTCTAGAGCGGTGCAACGCGAGGGCGCGCGCACGCGTGTCTGAAGCGACTGGCTTGCGGGGGAGGACGTTTGTCAGGGAGCTTCGATGAGTTCTACGCGGCGCATTTCGGTCCGCTCGTCGTGCAGTTGCAGGCCGGCACCGGAGACTTCGCCGAGGCGCAGGACGTGGTGCAGGAGGCGTTCTGCCGGGCGTGGGGGCGGTGGGATCGGTTGATCGGCTACGACGACCCGGTGGCCTGGGTGCGACGGGTGGCCTGGAACCTGGCGATCAGCCGGTGGCGGCGGACCCGCACCGCGTTGCGGTTCGTCGCCCGCCAGCGGGTCGAGTCCGTCGCCGGGCCCGACCCGGACCGGGTGGCCCTGACCGCGGCGCTGGCCCGCCTGCCGGTCAAGCAACGGCGCGCGGTGGCGCTGTTCTACCTGGCCGATCTCAGCACGAACGAGATCGCTCAGGAGTGCGGCGTGCCGGAGAGCACGGTGCGCTCCTGGCTGCACCGGGCCCGCGCCGCCCTGCTGAAGGACCTGAGCGATCCGGTTGAGGAGATACAGCGTGGATCCGTGGGATGACGGCGATGACAGCCTGCTGCGCGAGCACTTCCAGGCGCTGCGCGCGGACACGCTGTCGCGGGTACGGCCGGCCGGTGCACTCGCCGCGCGGCGCGAGTACGCGGCCCGGTACCGGCGGCGGCTGGTGGTCGGCGTGGCCACCGTGGCCCTGGTGGTCGCCGGCACGGTCGGCGGCTACGCGCTGTCCGGGCGGCCCGACACCAGCCACGACGTGACGGCCTCCCAGACCCGCGCGGCTTCGCCGCCGCCCCCGAGCGCCCCCGCGGTCGGCCGGGGGATCGGCGGCGCCCCGGCCACCTTCGCCCCGACCAGGGCGGCGCCGTCGCCCAGCGTCTCGAACTCCCCGTCCGATGCCGCCGGCCCGGTCCCGCCCGGCTTCGAGGCCGAGTCCATCACCTTCATCAGCACGTCCTCGGCCTGGGCGCTGGGCTACGCGCCGTGCATGTCGGCCCAGCCGTGGAGCGAGTGCCCGGCGGTGGTGCGCAGCCGGGACGGCGGTCGCACCTGGGTCGGAGTGCCCGCCCCGGGCAACGCGGCCTACGTCGGGGACATCCGGTTCGCCAATGCCCGCGACGGTTGGGTGGTGGCCCGGGCGCCGCTGGTGGCCAAGGATCCCGGCGGAGTGTCCGGCGTGCTGTACGCGACGCACGACGGCGGGGCGACCTGGCACCGGGTGACGTCGGTGCCCACGGCGGTGGCCGTGGAGGCCGCGGCCGGCCGGGTCTGGGTGACCACCGGGGCGGGTGTCGGCGATGCCCACGCCGTGTATTCCGCGACCACCGGCAGCGACTCGTTCGCCAAGGTGGCCGACTCCGGCGGTGCCGGGCTGGTCGTACAGGGGCACGACGCCTACGCGTACGGCGGCGGGAACGAACTGCTGTCCATGACCGCCGGCACTGCCGAGCGGCGCACCCTGCCGTGCCCCGAGGACCACGAGGCCGCCCAGGTGCTGGCCGCCTCGGACGAGCGGCGCCTGGTCGTGGTGTGCGCCGGCCCGCCCGCCGACGGTGCCTCCGACAAGCAGGCGTTCACGTCGTCCGACGGCGGTCAGACCTGGACGGCGACGACCGGGGCGCTGGACCCGGCCGGGTACGTGGCCTCGCTGGCCGCGTCGGGATCCAACGTGTTCCTCGCCGGGCAGCGGATGCCGGTGCGGGTGACCCGCGACGGCGGCGCGACCTGGTCGACGGCGCTGGACACACCGGGCCCGGACGGCTTCTCCTACGTCGGCTTCACTGACGCCGATCACGGGGTGGCCCTCGTCTTCGGGGCGTCGCCGACCATGTATCTGACCGCCGACGCCGGCCGGACCTGGACGGCGCGCCGGTTCGGTTGACGCGCCAGGTCGCCTCGGCGCGCCGGTGCGATCGGCGAGCCCAGTGCGTGGGCGATCCGCGTCGGGTGCGATTACCGAGCCGATTTCACGAATTGCGTTCCGCGGCGTGTTGGCGCCGCTGTGGTCGAACACGATAATGACAAATCTTTACCCGTATGGCAGCCGTCGTACCGGCGTCACGCGTCGGCGATCAGGCGTCCACAGTGGATGCCATGGTACTCGTCCCGAGCGGCTCTGACCAGCGGAGATGTGTTGGCTCGGCGACCGTCCGCAGCCATTGACACCCGCCGTCGAATGGGATGACGATGAGGGCGACCGAACCGAACTATTGCCGCGGAGGTCGACTTGGCTTCCCTTACTGCGGCGGTGTTCGATACTGCTGGATCGGCGCGATTCGGTCAGTGTTCGATGCCGTCAGAATCGTGCGTGTCATGAGTCGCATGGGAATTGACTACGCCTGGGAACACCCCAGTCCGGCCGCGATCCGGTCGGCCGGATACACCTTTGTGTGCCGGTACCTCAGCCGCACCGCCGCCAAGAACCTCACCCGCTCCGAGGCCGATTCGCTCATCGCCGCCGGCCTCGACATCGTCTGCAACTGGGAGGCCACGTCCAACGCGGCGCTCAACGGATACTCACAGGGCGTCACCGACGCGCAGCAGGCGAGCACCCAGGCCGACCAATGCGGGATGCCCGCCGGCCGGCCGATCTACTTCAGCGTTGACTTCGACGCGTCAAGCTCCCAGCAGCCGGCCATCAACTCCTACTTCGACGGCGTCGCCTCCGTGCTCGGCCTGGGCCGCACCGGCGGCTACGGCGGGTACAACGTGATCCAGCGGCTGTTCGGCGCCGGCAAGATTGTCTGGGGTTGGCAGACGTACGCGTGGTCCAGTGGGCACTGGGACAGCCGGGCACAGCTGCGCCAGGTGCAGAACGGGATCACCGTTGGCGGTGCGGAGTGCGACGCCAACCAGGCGATGGCCGCCGACTTCGGCCAGTGGGGCTCGCTGACCGAGAACCTGGGGACGGCGTACAACCGCTGGTTGGTGCGCGCCGACGACGGCCACGTGCAGGCGTACGCGCGCAACACCAACAACACGATGTCCAATGTGGACCCATGCGGCAACGGCTGGTCACCCATGGGTGGCAACATCGGCGGCAACCCGGCCGCGGTGCTGGACTCCGTCGGCCACGTCCAGCTGTACGTGCGGGCCAGCGACAACTCGCTGCAGCACGTGGACCCCTCCGGCGCCGGTTGGTCGTCGATGGGCGGCAACGTCGCCGGTGATCCGTGCGCGGTGCTGGACCCGGCCGGAGGCGTCCAGGTCTACGTGCGTGGCGCCGACAGCTCGCTGCAGCACGTGGACCCGTCCGGCGCCGGTTGGTCGTCGATGGGCGGTGCCATCACCGGCAACCCCACCGCCGTGGTGGACTCGGCCGGCCACACGCAGATCTACGTGCGGTCGGGCAACACGCTGTGGCACGTGGACCCGTCGGGTGGTGGCTGGTCGTCAATGGGCGGCGACATCGCCGGTGACCCGTGCGCGCTGCTGGACCCGGCCGGGAACATCCAGATCTACGTGCGCGGCCGCGACAACTCGCTGCAGCACGTCGACGTGGCGGGGAAGGGCTGGGCGTCGATGGGCGGCTGGGTCGCCGGCAACCCCATCGCGGTCCTGGATCCGGCCGGCCACATTCAGATCTACATCCGCGCGGGAAATGTGCTGTGGCACGTGGACCCGTCGGGTGGTGGTTGGTCGTCGATGGGCGGCACCATCGCCGGCGATCCGGTGGCCCTGCTCGACTCCGTCGGCAGCGTGCAGGTCTACGCGCGCGGCACGGACAGCTCGCTGCAGCGCGAGCTGCCCAACGCCAGCTGGTCCAGCCTCGGCGGGAGCATCGCGAACTGAGATCCGCCGGCCCTGCCGGGCCCGCCGGGGGCCGCCGCGGTCAGCCGCCGGTCGGCGGCTGGTTGGGCCGGGCCAGCAGCGCGGCGCGCACGATGTCCAGCGCCTCCTCGCCGTCGATGCCGAGGCGCTGGACCAGGGCGGCGTACTCCTGCGCCGCCTGAAGCGCCCGCTGCCGGCCATGGCTGCCGGCCGCGGCCACGAAGGTGCCGGCCCGGCCGCGCGTGACGACCAGGCCGGCCTCCTCCAGCTCCCGGTAGGCCCGTGCCACCGTGTTCACCGCCAGCCCCAGGTCGGTGGCGAGCCCCCGTACCGTCGGCAGCCGGGTCCCGACGGCCAGGCTCCGGTCGCCGATGTTCCGGGCGAACTGCGCGCGCACCTGCTCGTACGGCGGCACCGGTGAGTCCGTGTCGATAGTGATCACACGGTGCCTCCGGCCCAGAACGCCACCAGGCTCGTCACGGTCGCCTCGGGCCGCTCGATCGCGGGGGAGTGGGCGGCGCCGGGAATCGCCACCACCGTGGCGTCGAGCCGGGTGGCCATGTCGCGCTGCAGCGCGGGCCGCCACGCGTCGTCGTCCTGGCCGAAGCAGACGAGTACCGGCACCCCGGTGGCGCGCAGCTCGTCCACCCGGTCGGGCTCCTGCAGCAGCGCATCCGACATGCCGAACAGGCCGTCCAGGCTGGAGGCCAGGAAGCGATCGCGCAGGAACGCGGTGAGCCTCTCGGGGGCGGTCGGATCGGGAGGGTAGACCTCCAGGCGGGCCGCGTACACGGCCGGCATGCCCCGCTGGGCGAACGGTTCCAGCCGCGCCATGGTCTCCCGCCGGGCGCCCTGGATCGCCGACGGTCCGGAGCAGAGCAGCACCAGCGACTGGTACCGCTTCGGGGCGGCCATCACCGCGGCCCGGGCGACCAGCCCGCCGAACGAGTGACCGAGCAGGAACACCCGCTCGTCGTCCAGGCTCTTGGCCAGCTCGTTGACCACCGAGCCCAACCAGTCGGGGGTGTACGCCGTGCGGTCGCGCGGCCCGGGGCTCTCGTACTGGCCGGGCAGGTCCGCCGCCACGACCCGGAAGCCCGCGTCCGACAGCGGGTCGAGGATCGGCGCGAAGTCCTCCTTGCCGCCCGTGAAGCCGGGCACCAGCAGGGCGGTGCCCCGAGCGGGGCCGGCCGGCGCGAGGTCCAGGAACGCCACGCGGGCGGAGGGCAGCGCGACGGATCTGGTTACTCCGCGATGAGCGGTGATCTGGCTGTACACGGCTCCAGTGTGCCCCGGATCGGTGCCCCGGCGCGGGCCGGGCCCGCACCTCGCCCAAGCCGCCTCGCCCAAGCCGCCTCGCCCAAGCCGCCTCGCGGCCCGACCGCCGACGCGCCGGGAGTTGTCGCGCCCGATGCCGGGCCCGCGCCGTGGAACTGCGGCGCGAGCCCGGACGGTGTGGCCGGGTGCCTGGTTGCCCGGGTGCCCAGGTGGCCGGGTGCCCAGGCGTCAGAGTTCGGCGAACCGGTACCGGCGGCGCCGGTTGATCAGCCCACGGATCAGAATGCCGATGATCAGCACGCCGCCGCCGGAGAGCAGCACCATCCCGGCGAGCTTGATCGGCGGCATCGACCCGCCGGTGGAGTCCGCCCCGCCGGTGCCGGCCGCCGCTTTCGCCTTGAGCGGCATGGGCCCGAGCGTCAGCGTCGGTACCGGCGCGGCAGAGCCGGCGGGGCCCGCTCCGGCCGGGCCCGCGCCCGCCGGCATCGCACTGGCCGGGGCGGACGCCGTGGCCGTGTTGCCGGCCGGCCTGGCGACCGGCGCCTGGCCGGCCCCGTTGCCGCCGCCCGAGGAGCCGCCGCCCGAGGAGCCGCCGTTCGTGCCGCCGCCCGATGACCCGCCGCCCGTCGAGCCGCCCCCGTTCGTGCCGCCGCCCGAGCCGCCGTTGGCGCGGCCGCCGACGCCGCCGCTGGTGCCGGCGGCCAGCGGCGCGGCGAGGGCGGGCGGTGGGGTCGGGGTAGTCGGCGCGTGGGCGGGCGCCATGGTCGGGGCGTGTGTCGCCCCGTGGGTGGGTGCCGTGGTCGCGCCACGCGTGGGCGAGGTGCTGGGTGCCGCGCCGCCCGGAGCGCTGGCGCTGGGGGCCGGGTGGCTCGGCGCCGGGTGGCTGGGGGCCGGGTGACTGGGCGGGGCGCTGGCCGGCGGCCGGGTGCCGCCGCCGGGCGCCGTGGACGGTGACATGGACGGTGACGTCGCGGACGGTGACGCCGAGGGCGGCACGGTCGGGGTGAGGCGCGCGTCGACCACCACGCCGTCCGCGTTGGTGACCACGGTGACCGGATCGCGCGTGCCGAGCAGGTCACCGCAGTTCAGCTCGCCGAAGCTCTCGCTCAGGCGGGAGGCGAGGAACGTGAACAGGTTGTTGGCCGCGCCCGCGTCCGGCGAGTCCACCCGCAGGGTCAGCTGCCGGTCGAGGTTGATCCGGTCGACCCCGATGGCGACCATGTTGCGGCAGTACGCCTCGGGCGTCTCGACCCTGGTGTCGATCGGGCCCATGTTGACCCCGGCCCGGTACAGGTTGGTCTTGCGCACGCTGGTCTTCCCGTCGACCAGCACCATCGGGTCGTTGGTCGGCACCAGCGCGACGGGCGCCCCCTGGAACGCGGCGGCCTGCAGTTCGTTGAGCGGCAGCGCGGGCACCGTCCTGCCCGGGTCGGCCAGGTCCGGCGCCTGGAAGGGCGCGCAGCCCAGCGTGGGCGCCACGAAGCTGTCCAGCAGCCCGTTGTCGCTGGCGTTGACCTCCACCTTGGCGCCCTTGGGGGCCAGTGCGGCCTGGTTCGCCGCGGTGTTCTGGGCGATGCCGCCGTCGGGCAGGAACAGGTACGAGGTGGTGACGTTGTCGCTCTGGTCCTGGTCCACGATGCCGAAGTCGCGGGTCGTGGGGCAGGGCTCGCCGTCCTTCGCGGTGCCCAGCGGCGGCACCGTGAGCTTGCCGGCGGCGATGGCGGCGTTGGCGGCGGTGTAGAACGCGGGTGCGTCGCAGTAGGCGTACTGCCCGAATATCGAGTCGTCGAGGCCGTTGACGCACGAGCCCGCGCTCAGGCTGCCGTCCGTGCCGGCCAGGGTCAGGTTGTCACCGTTGAACCCGAACCAGATGCCCACCACCGCGCCGGCGGGCAGTCGCGGCACCACCGGCGGCGCGGCGGGCGCGCTGTCCTGGTCCACGACCACCGGGTTGTACACGGAGACGGCGCCGGTGGCCGGGTCGAGGACGGCGGCCTGAACGAACGCGGACGTGCCGTCGTCCGACTCGTGGCAGGACGGGGTCACCAGCCGGTACGGGGTGGCCAGGCCCTGTGCGGAGAGCGGGTTGGCGGGCACCTGCAGGGTGCAGTCCACCTCGGTCGGGTCGTCCGTACTCGATGCGGCGAGCGCGATGCCGCCACCCGTGGCGAACAGCACGCCGGCGATGGCGATCAGCGGGATGGTCCAGCGTCGCGGCGCGGGCCCGGGGTCGGGGCGCCGCGGCCGGCGTCCCGGCGATCGGCGTCGGGATTCGCGTTCCCGCCGCGGATTCAGGCTCCGCACAAAGTCGACGATGTCCTCGTCGTTGCGCTTGTGGGCAGACAACTCTCGGCCCTTTCAGGGAGACTCCGGATCACGAAAAGGCGTTACGGGTAATGGCTCGGCCACTGTATGTATAAATTCCGGTCGATGCCGTCAGTTGTTCCACATGGCCAGTGACAATACTCGGCAGCACGCGCGTGTCACGCCTTTGTAACTATCTTGCTTGACGTGTTTGATCGCTCACCGGTAGCGAGCTGGTGGGCGCGCTTCGCTTGTGTGGCTTGGGATTCAGGGCACCGGACGCCGGCTTGCCTGGCGCAAGTGTCGTGGTCACACGGGTTTCCTACCGGGTAAGCGGTGCGTGAAGGCGTGGATTCCGTTGGCGGGTAAGGGCTGCCGGGTTGTCTGCCCAGCGTGCGCGGGCGCGGGACCCCGGGCGGCGCCCGCTGTCCGTAGCATTGGCGCATGACCGTCGACCGCGCTGGCAAGGTGCTGGCAATCAGCGACTTGCACGTTTCGTATGCGGACAATCGACGGATCGTCGAGCGGCTCGCTCCGGAATCGCCCGATGACTGGCTTCTCGTGGCCGGGGATGTCGGCGAGAAATTCGCCGACATTGAATGGGCGCTGGGCGTGCTGCGCACCCGTTTCGCGCGGGTGGTGTGGGTACCGGGCAATCACGACCTGTGGACGACCCCCACCGACCCGGTGAAGCTGCGCGGGCAGGCCCGGTATCAGGAACTGGTCCGGATGTGCCGGGGGCTGGGGGTGGTCACGCCCGAGGACCCGTTCCCGGTGTGGCGTGGCGAGGGCGGCCCGGTGACCATCGCGCCGCTGTTCCTGCTGTACGACTACACGTTCCGGCCGGAGGGGTACCCGACCCGCCAGGCTGCGCTGGACCGGGCGTACGAGGTCGGCGTGGTGTGCAACGACGAGTTCCTGCTGCACCCCGACCCGTACCCGAGCCGGCAGGCGTGGTGCGCGCAGCGCCTGGCGTTCACCGAGCGCAGGCTCGCCGAGCGGGACACCGCCCTACCCACCGTGCTGGTCAACCACTTCCCGCTCATCCGGGAGCCGACCAGAGTCCTGCGCTACCCCGAGTTCGCGCAGTGGTGCGGCACCGAGCGCACCGACGACTGGCACCTGCGGTTCCGGTGCGCCGCCGTGGTCTACGGCCACCTGCACATCCCGCGCACCATCTGGCGCGACGGGGTGCCCTTCATCGAGGTCTCGCTCGGGTACCCGCGGGAGTGGCGCCCGCGCGGCGGCGAGCCCGGCCGCCCGCGCCAGATCCTGCCGCCACCCATGGACTCGGCCGCGCGAACGGCGGGGACGCCGGGGACGCCGGCATGATCGAGGAGATCCTGCCGGCCGGGGTGTCGGCGGTCGAGGCGTTCCAGGACGAGCCGCGGCCGGTTCTGTTTTCCGACGAGGAGGCGGTGATCAGCCGCTCGGTGGACAAGCGCCGCCGGGAATTCGCCACCGCCCGGGTCTGCGCGCGCACCGCCCTGGCCGCGCTGGGCTTCGCGCCGGTGCCGATCCTGCCCGGCCCGCGCGGCGCACCGGGCTGGCCGTCCGGCGTGGTCGGCAGCATCACGCACTGCGCCGGATACCGGGCGGCGGCGGTGGCGCACGCGGACCGGATCGTCGCCATCGGCATCGACGCCGAACAGAACGCGCCAATGCCGCGCGGCGTGCTCGATTCCGTGACGATCGAAGCGGAGCGCCCCAGGCTCGAGCGGCTGGCCGTCGACGTGCCCGGCGTGTGCTGGGACCGGCTGCTGTTCAGCATCAAGGAGTCGGTGTACAAGGCGTGGTTCCCGCTGACCGTGCGCTGGCTGGACTTCGCCGAGGCGGACGTCACGCCGCGGCCGGACGGCACGTTCGACGCCCGGCTGCTGGTGCCGGGGCCGGTGGTGGGCGGGCGGCGGCTGGGCGGGTTCGTCGGCCGCTGGATGGCCCGCGACGGGCTGCTGATCACGGCTATCGCGTTGCCGTCGACGCCGTGACGGCGGGCCGCGGACCGGGGTGGCCGCCGCGGGCGGCAGGTCCGCGGCGGGGCACCGGGTTGGGGCCCGGTGCCGGCCCGCCGGTGCCGGACTGAGAAATCCGAATCGCGGCGGACGCCGCGCAACCTTTCGCCGGGCCGGAACGTCGTCTGTCCGTCACGGCCCCCGCGCCGCGGGGCGCATCGACGGAGGGATGGCGAGTGGACACCGGGTGGGAGGAGCTGTACGCCGGCCAGTACCGGCGATTGGTCGCGCTGCTCACCGCGATAGCCGGCTCTCGTACCGAGGCCGAGGAGGCCGTGCAGGAGGCGTTCGTGCGGGCCTTGGGCCTGTCCGGCCGGCGGGCGGTGGTCGACGATCCCGAGGCGTGGTTGTACCGGGTGTCGGTGAACATCGTGCGGTCGCGGTGGCGGCGGGTGCTGGCCGCGCGCAGGGCCGTCGCCCGGCTGCACGCGTCCGACGGGCCGCCGACCGACGGGCCGGACCGGGTCGACTCACGGATGGCGCTGCTCGGCGCGCTGCGGCGGCTGCCGTTCGAGCAGCGTGAGGCGCTGGTCCTGCACTACCTGGCCGACCTGCCGATCGACGCGGTGGCCGCACGCGTGGGATCGCCGGTCGGCACGGTCAAGGCGCGGCTGTCCCGCGGTCGCGCCGCACTGGCTCGGATGCTCGGCGAGGAATCGATGAAGGGAGGCGAGCGCAGTGCCTGAGCCGGACTTCGCCGGACTGCGTGACCGGCTGGAGGAGGAAGTTCGCCAGCCATCGTTCGTGACTATCCGGGCACGGCGCCGCCGGCGCACCGCGTGGACCGTCGGGGCCGCGCTGACCGCGTTGGTGGTGGTCCTCGGCGGTACGGTGTCCGCCGCGGCGCTGCTGTCCCCGGCCCGTACCCCGGTGACCGGCCCGCAGGGCACCCCGTCGCCGGCCGTGTCGCCGACGCCGTCCGCCCCAGCCACGCCGCCGACTGCCGCGTCGGCGCCGGCCGGGTCGCCGCCGGCCGTGGTGCCGCCAGGGTCGCCGGCCGCCGTCACCGCGATGACCGCCGCCCCGTCCGGCGTCCTGTTCGCGGCCACGAACGGCTGCCTGTCCGGCTGCTCCGCGGCCGGCGCGCACACCGGCGCCGCGGTGCTGCGCAGCCGCGACCTCGGGCGCAACTGGACCACCGTCGGGTACCCGGACGGACCCGCCGGCACCATCCTGCTGGCGGCCAGCGACGCCCAGCTCTGGCTGATCGGCGACGCGGCCGTGAACAGCTCCACCGACGGCGGCCGCACCTGGCGGAGCGCGATGCTCGGCGGAGGCGACGCCGGCGACGGCGATTACGCGGAAATGGCCGGCGGCACCGCCTGGATCGCCCGGGGCAGCTCGGTCGCGGTGGCCACCGGCGGTGGACAGCCCGTGGCGACGGGGGCCCAGCCGCCCGGCGGCACCATCGACGCGCTCGCGGCCCTGGGGGCGGACAATGCCGCGGTACTCACCGGCGACTCGCCGGCCACCTGGTACCTCACCGGCGATCGCGGGGGGCACTGGAGCGCGATGGACGACCCGTGCGCGGGCACCGCGTACCCGCACTCGCCGTTCGAAACCCTGAGCGCGGCGCCCGGCGGAAGCGTCTGGGGGACCTGCGCCGCCCCACCGGCGAGTGGTCGGCAGCTCAAGCAGCTGGTCGTCTCCGCCGACGGCGGGCGCACCTGGAAATCGCGCGGCGCCCTGGAGCCGGACGGGTACGGCACCCACCTCATGCCGGTCTCCTCGACCGTCGCCTGGCGCACCGGCCCCCGGGCCGACCTGTACCGCACGACGGACGCGGCGCACTGGACCAGGGTGGCGGTCACCGGCGACGCCGCGGGTGGCGCCGACCCGATGTTCGTCGCGATCGACGGGCGCACCGGCGTCTACGTCGAGCAGGGCACCCTGTACGCCACCGAGGACGGCGGCCAGTCCTGGCGGCAGCGCCCGCTGCCACTCGGTTGAGAGGCTGGCGCATGGACGTGGTTCTTGCTATGGGAGCGTTCCCATGCCATGATGACGGACACATTCGCGCTTGGGATCCGAGCGAAATCCTGGTCGCCTTGGGCAGTCCGGCAACGGACAGGTGACCAGCCAGCCGACCGCGCCAGCACCGGCGCGACCGGCACGTGCCGCATCGTCCCGGCCCGTTTCGCCGGCCGGAGGCAGACACCTCCCAAGGAGTAAGCGCATGAGATTCGTTTCGGTACGCGGGGCCGGCCGCCCGCGCCTGCGCCGGGCGGCGATACTCGCCGCCACGCTGGTGCTGGGCTCCGGGCTCGCCGTCGCCGCGGCCACCCAGGCCAGCGCGGCGACCGGCTGTTCGGTCAATTACCAGGTCACCAACTCGTGGCCCGGTGGCTTCGGCGCCAGCTTCTCCATCACCAACCTCGGTGACCCGATCAGCAGCTGGACGTTGAAGTGGACCTGGCCGAGCGGCCAGAGCGTCCAGCAAGGCTGGAACGGCACCTTCAGCCAGTCCGGCACCACGGAGACGGTCACCAGCCTGTCCTACAACGGCAGCATCGCCACCGGCGCCACGGCGTCCGGGATGGGCTTCAACGGCTCGTGGACGGGCAGCAACACCAACCCGACCAGCTTCACGCTCAACGGCGTGACCTGCAACGGCAGCGTCGGCTCCTCGCCGAGCCCGTCCCGCACCAGCGCGTCGCCGCAGCCGTCGCGTACGAGCGCGTCGCCGCAGCCGTCGCGGACCACCACCTCGCCGTCGCCGACCACCGGCCCGTGCACCACCAACTGCCCGGCGCACGTGGACAACCCGTACGTGGGCGCGAAGGGGTACGTCAACCCGGAGTGGTCCGCCGAGGCCAACTCCGAGCCGGGCGGCAGCAGGGTATCCAACAGCTCGACCGCGGTGTGGCTGGACCGGATCGCCGCGATCGCCGGTGCCGACGGCGCCATGGGCCTGCGGGCCCATCTGGACGCCGCCCTGGCGCAGCAGACCGGCAACCAGCCGGTGGTCATCGAGTTCGTCGTCTACGACTTGCCCGACCGCGACTGCGCCGCCCTGGCCTCCAACGGCGAGCTGACGGTGGCCAATGACGGCATCAACAAGTACAAGACGCAGTTCATCGACCCGATCGCCGCGATCATGAAGGACCCGAAGTACGCCAGCCTCCGGATCGTCAACGTGGTCGAGGACGACTCGCTACCCAACCTCGTCACGAACCTGAGCATCGCCACCTGTGCCGAGGCGAACTCCAGCGGCGCCTACGTGCAGGGCATCCAGTACGCGCTGAACCAGCTGCACGCGAACAACATCTACAACTACCTGGACATCGGGCACCACGCCTGGCTGGGTTGGGACTCCAACTTCGCCCCGGCGGCCACCCTGATGACCAGCGTCGTGCGCGGCACCACCAACGGCTTCGCCAGTGTTGACGGCTTCATCGACAACACCGCTAACTACGGTGCCCTGCAAGAGCCGTACTTCAACATCAACACCTCCGTGAACGGCACCTCGGTCCGCCAGTCCACCTGGGTGGACTGGAACTTCTACGTGGACGAGCTGGGCTACAGTCAGGCATTCCGTAACCAGCTCATCTCGGATGGGTTCCCGTCCAGCCTCGGCATGCTCATCGACACTTCCCGCGACGGGTGGGGTGGGTCGGCCCGGCCGACCGCAGCCAGCACCTCGACGGACGTGAACACCTTCGTCAACAACTCCCGCATCGACAGGCGCATCCACGCCGGCAACTGGTGCAACCAGAGCGGTGCCGGCCTGGGTGAGCGGCCGAAGGCCGCGCCCGGCCCGGCCGGGATCGACGCGTACGTCTGGATCAAGCCGCCGGGCGAGTCCGACGGGGCCAGCTCGCAGATCCCGAACGACGAGGGCAAGGGCTTCGACCGGATGTGCGACCCGACGTACGGCGGCAACGTCCTCAACCAGAACAACCCGACGGGCGCGCTGGCCAACGCGCCGCTGTCCGGGCACTGGTTCTCCGCCCAGTTCCAGCAGCTCATGGCCAACGCGTACCCGCCGTTGTCGTAACTGATCGATCATCGCCTGACGGGTCCCTGGTGCGGTCGTGGCGACCGCACCAGGGACCGCCATTTCCGCTAGCGGGCCAGCTGCTTCTTCTGCACCTTGCCCATCGCGTTGCGCGGCAACGATTCCACCAGATGTACGGTGCGCGGGCGCTTGTGCACCGCCAGTTGGCTGGCCACGAAGTCGATCAGCTCGCCGGGGGAGACGTCCCCCGCGCCGGCCACCACGTAGGCCACTATTTCCTGGCCCAGGTCGGCGTGCGGCACCCCGATCACCGCCGCCTCCCGCACGCCCGGGTGGGCCAGCAGCGCGTTCTCCACCTCGCCCGCGCCGACCCGGTACCCGCCGCTCTTGATCAGGTCGGTCGACGAGCGGCCGACGATCCGGTGCACTCCGTCGGCGTCGACGGTCGCCACGTCCCCGGTGCGGAACCACCCGTCGGCGGTGTGCGACGCGGCGGTCGCCTCGGGCAGGTTGAGGTACCCGGCGAACAGCGTCGCGCCGCGCACCTGCAGCTCGCCGATGGACTGGCCGTCGGCCGGCACCGGCTCGCCCCGCTCGTCCGCCAGCCGGGTGGACACCCCGGCCACCGGGGTGCCGACCGCCCCGGGCCAGGTCGGCCCGCCGGCCCGGGCGCTGACCGTGATCAGCGTTTCGGTCATCCCGTACCGCTCGACCGGGCGGTGACCGGTCAGTTCGAGCAGCCGCTCGAACACCGGTGCCGGCAACGGCGCGCTGCCCGACACCAGCAGCCGGGCGCCGGCCAGTTCGCGGGCCGCGGCCGGATCCTGGCAGATCCGGGACCACACGGTCGGCACCCCGAAGTACAGGCTGGCGCCCGCGGCCGCGTACGCCGCCGGGGTCGGCTTGCCCGTGTGCACCAGCCGGGATCCCGTGCGCAACGCGCCGAGCACGCCGAGCACCAGGCCGTGCACGTGGTAGAGCGGCAGACCGTGCGCCAGGGTGTCCTCGGCCGTCCAGTCCCACGCGTCGGCCAGCGCGTCGAGGTCGGCGGCGATCGCGTCGCGGGACAGCAGCGCGCCCTTGGGCGCCCCGGTGGTGCCGCTGGTGTAGAGGATCATCGCGGTGGCGGCGCCGTCCGGGGTGGGGTACCGGGTCGCCGACCGGGCGTCCAGGTCCACCGGCAGCACCGGCACCGGTAGCGGGCCGGGCGGCGGATCGGCGGCCAGCAGCAGCGAGGCGGCCGAGTCGGACAGCAGATGGTCGCGCTCCATCGGCCCGGCGTCGGGCGGCACCGGCACCACGGGCACCCCGGCCAGCAGCCCGGCCACGACCGCCACCACGGTCCGCAGCGACGGCTGGGCGTGTACGGCGACCGACGGCGCGCCGGCGATCCGGTTGGCAACCGCGGTGGCGGCCCCGAGCAGGCCTTCCCACGACGTCTGATCCGGGCCCACCCGTACCGCGTCTGGACGGTCGGGGTAGCGGCCCGCCAAGGCTGGTAATAGATCCATGGCAGCCATCATGACGGTCGCCGGCCCCTGGCCCTAGTATGGGTCGGCGCGAGTGAGGGGATGCCATGGTGACATCGGGGCCGGTGGTGATCGGTCTGGACAACGGCGGGACCATGAACAACGCGACGGTGCTGGACGCGTCCGGGGCGTTCGTGGTCGACCGGCTGGTCGAGACGCCCAGTCTGGTGCGGGAGGGCCCGGCGGTCGCGGTGGACGCGCTGGTCCGGGCGACGGACAACATTCTGGAGCTGACCGGCATAGCCCGGGACCAGGTGCTCGCCGTCGGGTTGGACACGCCGGGGCCGGCGAGCGCGGACGGGGTCATCTCGTCGAAAGGGTCGACCAACTTCGCCAACGCGCAGTGGCGCGGGTACGACTTCCGCGGTGCGCTGCAGGAGCGGTTGGGCATCCCGGTGGTGTACAACAACGACGGCAACGCGGCCGCCCTGTACGCGCACTTCGTCTACTTCGGCGCCGACGCGGCGAGAAACTCGTCGATCTCGGCGATCATCGGTACCGGGCTGGGCGGCGGGGTGATCGAGTCGGGTCAGGTGGTCCGCGGCGCGGCCGGCATGGCGGGCGAGCTGGGCCACGTCACCATCCCGATGGACGGGCTGCTGGAGGACGGCCAGCCCATGCCCGACTGCAACTGCGGCCTGTCCGGCGACGCGGAGAGCGTCGCGTCGCTGACCGGCATCGAAAAGAACCTGCTGCCGTACTGGTTGACCCGCTTCCCGGGGCACACCCTGGCGGAGGTGCCCGGCGGCAAGGCGGCCAAGCTGGTCCGGGGCCACGGCGAGGACGGCGACGACCTGGCCATGAAGATCTTCGAGCAGCAGGCGATGGCGCTGGGCCGGCTGTTCAACATCGCCGCGAACTTCACCGACCCGGGCGCGTACTTCGTCGGCGGCGGGGTGGTGGAGGCCAAGCCGCACTTCCGGCAGTGGTTCCTGGACACCGTGCGCGCCAACACGGCGCTGCGCGACGAGCAGCGCGAGGTGGCGGCGTTCGCGCTGGTACCGGACCTGGACATGGCCGGCGCGCGGGGCGCGGCGCTGGCCGCACTGGAGACCATGTCGGTGGCGTGAGCCGCCCGGGGCGCGCGGCCGGAGCCGGGGCGCGGCGGAGGGGAGCTCTCCCACCGGGCTTTCCGCGCCGGCCGGCGGCGCCTCGGTGATCCGTTAGGTTGGTTGGTGACGCGGAAGCATCATCATCCGGCGCGCGGTGAGGAGCCACGGTGGATATCGACCTCGGCCCGGTGGGCATCTGGAGTCCCTCGTTCGTCTGGTCCGGCGACGGCCCCGGGCGCGAGCAGCAGCGCCGGGAGGCCGCCGTCGAGCTGGACGAGCTCGGGTACGGCGCGCTGTGGCTGGGTAACGCCGCCGGCGACCTGGGGCTGGTCGAGGAGCTGCTGGCGGCCACCCGGCGCATCGTGCTGGCCACCGGGATCATCAACATCTGGGCGTACCCGGCCGCCGACGTGGCGGCCAGCCTGCACCGGGTGGCGCAGCGCTACCCGGGCCGGGTCCTGCTGGGCCTGGGCGCCAGCCACGCGCCGGCCGTGGAGCGGCTGGGCCGGGATTACCAGCGCCCGCTGTCCGAACTGGCGCACTACCTGGATGGGCTGGACGCCGCGTCCGACCCGGTGCCGGCCGACGGGCGGGTGCTCGCCGCGCTCGGGCCGAGGGCGCTCGAGCTGGCCGCCCGGCGCAGCGCCGGCGCCCACCCGTACCTGACCGGCCCGGCGCACACCGAGCTGGCCCGGCGGGTGCTGGGCTCGGGTCCGCTGCTGGCCCCGGAGCAGAAGGTGGTGCTGGAGCCCGACCGGGCCGCGGCCCGTGCGATCGCCCGCAACCACCTGTCCTACTACCTGGTACTGCCGAACTACGCGCAGAACTTCAAGCGGTTCGGCTTCACCGACGAGGACCTGTCCGGCGGCGGCAGCGACCGGCTGGTCGACGCGCTCTACGCGTACGGCATCGACGGCCCGGACGGAGTGCTCGCCCGGGTTGGCGAGCATCGGGAGGCCGGGGCCGACCACGTGTGCGTCCAGGTGGTGACCCCGGACGTGGACTCGGCGGCCCGCACCGGCGGGCTCGCCCGGAACCAGTGGCGGGAGCTGGCCGCCGCGCTCGTCTGATCCGCCGCCCGCCTCCGCGCGCCGACCGCCGGCGGCATCCGGTGTCGCAGGACGGCCCCCTCGGCGGGGTTTGACCTCGAATGCCGGGGTAACCCCGAGCGCAGGGGCATCTCGGCGGACGCCGGCCCGCCGGTCGGGCGCGGCGCGAGGAGGAAGCGGACGTGGGCGAGCGAATCACGCGGGCGGGCACGCCGGCCGGGCACCCCGGCCCCTCGGCGGGCGGAGCGGTCGCATGAGTAGTGGACCATGGGACCCGGGCAGCGCGGACCCGAGCTCCTGGGACGAGTTCTTCAGCAGGTTCTTCGGCTCCGGCCCGAACCGCCGGCCCGTCCACCGGGTGGACATCAACCGGCTGATGAGTGGCCCGGCCCGGCAACTGGTGATCGACGCGGCCCGCCGCGCGGTGGAGAGCGGCAGCCCGGACCTGGACACCGACCACCTGCTGTGGGCGGCCCTGAGCCGGGACCAGCTGTGCGACCTGCTGCGTAAGGCGGGGGCCGACCCGGAGGCGCTGCGCAGCGAGCTGGACCGGCGCATCCAGGCCAGGGACGGGCGCGGCGACCGGGGCCGGGAGGACCGCGCCGGGCGGGACGAGCCGCCCGAGGTGACCCAGACGCCGAGCGAGATCCCCGCCGAGCACCCCTCCGGCAAGCCCGCCGGGCAGCTGGCGCTCACCCCGGCGACCAAGCGGGCGTTCCTCGAGGCCCATCAGATCTCCCGGGCCACCGGCTCGTCGTACATCGGGCCGGAGCACCTGCTCACGGCGCTGGCGCTCAACCCCGAGTCGACCGCGGGCGGGCTGCTGTCGGGCGCCCGGGTGGCGCCGCAGTCCCTGCTGTCCGCCTCCGAACGAGGCACTCCCGCGCCCACTCCGGCCACGCCGTCCACGCCGCCGCCGAGCCGTACCCCCACCGTGGACCAGTTCGGCCAGGATCTGACCGAACTCGCCAGGGAGGGCCGGATCGACCCGGTGGTCGGTCGGGGCGACGAGATCGAGCAGACCATCGAGATCCTGTCCCGGCGGACCAAGAACAATCCCGTGCTGATCGGGGAGGCCGGGGTCGGCAAGACGGCGATCGTCGAGGGCATCGCCCAGCGGGTGGCCGACGGGGACGTGCCGCGCACCCTGGAGGGCAAGCGGGTCATCCAGCTCGACCTGGTCGGCATGGTCGCCGGCACCCGGTACCGGGGTGACTTCGAGGAGCGGATCAAGCGGGTGATCGACGAGATCCGGGACAGCGGCGATGGACTGATCGTCTTCCTGGACGAGCTGCACACGGTGGTGGGCGCCGGCGGGGGTGGCGAGGGCGGCATGGACGCCAGCAACATCCTGAAGCCGGCCCTGGCCCGGGGCGAGCTGCACGTGATCGGGGCGACCACGCTGGACGAGTACCGGCGCAACATCGAGAAGGACGCGGCACTGGCCCGGCGCTTCCAGCCGATCATGGTGCCCGAGCCCACCGTGCCGGACACCATCGCCATCCTGCAGGGCCTGCGCGACCGGTACGAGGCGCACCACCAGGTGCGCTTCGCCGACGAGGCGCTGGTGGCCGCGGCCGAGCTGGCCGACCGGTACGTCACCGACCGGTTCATGCCGGACAAGGCGATCGACCTGATCGACCAGTCCGGTGCCCGGGTGCGGCTGCGGGTCAAGACGCCGGCCGCCGACGTGCGCGAGCTGGAGCGCCGGCTCGAGCAGCTGAACCGGGACAAGGACCAGGCGGTCTCCGACGAGCAGTACGAGCGGGCGTCGGCGCTGCGCGACGAGATCGCCCAGGCGCAGCAGGCCATCTCGGAGGCCACCGGCGGCGGGCCGGCGGTACCGGAGGTGTCCGCCGCGGACGTCGCCGAGGTGGTGTCCCGGCAGACCGGCATTCCGGTCCGGCAGCTCACCGAGGAGGAGCGGGAGCGGCTGCTGCGCCTGGAGAGCCAGCTGCACGAGCGGGTGGTCGGCCAGAACGAGGCGGTCCAGGTGGTGTCCGAGGCGGTGCGGCGCTCCCGGGCCGGCATCGGCGACCCGGACCGCCCGATCGGCAGCTTCCTGTTCCTCGGGCCGACCGGGGTGGGCAAGACCGAGCTGGCCCGGGCGCTGGCCGAGACGCTCTTCGGCGACCAGGACCGGATGGTGCGCTTGGACATGAGCGAGTTCCAGGAGCGGCACACGGTCAGCCGGCTGGTGGGCGCCCCGCCCGGCTACGTGGGGTACGAGGAGGCCGGCCAGCTCACCGAGCTGGTGCGGCGCCGCCCGTACTCCGTGGTGCTGCTGGACGAGATCGAGAAGGCGCACCCGGACGTGTTCAACATCCTGCTGCAGGTGCTCGACGACGGCCGGCTGACCGACAGCCAGGGCCGCACGGTGAGCTTCCGGAACACGGTCCTGATCATGACCAGCAACCTCGGCTCGGAGTTGATCGTCGGGCGGCGCCAGCCGCTGGGCTTCGACGGCGGCGCTACCGGCGAGGGCGGCGCGGACGACCCCGGGGTGCGCGACCAGCTCATGCGTCGGCTGCAGGAGGAGTTCCGGCCGGAGTTCCTCAACCGGATCGACGAAGTGATCATCTTCCAGCGCCTGGAGATGGAGCAGCTGCGCGAGATCACCCACCTGTTGCTCGGCCACACCCAGCGACGGCTGCACGCGCAGGGCATCACCGTGGAGGTCACCGACGGGGCCATCGACTGGCTGGCCGAGCACGGATACCAGCCCGAGTTCGGTGCCCGGCCGATGCGCCGGCTGATCCAGCGCGAGATCGACAACCACCTGTCCAGCATGATGCTCGACGGCCGGCTGGGCGCCGGGCAGCGGGTCACCGTGGACGTCTCCGAGAGCACGCTGCGCTTCGACATCGACCAGGCGCCCGGGCAGGCCGACGCCGCCAAACGGGAGCCGGCCGGCGCCAACCGGTGACCGGGTGCCGAGGATCGGGGACGCCGGAGATCGGGGACGCAGGGATCGCGAACGCCGGGATCGGGGACGCCGGGAGATCGGGGACGCCGATCAGGGATGCCGGGGACCGGGCCGGGGAGGACAGCCGGAAACGGAGGGAGAGCAGGATGAGGGAGCACGGCAGGGACGCCGAACGGGAGCCCGCCGGACGCCCCGCGCAGGTGGCGGGGGACCAGGACGAGACGTACGACGAGGACAAGAGCGGCTGGGCCGACGAGGCGTCGACCGCCCGCAGCGCCAGCGATCCACGCCGCAAGGCGCCGCACGACAAGTCCGGGACGCCGACCACCGAGAGCCTGCGTGAGTGAGCCGGGCCTCCGGGAGTGAGCCGGAGCCCGCGGAAGTGAGCCAGGGCCTGCGGAAGTGTGCGGGGCCCCGGAAGTGAGCCGGAGCCCGGAAGTGAGCTGGTGCCCCGGAGGCCGGGCCCGCGGGAGCGACCTCCCGTCGGCCCGGACCGCGATCGGGGTCAGCCGTCGGCCAGGCGGCCGAGGATGACCTCGTCCTCGAAGCGGCCGTCGACCCAGGCCGCCCCGTGCAGGACGCCCTCGCGTTCGAAGCCGTTGCGCAGCGCCGCCGCGATCATCGCCGTGTTGTCGGCGAGGGTCTCGATCTGCAGGCGGTGCAGCCCCCGGATCCGGAAGCCGTACGCGCACAGCACCCGTACCACGTCCGCGCTCAGGCCCTGGCCGCGGAACCTGGGCCGCAGCGAGATGCCCAGGTGCGCGCTGCGGTTGTGGGTGTCGATGCCCCACAACACCGCCTCGCCGACCAGTTCGCCGCCGCCCTCGGGTTCTCCGCCGCCCTCGGGTTCGCCGCCGCCCTCGGGCGCGGTGTCGGTCTCCGTTCCGGTGTCGGTCTCCGTTCCGGCGTCGGTCTCGCTCGCCGGGCCGCCCTCGCTCGCGGCGCCGCCCCCGCTCGCCGGGCCGGCCTCGGCGCCGGCCGGTTCGCGGGGCAGGAGCACCACGGAGAACGGCGCGGCGCCGGAGGACGCCTCGGCGATCGCGTACGGCGCTCCGGGCGCGGTGGGCGGGATCGGCTGCCACGGCCTCCCGTCCGACCTCGCGTGGGTGAGCACGTCTTCATAGAGTTCGGCGTACAGGATCGGAATGTCGGCCTCGCGCCGGGCGCGCAGTGCCACCTTTTCGCCACGCAGCATGGGTAGCGTTCCTACCGGATCAGGCCCGGCCGGATCAACCGAGATTCCCGGTTATGCGGTTGGGGGCCAGGTCGGACCCACCGGGCCGTAATGGGCGTAAGGGAAGCCGTCCGGATGGTCCACATCGTCGGTACCGCTGCGCCACACTCTCGAGAGCGTGGCCAGGCCGATCAGGGAGACGCCGACCAGCGCGGCGATCGACAGCGTGGTGAACAGGATCGTCTGCGATGCGGTCGACGACGGCAGGTACCCGACGCGCAGCAGCCGCACCTGCCGATCGCTGCCGGTGAGCAGGAACGTCACCAGCACCGCCAGGTCGTGTGAGCCGTCCCAGAACGCGTGCAGCAGCGACACCCACAGGTAGGCCAGCACCAGCCGGGCGGTCAGCCAGCGCCCCCGGGCCGCCCCGTGGAACAGCACGCCGCCGAGGATCGCCGTCCACAGCCCGTGCCCGACCGGCGCGACGACACTGCGCAGCAGCTCGGTCTGTACCAGGGCGGACAGCGACAGCCCGCGCACGGTCAGCGTGGCGTTGAACGCGTACCCGGCGGTCTCGAGCGCGGCGAAGCCGAAGCCGACGGCGGCGCCCAGTACCACTCCGTCGCGCGTGTGCCGCCGGGTCATGTGCCGGGTGATCAGGAGCAGGGCGACGAGCTTGACCCCCTCCTCGATCAGCCCGACGCCCCCGAACAGCCACGGCGAGGGGTGCAGCAGGTAGGTCTCCAGCAGCGAGGCGGCCAGGATGCCGAGCACCCCGCCGACCACGAACGCCCGGACCACCAGTTCCGTGGTCACGTGCTCGTCGCGCCATCGTTGCAGCGCCCAGGTGACGAAGGAGACCGGCACCAGGAAGCTGCCCAGCAGCACCAGCGTGGGTACCAGCACGGGGTTCCTGGTCAGCAGCGTCACCACGACCGTGGCCAGCCACAGCAGCAGGCCGACGACGAAGACCCGCTTCCAGTTCCAGGTCGGCCGGGGCTGGATGGGCAGGGCGGGCTGCTGCACGCGGTTGGTCCCCTTCGTGACGCGAGCGGGCACTACCCGGCCCGGTTACCCGGCCAGGCGGGCCTCATGCCCCCGGGCCCGCGGGCTTCACCAGGGGCGCCGGTGTCGGTGGTGCGCCCGCCCGGCTTTCCGTAGGGGGGTGCCCGGCCGGAGGGGCGGTGGGCCGCGGGTTACTGTGCCCGCATGCGGATCAACGACCGCGTTGCCCTGGTCACCGGCGCGTCCTCGGGAATCGGCCGGGCCACCGCGATCCGGCTGGCCCAACTCGGCGCGCGGGTCATCCTGCACGGCCGGGACGAGCAGGCGCTGGCCAGCCTCGCCGAGAGCGTGGACGGGGTGGTGCTGCGGGGGGAGCTGGCGGCGGCGCCGGAGCAGGTCGAGCGGATCGCGCGGGAGGCCGTCCAGGCGTACGGCCGGGTCGACATTCTGATCAACAATGCGGGCGCCGGCTGGGCCGGCCCGTTCGGCGAAATGACCGGCGAGGACCTGGAGCGGCTGGTATCGGTGAACCTCTCCGCGCCGCTGCGGCTGACCCGCGCCCTGCTGCCCGGCATGCTGGAGCGCGGCGCCGGTTACCTCATGTTCGTCACGTCGATCGCCGGCCGTACCGGGGTGGCCGGCGAAGCGGTGTACTCGGCGACAAAGTCCGGCCTGGACGCCTTCGCCGAGAGCCTGCGCTTCGAGCTGCGGGGCAGCGGCGTCGGGGTCGGGGTGCTGGTGCCGGGCGTGGTGGACACCCGGTTCTTCGATCGCCGCGGCCAGCCGTACCAGCGCCAGCGGCCCCGTCCGCTGCCGCCCGGGCCGGTCGCCGAGGCGATGGTGCGGGCGATCGTCGCCGGCCGGGCCGAGGCGTACGCGCCCCGCTGGCTGCGGCTGCCGGTGGCGGTGCGCGGCGCGCTGCCCGGCGTGTACCGGGGACTCGCCGGCCGGTTCGGCGGTAGCTGAGCCGGCCTCCGGCGGTAGTCGAGCCGGCCTCCGGCGGCAGCCGAGCCGGCCTCCGGCGGTAGTCGAGCCGGCCTCCGGCGGCAGCCGAGCCGGCCTCCGGCGGTAGTCGAGCCGGCCTTCGGAGGGAGCCCGGGGCGGCCGCCGGCGCGGATCTCCGCCGCTCGGGTGAGCGGAGGCGGGCTCGGCCTGACGGCGGCGAGCTCGATCGCCGTGTGAGACGATCGATGCGTCCGGTCATCTAGCCTCCCGGGAACCGTCGTGCCTCTCGCTGTCGGCCTCGGCCTCCTGGCGGCGTTCCTCTTCGCCGCGTCGGCATCGCTGCAGCAGCATGCCGCGCACGGGGCCGAGTACGCGCCGCAGTCGCAGCGCGGTCGGCGCGGCCGGCCGGCGGTGATCCTCTCCCTGCTGCGCCTCGTCCGGTCGCTGGTCCGCAACCGGCTGTGGCTGTTCGGTTGGACGACCAACCTGGTCGGCTTCCTGATCCAGGCCGCCGCGCTGCATTTCGGCTCGGTGGCGCTGGTCCAGCCGCTGCTGGTGACCCAGTTGTTCTTCGCGCTGCCGATGGCCTCGGCCTGGTGCCGGCGCTGGCCGCAGCGGCGGGACTGGCTCGCGGCCCTGGCCATCTGTGGCGGCCTGGTGGTGTTTCTGGCCGTCCGGGGGGTGGCGCCATCGCAAGGTGCGCCCGACCGCCGGCTGGTCCTGGTGTCCGGCTTCACCCTCTTGATCATCATTGGCCTGCTGATGCTGGCCTCGACCGGACGCCGCCCGCCGGTGCACGCGACCGTGATCGCGGTGGCGGCCGGGCTGTGCTTCGCGTTCAGTGCCGTGTTGATGAAGTTGACCACCGACGATCTCATTCACCGGGGCGTCGGCGCGACTGCCCGGGACTGGCCTGGGTATGGGTTAGCCGTGTCCACCTTGACCGGGTTGGTCCTTGAACAGGGTGCCTTCGCCGCGGGCTCGCTGCCGGCGGCGGTGGCCGCGATGACGATTACCAACCCTCTGGCCAGCTATGTGCTGGGGGTGCTAGCGTTCCACGTCACGCTGCCGACCAGTCCCGGCGCAGTGGCCGGGCTGGCCGGAGCGGGAGTCCTGCTCTTCGTCGGTGCGGTGGGGTTGGCACACTCGCCGATTGTCCGTCCCGGCGGGTCCAGGGATCCTGGTCATACCTCGGGGGTAGCCAACCCCTCGCCGCAGTCCTCTTGCTGAAATCGCCCGACGACCTCATCCAGGACGAGTTATGGCATCCGCTCTACCCGCACGTCGCAGGCTGGCCGCCGAGGAGCCTGAGGTCGTCATCGAGCTTGGCGCCCTGCGGCCGGCGCTCCTGCGGGCCGGCCGGATGTTCCTGGAGACCGCGGCCATTCCGACGTTCCTGCTGTTCATCCTGCTGCACGCGGTCGGGCTCGTGGCCGGCCTGGTCGCCGTGCTGGGCTGGTGCGTGCTGACCGTCAGCGTCCGGTGGTTCCTCGGGCACCGGCTGCCCGGCACGCTGGTGCTGTGCGCCGGCCTGCTGTGTGCCCGCGCCGGCGTGGCCTTGGTCCTGTCCAGTGCCCTGATATATCTGCTGCAGCCGGTGGCCGGCTCGATCGTGATGGCCACCCTGTTCCTCGGCAGCGCCGCGTTCGGCCGGCCGATCACCATCAGGCTGGCCCGCGACTTCGTCGCGCTTCCGGCACAGATGTTCCACCACCCCGGGGTGCGCCGGATGTTCACCCAGGTGGCCCTGTTGTGGGGAATCGGCCGGCTGGTCGACGCCGGCATGAGCCTGGGCTTCCTGCACTGGAGCCTGGACGCCGGGCTGCTGTCCCGGGGCGTGTTCAGCGGCCTGCTGACCGCCACCATGATTGTCATCTGTGCCGGCTGGGGCTGGCGCTGCCTGCGCCGCATGCCTGGAATTACGTTACGCCTGCGCGCACCGTTGTCCACCGCCTAAGCTGAGGATCACATACTGGCCAATAATGGCGTGCCGGTCGGGTCCGGGCGCCTATTCGCGTGCTACAAGAACTAAATGACCTCTGCCGCAGTCGATTCCGGCCGCCAGGCCAGCCCCGAGGGAGTCGACCAGGGAGATCCGTCCGCCCACCGCCCGCCGATCTGGCGAGAGCTGATCGTCTTCCTGGCCATCTTCGCGGTGTACAGCGTGGTGGCCAGCCTGGACTGGGACAGCCGGCGGGCCGCGGCCGACCGGCACGGGCGCCAGATCTACAGCCTGGAACGGCTCCTGCACCTGGACATCGAGCCGGCGCTCAACAACTGGCTGACGCCGCATCACCTGTTGCGGATCGCGTTCAACTACGAGTACGCGGCGACCTACATCCTCAGCGCCCTGGCCCTGCTCGTCTGGCTGTACGTGCGGCGCCCGGCGACGTACCGGTGGGCCCGCAACTCGTTCGTGGTGCTCAACGCGCTGGCCCTGATCTGCTTCGGGCTCTACCCGGCCGCGCCGCCCCGGCTGCTGTCCAACCTGGGCTTCGTCGACACGGTGCGCAGCGGGCACACCTGGGGCTCCTGGGGATCCTCGCTGGTCGGGCACGCCAACCAACTGGCCGCCATGCCGTCCCTGCACATCGCCTGGGCGGTCTGGGTGACCGTGGTGCTGGCCGCCATCATCGGGGCCCACTGGGTGCAGGTGCTCAGCACCTTCCACGTGCTGCTCACCGCCCTGGTGATCCTGGCCACCGCCAACCACTACCTGCTCGACGCGATCGGCGGGTGCCTCCTGGTCTGGCTGGCGATGGTCCTGGTCGGCGTGTTCCAGGACCGGCCCGGCCGCTCCGACGGGGTACGGGTGCCGGCGGCCGACTCGTTCTTCCTGCACGTCGAGTCGCCCATCGCCGCCCAGCACGTTGGCGGCCTGGTGATGCTCGCCGGGGTCGGGCCGGCCGGCACCAGCCCGGCGGAGTACCGCGACGGGCTGCGCGCGGTGATCCAGGCCAACCTGTGGCGGCTGCCCCGGTTCCGCCAGCGGCTGTCCTCGCTGTCGCGCTGGCGGCGCCCGCGCTGGCAGCCCCAGCCGGAGCTGGACTGGGACTGGCACGTCCCGCTGTTCGACGTCTCCGGCCCGGACGGGCAGCCGGGCGGCATCGAGGCACTGCACCGGTTCGTCGCCGAGGCCGAGTCCACCGCGCTGCCCAGGGACCGGCCGATGTGGCGGTTCATGGTGGTCGGCGGGGTCGAGGCGGAGCAGTCCGCGGCCGTCCTGGTGATGCACCACGTGGTCGCCGACGGCATCGGCACCGTGGCCCAGGCGATGAACCTGCTGGAGCCGCAGCTGCCGGACGGCCCGCTCGGTCTCACCCGGCGACCTGGCCCGCTGCGCGCCGCGCTGGGCGTCACGGTCGGCTTGGCGCAGCTGGCCACCGACGGCGGGTCGCGGGACCGGCTGCCCACCGGCGGCACCTCCGCCCGCCGGTTCGGCACGGTCGCGCTGCCGCTGTCCACGGTGCGGGCGGTCGCCCGCAAGCACGGCACCCGGGTCAGCGACGTGCTGCTGTCCGGCGTCGCCGGGGCGCTGCGTCGGGTGTGGTCGGCGCCCGGCGACTCCTCGCCCCGGCTGCGGGTGGCGGTGCCGCTGATGGTGCGGGAGCCGGGCAACTCCAGCGAGGGCAACGTCACCGCCGCAGTGATGATGGACGTGCCGCTCGGGCCCATGGCCGAACCGGAGCGGCTGGCCGACGTCGCGCGGCGCAGCCGGCGGCTGCACACCGGTACCCGGGCGCTGGCCTCCCGGTTTGTCATGCGGACCCTGGGCCAGCTGCTCCCGCAGCCGCTGCACGCCTGGTTCGCCCGTACGGTCTACGGCGCCCGGTTCTTCCAGGCGATCGTGTCGAACATGCCCGGCCCGAACCAGCCGTTCCGGATGGCGGGCGCGCCCATGGCCGCCGTGTACCCGATCCTGCCGCTGGCGCCCAGGGCTCCGCTCGCGATCGGCGCCCTGGGCTGGGACGGCATGCTGTACCTCGGGATCAGCGCCGACCCGGCGCTGGTGGACGACGCCGACCTGCTCGGGGAGGCGGTCCGGGCGGTCGTCGAGGACCTGAGCGAGGCGACGGTGCAGCGGTCAGCGCCGCCAGGTGCCCACCTGACCTCCTCCGGCCACACCGGCTGAGCCGGCGGCCTGGGTCGGCGGCTGGTGGCGCGCCGGCGTCTCGGGCGCGGCCCCGCTCGGGATGACCGGGCACCAGGCCAGGGCCAGGGTCAATTTGGCCCTGGCGGACGGGTCGTCCAGCGCGGCCCCGAACAGGTCGTGGAGCTGGCCCATCCGGTAACGCACCGTCTGGGGGTGGATGTGAAGATCGGCGGCGATGGCCTGACGGTCGCCCAGATGCCGCAGCCAGGAGGCCAGCGTGTCGGTCAGCCGCTGGTTGACCGTCGCGGACAGCCCGGCCAGCGGAGCCAGCGCCTGCTCGCGCAGCGCGGTCAGCAGCCGGGGATCCCGGTGCACGATGATCGCGTCCAGGTGCTCGGCGACGAACACCGGGTCCTCCTCCAGCACCCCGGAGCGCTGCAGCGTCGCGGCCACCTCGGCGATGCGCACGCTGGAGGGCAGATGCTCCAGCGGAACGGGGTGACCGATCACCGCGCCCGCCCCGCGCAGCGCGGTGGCCAGCCGCTGGCGCCGGCCCGGCCGGACCGGGTCGGGGACGATGGCGCCGATCAGCGCGCGCCTGCGGATCAGCAGGCAGGAGCTGTCCAGCCGGGACAGCACGGACTGGCCCACCAGGTTCTCCGGGTCGATCAGGATCACCGCCACGTCACGGGGCAGCGGCCAGCCCACCCGGCCGGCGGCGGCCCGCACGGCGGCGCTGTCGGAGCGGTCGGACAGCAGCAGGTCGACCAGCTCGTCGCGCAGCCGCTCGCGGGTGACCGCCGCCTCGGACTGCTCCAGCACGAAGCCCCGGGCCGAGGCGGAGGAGAGCTGGTCGATGAAGACGAACACCGCCTCCGCGAGCGCGGCCAGGGCCTCCGGCGCGACCGCGATCTCCAGCGCGGTGCTGGACACGTGGTGCCAGGCGACCCGGGCGCCGACCTGGTAGGCCGACAGCAGAGTGGTCAGGTCGCGACCCTCCCGCCACTGGATGCGCCCGATCTCCTCGAACAGGGCCACCTGGGCGCCCGCCTCCGGTCCGGCGTCCTCCGCCGGCTGGGTGAGGCCCTGCTCGGCGATCTCCACCAGCCAGTGCATGAACGCCTCGGCGGCGACCGCGACCTCGTCCTGCTCGTCGGCGAGGAAGCGCGCGTAGTCGGGCCACTCCTCGGTGAGTAGCTCGCGGACCTCGCCCAGCAGGCGGGGCAGCCGCTCCACCAGGGCCGGGACCAGCTTGCTCAGGCCGACGTCGGTGGCCGGATCCGCCACGCCCGCAGCGACGCCACCGCCCGCCGCCGGGTCGTCGCTGTCTGTGCTCACCACGTCATGTTCCTGTGCCTCCACGCCTACTGGTTTACCGCACCCGTGTGACAGGGTTGAACTCACGCGACAGTTTTATACGCGCGTGACAACAATGGCGCAGCAGAATTACTCATTTTGGCGCAGATCTTGAGGCCCGGACGTAGCAGCATCGAATCATGGGGGTAAGGCGGGCCGAGCTGGCCGCCGAATCGGGCGCGTCGGGGGACGTGGCCCGTTCGGGGGGACCGGCCGATGAATATTTGCGTGGCCGGGAGCAGTCGGAAAACTTCCCGGTCGCGCTGCGCGTGCTGCCCAAGCGGCTGCGCGTGCACCTGGCCGCGGTCTACGACGTGGCCAGGGTGATCGACGATCTGGGTGACCAGGCCGAGGGCGACCGGGTCGCGCTGCTGGAGGAGTTCGGCGCGGACCTGGCCGCGGTCTGGCGCGGCGACACGCCGAGAGCCCCGGTGCTGCGCCGGCTGGCGCCCACCGTGCGGGCCTGCGGGCTGTCCCAGCAGCCGTTCGACAACCTGGTCCTGGCCAACCTGCAGGACCAGCGGGTCAGCGAGTACCAGACCTACCAGGACCTGCTGGGCTACTGCACGCTGTCGGCCGAGCCGATCGGGCGGATGGTGCTGGAGCTGTTCGGGGTCAGCACGCCGCGGCGCGTCGAGCTGTCCGACCGGATCTGCACCGCGCTGCAGTTGATCGAGCACTGGCAGGACGTGGCCGAGGATCGCCGGGCCGGGCGGGTCTACCTGCCCCAGGAAGATCTGGACCGCTACCATGTCTCCCCGGCCGACCTTGACCGGCCGGAGGCGTCCGAGGAGGTGCGGGCGTTGCTCGCGTTCGAGGCGGGGCGGGCCGCCGCGCTGATGAACGAGGGCTTGCCACTGCTCGGTGAGCTGCGGGGGTGGGCGAGGCTGGCGGTCACCGGCTTCGCGGCCGGCGGCCTGGCCGCGAACGATGGGCTGCGGCGCGCCAAATGGGATGTTATGTCGGGTTCTCCGTCGGTGCGACGTTCGGACGTCCTCCGGCACCTCATCGGGTTGTTGATGCGTAGAAGGGTGGCATCGTGACGAGCACGCTCGACGATGCGTACGGGCTGTGCGAGTCGATCACCAAGGAGCAGGCTCGCAACTTCTACTACGGCATCAGGCTGCTCCCAGCCGAGAAGCGCGGCGTGCTGTGCGCCGTGTACGCGCTCGCCCGCAGGGTGGACGACATCGGCGACGGGGACCTGCCGCAGGAGCAGAAGGTGACCGCGCTGGCCGAGCTGCGCGCGTCGCTGTCCGACATCGACAGCGCCTCCGATCCGGTACTGGTCGCCGTCGCCGACTCCGCCCGCCGGTTTCCGATCCCGCTCGGGGCGTTCGGAGAACTGATCGACGGCGTTGAAATGGATGTGACGGGCCGCACCTACGACACCTTCGACGAGCTGGTGACCTACTGCCGGTGCGTGGCCGGCGCGGTGGGTCGGCTGTGCCTGGGGGTGTTCGGCAGCAAGCCGCACCCGGAGGCGTCGAAGTACGCGGACGACCTGGGCATCGCGCTGCAGCAGACCAACATCCTGCGCGACATCCGGGAGGATCTCGGCAACGGGCGGATCTACCTGCCGCAGGCCGACCTGGACACCTTCGGGGTGGAGCTGGCCCTCGACGAGCAGGGCGCGCTGGTGGACAAGGACGGCGGGCTGACCGCCTTGATCGAGTTCAGCGCGGCGCGCAACCGCGAGTGGTACGCCGACGGGCTGCGCCTGGTGCCGCTGCTCGATCGGCGTAGTGCGGCGTCCTGTACCGCTATGTCCGGTATTTACCGCAGGCTCCTTGATCGGATCGCGGCCACGCCGTCGGCGGTGTACGACCGGCGGCTGTCGCTGTCCGGCTGGCAGAAGGCCGGCGTCGCCGTCCGCGCGCTCGCGGGGATGGCGGCGTGACCGGCTGTAGATCCGGCGCCCCCGTCGGGTGGTGGCGCCGCGGCGCGGTCCGGCCGAGATTCCGCGGCCGGTTGAGCTTCGGGGGCGTCCCGCTCGGCGCCTCCGGGCGAGGAGTGGTGGGGTGAGCGGAAGTAGTAGGTCACTCGGCTCGGTAGCCGTGGTGGGTGGCGGTCTGGCCGGGATCACGGCGGCGCTGCGTTGTGCCGATAGCGGGTATGACGTCGCGTTATTCGAATCTCGTCCCTGGTTGGGCGGTTTGACGCATTCGTTCCGTAGGGGCGAGCTGGATGTGGACAACGGGCAGCACGTCTTCCTGCGCTGCTGCACCTCGTACCGGGCGCTGCTGGACCGGCTCGGAGTGGCCGACAAGGTACGGCTGCAGCCCAGGCTGGACATCCCGGTCCGCTCGCCGCTGCACCCGCGGCCGGCGCGCCTGCGTCGCAACAACCTGCCGGCTCCGCTGCACCTGGGCGGCGCGTTGGCGAAATATTCGCTGCTCAGCCCGGCCCAGCGGATCAGGTTCATCCGGGCGGCGCTGGCGCTACGCAAGATCGACCGAACGTCGCGTGCGGTCGACGAGCGGAGTTTCGGTAGCTGGCTTCGGGAAAAAGGACAGGATGCGCTCACCGTGAGCGCGCTGTGGGACCTGGTCGGGGTGGCAACGCTCAACGCCACCGCCGACGAGGCGTCGCTTGCCCTGGCGGCGATGGTGTTCCAGGTCGGGTTGTTGACCGACGCTGGCGCGGCGGATATCGGCTGGTCGCTGGTGCCGCTGCGGCAGCTGCATGGTGAGCCGGCCCACCACCGGCTGACCGAGGCCGGTGTCGAGCTGCGCACCGGTACGAAGATCGACTCGGTCGAGCCTCGGGGGGACCGCTGGCTCGTCGGTTCAGGAGGGGAGGAGCACATGGCCGATCAGGTCGTGCTCGCGGTACCGCCGCGGGTGGCCGAGCGGCTGCTGCCACCGGGCAGTGTCGCGCTGCCGGCCGGCTGGTCAGCGCGGCTGGGCAGTTCGCCGATCATCAACGCGCACGTCGTACTGGACCGCCGCGTGATGGACGGTCCGTTCGTGGCCGGCGTGTCCACCCCTATCCAGTGGGTGTTCGACCGGACCGAACATTCCGGCCTGGCCGGGCGGCAGCGCTCGGCCGGCGGCACGGAACCGGACGGCCAGTACCTGGCCGTCTCGCTGTCCGCTGCGGACGACATGATCAACAAGACGGTCGCCGAGCTGCGTGAGTGGCTCATGCCGGAGCTGACCGCGCTGCTGCCGGGGGTACGGACCGCGACGGTCCTGGACTTCTTCGTCAGCCGGGAGCCGCACGCCACCTTCCGGCCGGGTCCGGGCAGCGCGGCGCTGCGCCCCGGTGCCGCCACCGCCGCACCCGGCCTGTTCCTGGCCGGCGCCTGGACCGACACCGGCTGGCCGGCGACCATGGAGAGCGCGGTGCGCAGCGGCGAGTCCGCCGCCGCCGAGGTCCTGGCCCGCCGCGGCGTACAGGGTGTGGCAGCGTGACCGCCATGCTGACCAGCCTGCACCGCAGCCGGGACGCGGTGGCACCCGCCATGCGCGAGGCGGTGCAGCGACTGGATCCCGCCAGCCGGGCGCAGGTCTCCTACCACCTCGGCTGGTGCGACGTGGACGGCGCGCCGGCGGAGGGCGGCGGCGGCAAGGCCGTGCGCCCGGCGCTGGCGCTGCTGTCGGCCCAGGCCGCCGGCGCCCCGGCCGAGGTCGGGCTGCCCGGCGCGGTGGCGGTCGAGATGGTGCACAACTTCTCGCTGCTGCACGACGATCTGATGGACGGCGACGAGGAGCGCCGGCATCGCCGCACCGTGTGGGCGATCTGGGGCGCGCCGGCGGCGATCCTCGCCGGGGACGCGCTGCTGGCGTTGGCCCAGGAGGTGCTGCTGGAGTCGCCGTCGCCGCACGCGGCCACCGCCGCGCGGCTGCTGGCCACGACCACCCGCGAGCTGATCCGCGGCCAGGTCCAGGACCTCGCCTTCGAGCACCGCCGCGACGTGACCCTGGCGGAGTGCCTGGACATGGCCGGCGGCAAGACCGGCAGCCTGCTGTCGGCCAGCGCGGCGATCGGCGCTGTCCTGGCCGGTGCGCCGGAGGCCACCGTGGGCGCGCTCAGTGTGTTCGGGGCGCAGGTCGGCCTGGCCTTCCAGCTGGTCGACGACGTGCTGGGCATCTGGGGCGACCCGGCGGTGACCGGCAAGTCCATCTTCTCCGACCTGCGGTCGCGCAAGAAGTCGCTGCCGGTCACCTACTCCGTGGCGAACTGCCCGGAGCTGGCCGAGTGGCTGGCCGCGCCGGGCGAGCCGGACGACGCGCAGCTACGCCGCGGCGCCGAGCTGGTCGAGGCGGGCGGCGGCCGGGAGTGGGCGCTGGCCGAGGCGAGGCGGCGCATGGCGCTGGCCGAGGACGCGTTGTCCGCTGTGGACATTCCCAGCCAGCCCCGGGAAGAACTCATCGCCCTGGGCAACTTCGTCGTCGATCGGGACTCGTGAGGGGGGCGGCATGACACACACCATGGCCGCGACCGCGGGGCATGAGGACGAAACCGCGATACCAGAGATCGACGCCGTGGAGCAGGTCATCACGGCCGCGCGGGTCGCCGCCGGCCCGGAGGGGCCGGCGCCGGCCCGCACCGCCGCGGACGCCCTGGGCGCCGCGGTGGCATACCTGCGTTCGGTGCAGGACCCCGCCGGCTGGTGGAAGGGCGAGCTGGCGACCAACGTGACGATGGACGCCGAGGACCTGCTGATGCGCGAGTTCCTCGGCATCCGGCAGGAGCGGGAGACCGAGGAGGCGGCCCGCTGGATCCGCTCGCAGCAGCGCGAGGACGGCACCTGGGCCACCTTCGAGGGCGGGCCGGCCGAGCTGTCCGCCACGGTCGAGGCGTGGGTCGCGCTGCGGCTGGCCGGCGACCCGACCGACGCGCCGCACATGCTGCGGGCCAACGAGTACATCCTGGCCAACGGCGGACTGGAGAACACCCGGGTGTTCACCCGGATCTGGCTGGCGCTGTTCGGCCTGTGGTCCTGGGACGACCTGCCCGACCTGCCGCCGGAGCTCATCTTCCTGCCGTCCTGGTTCCCGCTGAACGTGTACAACTTCGGGTGCTGGGCGCGGCAGACAGTGGTGCCGCTGACCATCGTCGGCAGCCTGCGTCCGGTGCGGTCGCTGCCGATCGGCGTCGACGAACTGCGCACCGGCGCCCAGCCGTCCCGCAGGGCTCCACTGTGGAGCTGGAACGGGGTGTTCCAGCGGTTGGACAAGGTGCTGCACTTCTACGCCAAGCACCCGGTGCGGCCGCTGCGCCGGCTCGCCCAGCGCCGCGCCGCGGAGTGGGTGCTGGCCCGGCAGGAGGCCGATGGTGGCTGGGGCGGCATCCAGCCGCCGTGGGTGTACTCGCTGCTGGCCCTGCACCTGCTCGGGTACGCGATGGACCACCCGGCGGTCAAGGCGGGCATCGAGGGGCTGGAGGGCTTCCTGATCCGGGAGGACACGCCCCGGGGCCGGGTACGGCGGCTCGAGGCGTGCCAGTCGCCGGTGTGGGACACCGGGCTCGCGCTGACCGCCATGCTCGACGGCGGGGTGCCCGGTGACGACGAGGCGGTGCTGCGCGCCACCGACTGGCTGATGGACGAGGAGATCCGGGTCAAGGGGGACTGGTCGGTACGGCGGCCGAACCTGGCGCCGGGCGGCTGGGCGTTCGAGTTCGCCAACGACGGCTACCCGGACACCGACGACACCGCCGAGATCGTGCTGGCGCTGCGCCGGGTGAAGCACCCGCGGCCCGAGGCGCTGCGCGCGTCGATCGACCGCGGTGTCGCCTGGACGGTCGGGATGCAGTCCCAGGACGGCGGCTGGGGCGCGTTCGACGCCGACAACGTTCACACGCTGGCCAACAAGCTGCCGTTCTGCGACTTCGGCGAGGTGATCGACCCGCCGTCGGCCGACGTCACCGCGCACATCGTGGAGATGCTGGCCGCCGAGGGGCTGACCGAGGAGCCGTCCACCCAGCGTGGGGTCCGCTGGCTGCTGGACAACCAGGAGCCGGACGGCTCGTGGTTTGGACGGTGGGGCGCCAACTACGTGTACGGCACCGGCGCGGTGGTACCGGCGCTGGTGTTCGCCGGCACCGATCCGGCCTCGCCGCCGATCCGGCGCGCGGTCGCCTGGCTGGTGGAGCACCAGAACCCGGACGGCGGCTGGGGCGAGGACCTGCGCTCGTACGTGGACCGGTCGTGGGCCGGCCGGGGCAAGTCGACCGCGTCGCAGACGGCGTGGGCGCTGCTGGCCCTGCTGGCCGCGGGGGAGCGCACCGAGGCGGTCGAGCGGGGCGTGGCGTTCCTGGTGGACACCCAGCGGCCCGACGGCAACTGGGACGAGCCGGAGTTCACCGGCACGGGGTTCCCCGGCGACTTCTACATCAACTACCACCTCTACCGGGTGGTGTTCCCGGTCTCCGCGCTCGGCCGGTACGTGCGGATGGCTTCGTGAATACCGACGCGACGGTCGATACCGACGATCTGCCGGCCGGCGTTGGCCGGCCGGCGGCGGTGGTCTGTGCCCCGATGCGGGTGGAGCGGGCCGCGCTGCGCGGCGCCGGCGTTTCCGTGCTGCGCAGCGGCATGGGCCCCCGGCGCTCGGCGCGCAGCGCGGCCGGGCTGGCCGGCGCGCCGGTGCTGGTGGCCGGGCTGGGCGGCGGGCTGGACCCGGCGGTACGGCCCGGCGACGTGGTGGTGGCCAGCGAGGTGCGCGGGCCGGCCGGGCAGCGGGTACCCAGCCCGTCGGCCCCGCTGCTGGCCGGGGCGTTGCGCCGGCAGGGCCTGAACGTCCACATCGGACCCATCCTGTCCAGCGAGCGGGTGGTCGACGGCGCGGCGCGGCGGGAGCTGTCGGGCAGCGGAGCGCTCGCGGTGGACACCGAGTCGGTGTGGCTCGCCCCGGACGGTCTGCCGTTCGCCGCAGTCCGGTCCATCGTGGACACCGATGCGAGTCCACTGTGGAGTATGGGGGCGGCACCGCGGGGCATCCGGGCGCTGCGCGCGCTGCGCCGGACGGTGCCGGCGATCCAGGAGTGGATCGCCGCGCTGGGCCCCCGCGAGGTGCTGCTGGCCAGCCCGCGCTCGTTCTGTGCCGGGGTGCAGCGGGCCATCGACGTGGTGGATCGCGCCATCGACCGGTACGGTGCACCCGTCTACGTACGCCGCCAGATCGTGCACAACGCACACGTGGTACGGCAGCTGGAGCGGCGCGGCGCGGTGTTCGTGACCGAGGCGGACGAGGTGCCGCCCGGCCGGGTGCTCGTCTTCGCGGCGCACGGCGTGACCCCGGCCGTGCGGGCGGAGGCCGACGCGCGCGGGCTGACCGTCATCGACGCCACCTGCCCGCTGGTCAGCAAGGTACACAGCGAGGTGCGCCGGTACTCCGGCCGGGGCGACACGGTCTTCCTGATCGGCCACGCCGACCACGAGGAGGTCGAGGGCACAGTCGGGGAGGCACCGAGTAACGTCATCGTGGTCGAGGACGCCGCGGCTGCGGCCCGGGTCGCGGTGCGCGATCCGGCCAGGGTGGCGTACGCGATGCAGACCACACTGGCCGTGGACGAGGCCGAAGAGATCGCGGACGTGCTGCGCCGGCGTTTTCCGGCGCTGCAGGGCCCGCGCCGGGACGACATCTGCTATGCGACGACCAACCGGCAGGAGGCGGTCCGCGCCATTGCCGGCCAGGCCGACCTGGTGCTGGTCGTCGGTTCGGCGAACTCCTCCAACTCGGTGAGGTTGGTGGAGGTCGCGCAACGGGAGGGGGTACGGGCGCTGCTGGTCGATGACGCTGGCCAGGTAGACCTGCGCGCGCTGGTGGGGGTACGCAGCGTCGGCATCACGGCCGGGGCCTCCGCCCCGCCGCATCTCGTGGATGAACTCGTGCACTGCCTGTCCGGCCTCGGTCCGGTCGAGGTGCGCGAGACACAAGCTCAACCAGAGAATATTCATTTCACATTGCCCAGGGAGGTGGGCTGACCGATGGCTATGCCGTTGCGTCAGAGCATTCGACTTGGCAGTTATCTGATGAAGCAGAAGCTGCTGCGCCGAGACAAGTTCCCATTGTTGGTCGAGCTGGAGCCGCTGTTCGCGTGTAACCTGAAATGCTCGGGCTGCGGCAAGATCGCGCAGCCGGCGTCGCTACTCAAGCAGCGCATGCCGGTGGAGCAGGCGGTAAACGCGATCGAGGAGAGCGGCGCGCCGATGGTGTCCATCGCGGGCGGTGAGCCGCTGATGCACCCGCAGATCGATGAGATCGTCCGCCAGCTGCTGGCTCGCAACAAGATTGTCTTCTTGTGCACCAACGCGCTGCTGCTGTCCAAGCACATCCACAAGTTCAAGCCGCACCGCAACTTCTCCTGGATGGTGCACATCGACGGCCTCAAGGAGCGCCACGACGAGTCGGTGAACAAGGAGGGCGGCTTCGACGGCGCGGTGGAGGCCATCAAGCTGGCCAAGGAGTCCGGCTTCCGGGTGATGACCAACACCACCTTCTTCAACACCGACAGCCCGCAGGACGTCATCGGGGTGCTCGACTACCTCAACGACGAGGTACACGTGGACAACATGCAGCTGTCACCGGGGTACGCGTACGAGAAGGCGCCCGACCAGGAGCACTGGCTGGGCGTGGAGGAGACCCGGGAGCTGTTCCGCAAGTCGTTCGGTGACGGCCGGCGCAAGAAGTGGCGGCTGAACCACTCGCCGGTCTTCCTGGACTTCCTGGAGGGCAAGAAGGACCTGGAGTGCACCCCGTGGGGCATTCCGTCCTACTCCCTGCTGGGCTGGCAGCGCCCGTGCTACCTGCTCGATGACGGGTACGCCAAGACGTACCGGGAGCTCATCGACGAGACCGACTGGGACAAGTTCGGCCGGGGCAAGGACCCGCGGTGCGACAACTGCATGGCGCACTGCGGGTACGAGCCGACCGCGGTCATCGCGACCTTGGGCTCGCTCAAGGAGACACTGCGCGCCGCCGTCGGTGCGTGACCCCATGTCCATCGTGGAGGGTATTTCCGGACCCGGGCAGCTGCGCGAGCTGCCCGAGTCCGACCTTCCCGCGCTGGCCGCCGAGATCCGGCAGCGGCTGATCGATTCGGTCAGCCGCACCGGCGGCCACCTCGGGCCGAACCTGGGTGTGGTCGAGCTGACCATCGCCCTGCACCGGGTGTTCTGCTCCCCCCACGACGCCATCGTGTGGGACACCGGGCACCAGTCGTACGTGCACAAGATGCTCACCGGCCGGCATGACGGGCTGCCCGGACTGCGCCAGACCGGCGGGATGTCCGGGTACCCGAGCCGAGCCGAGAGCCCGCACGATCTGGTGGAGAATTCGCACGCCTCCACGGCTCTGTCCTATGCGGACGGACTGGCGAAGGCGTTCGCGCTGGGCGGTGGCGACGACCGCGCGGTGGTGGCCGTCGTCGGCGACGGGTCGCTGACCGGCGGGATGTGCTGGGAGGCGCTGAACAACATCTCCGCCGCCCCGGACCGCCCGGTCATCATCGTGCTCAACGACAACGGCCGCTCGTACGCCCCGACGGTGGGCGCGTTGGGCACCCACCTGGCGGCGCTGCGCGGCGGGCTCTCCGGGTCGCTGTTCGAGCAGTTGGGACTCGCGTACCTCGGCCCGGTCGACGGCCACGACACCGGTGCCCTGGAGGCGGCGCTGCGCAAGGCCCGCGCCCTGCGTGCCCCGGTGGTCGTGCACTGCCTGACCCGCAAGGGGTACGGGTACCCGGCGGCCGAGGCCGACGAGGCGGACCGGATGCACACCATCTCCCCGGCGAAGCCGGCCGGCACGCCGTCGCGTCCCACGTGGACGGACGCGCTGGGCGACGAGCTGGTGGAGATCGGGCAGCGCCGTCCCGACGTGGTGGCGATCACCGCCGCCATGCTGATCCCGACCGGCCTGCAGGCGTTCGCCCGGCGCTTCCCGGACCGGGTCTACGACGTGGGCATCGCCGAGCAGCACGCGGTCACCTCGGCGGCGGGGCTGGCCATGGGCGGTCGGCACCCGGTCGTGTGTGTCTACGCGACCTTCCTCAACCGCGCGTTCGACCAGGTGCTGATGGACGTGGCGCTGCACCGGATGCCGGTCACCTTCGTGCTGGACCGGGCCGGCGTCACCGGCAGCGACGGCCCGTCGCACAACGGCATGTGGGACCTGTCGCTGCTGGGCATGGTGCCGGGCATGCGGGTCGCCACGCCGCGTGACCGCCGGCGCCTGGGCGAGCTGCTGTGCGAGGCGGTCGATCACGCCGACGGGCCGACCGCGCTGCGCTTCCCCAAGGCCGAGGTGGCCGGCGAGCTGCCGACGGTCGGCCGGCTGGGCAGCGCCGACCTGCTGCGGGCGCACTCCGATCCGGACGTGCTGATCGTGTCGGTCGGCCCGATGGCCGGGGCGGCGCTGGCCGCCGCGGACGAGCTGGCCCGCCAGGGCGTGTACGCCACCGTCGCCGACCCCCGCTGGATCCTGCCGGTGGACCCGGCCCTGGTCCGGGCGGCGGGCGGGTACCGGTTGGTGGTCACGGTCGAGGACAGCGGCGAGCACGGCGGGTTCGGCGACGCCTTCGCGCGGGCGGCCCGCACCGCGGGAATCGACCTGAGGCTGCGCACCCTGGCGCTGGACCAGCGGTTCCTGGCGCACGGCGAGCGCAAGGCGATGCTGGCCGAGCAGGGCCTGGACGGGCCGGGCATCGCCCGGACGGTGCTGGGGGCGCTGGGTACGGCCGGCACCACGCTGACCCTGCGGGAGACCCCCGCGCTCCGGGTCGGCTCGGTCGCCCCGGTCGCCACCCCCTGAAAACGACCGGTCCGGCTCGGCGCGTCCCGCGCCGCGCCGCGACCCGGACGCACCAGTCGCCCAACCGGCGCTGGGCCGGCGTGGGGTCCGGTGTGGGGCCGGGGCGCCGGGGCCTCAGCCGATGCCCAGGGAGGTCCAGCCGCGGTCGGGGAACCCGGCGGCGTCGGCCACCCGCGCCGAGGCGAAGTTGTCCGACGCGTGCTGGTACGTGGGCACCGCGCCCTCGTCGAGTACCCGGCGGGCGGCCTGCGCCACCAGCCGGCGGGCCAGCCCCCGACCCCGGGCCGGGGGCTCGGTGCCCACCGCCAGCTCGTACCCGTACTGGTTGTGCCGCTTGAGCCCCACGCCGGCCAGGTACCCGCCGGTGTCCGGGTCGGCGGCGATCAGCACCTGATGGCCGAAGACGCGCAGCCACTCCGGAACCACCGGATCGGAGCAGTCCACCCAGTTCCCGGCGTCCTCCAGCGGTGCCGGACGGGTGCTCCACCGGAACACGCCGGTGTAGACGGTCCGCCCCGGCTGCCCCACGGCGTCCGGCAGCTCGGCGAGCAGATCCTTCCGGCCGGGCGCGGCGTCGGCCAGCCGCCGGACCGCGTCGAGCCGGTCCGGCGGCACCGACAGCACCGTGCCCTGCACCGCCCGCACGCCGATCAGCGGGTGTATCGCGCCGTCCCAACCGGGTTGCTGCCGGCGGGCGGAGCCGATCACGGACAGGTCGGCGGTGGCCGGCCACTGCCCGAGCCAGTGCGCGAGGTGCCGTCGAATGCGCGGGTCCATGTAGGTCATCATCTCTGCTGACCGTGGTGGCGGTTGGCCCGCATCCCGAATGGTCAGGCTCACGGTCGCGTGTCGCCGCCCGGCGTGGCCTCGACCGCCCGGCGGACCGCGCGGGCGACCTGCCCGAACTCGAGCTGGTCGCGGGTGGCGAACAGGATGACCTCCCCGCCCCGGTACCGGGCCAGCAGCTCGTACGGGGCCGGCCACCGGCGCAGGCAGACCAGCCCGACCAGGCAGGGGATCAGCAGCGCGGGCGGCGCGAACAGCCAGGCCGCCGGCGCGTTGACCAGGCCGATCAGCAGTGCCACCAGCGGCACCTCGGCAGCGGCGATGACCAGGCCGACCAGCGCCCCGGGGTGCGTGGAGCCGCGCGCCCTCATCAGGTCGGCCAACTGGCAGACCTGGTACCGGTACGGCCCGACGAGGATCTGCCGGCTGGTGACCAGGATCCCGGGCCGGCGCAGGTAGACGATCGGCTCGGGCGGCGTGGCGGTGCGGGCGGGTGGGACGCGGTCGGCACTCATGGCACCCTCCTGAAGGTGGCGTGGTTCCCGGGGGTTGCCCGAGGACGGAGGCCGGTGCCGGGGTGGGTGGGCCGTGCGGCACCGGTGACGGCAGGTGATCCCTCGGCGGGGTGATCGGGGCGCTCGCCCGTGGAGGCGGTGCCGCGCCCGACCGGTGGTGCGGGGTCGGCGGTGGCCGACGGTGGTGCGGGGTCGGCGGTGGCCGACCGGTGGTGCGGGTCGGCGGTGGCCGACGGTGGTGCGAGGGTCCGCCGAGGCCGGGGGTGGTGCGAGGCCGCTTGGTACGGGAGCCGTGACGGCGACCTCGCCGAGCCGGAGATGCATCGACGCCGTTGTCGCCTTAACGTCCATTAAGCATCCCGCGACTCTTGGATGCAAGTGCAGATTCGGTCTCCGTCTTGCGCCATGCGGGAAGACTTGCGCTACGGTATCCATCGATGCCCGCGAAGCCGAGCCCGACGATGCTTCGCCGCCAGCTCGGTGCGGAGCTGCGGCGGATCAGGGACCGTGCGCAGCGCACGGTGGCCGATGTCGCGGGCCAGCTGGACTGGTCGGAGTCGAAGCTGTCCCGCATCGAGACCGCCAACACCGGCATCCGCGCCGCCGACCTGGACCGGCTGCTGCGGCTGTACGGCGTCGACGACGCGGAGCATTCGCGACTGCGCGCCATGGCCGCACAGTCCCGGCAGCGGGCCTGGTGGGAGGCGTACGGCGGCGCGCTGGCCGACGCCTACGAGACGTTCATCGGCTTCGAGACGGAGGCCACCTCCATCCGGGCGTACGAGGCGCAGGTGGTCCCGGGCCTGCTGCAGACCGCGGAGTACGCCAGCGCCGTGACGCGGGCGTCGTTCCCACCCGACCAGCTCGACGTGGTCGAGCAGCGGGTCGCCGTGCGGATGGCCCGCCAGGCGGTGCTGACCCGCCAGCCACCGCCGCGGCTGTGGACGATCCTCGACGAGGCGGTGCTGCGCCGCCAGGTCGGCGGCCCGGACGTGCTGCGCCGCCAGCTGTTGCGGCTGAACGAGGCGAGCGAGCGCAAGGTGGTCACCATCCAGGTTCTGCCGTTCGCCGCCGGGGCGCATCCGGCCCTGGCAGGATCGTTCATGGTGCTGGAGTTCTCCGGAGCCGCGGAACGCCCGCTGGTCTACAGCGAGGGTGCGACCGGCGGCGTGTTCCGGAACCGACCCGAGGATCTTCGAAGCTACGAGAGCAGCTTCGAGGCGCTGGGCGCCGCGGCGTTGACGCCGATGGAGTCGATCGAGTTCATCGGGGCCGTGGCGCGCGGCGAGCGCTGATCACCAATCAACAGAAGGGAAGTGGCAGGGATGTTCCCTGCGTTGGAGCGGGACGGCCTGGCCTGGCGTAAGAGCAGCCGCAGCGCCGCTAACGGCGCGTGTGTCGAGGTCGCCCCCCTTCGCGACGGGGTCGCCGTGCGCGACTCCAAGGACCCCGACGGGCCGATGCTCCGGTTCGGCGAGCGGTCCTGGCGCGAGTTCATCGGCGCCGTGAGTGCGGGCGGTTTCGACCACCCGCACGAGTAGATCCAAGGCCCGGGCCTCCGCGTGGCGCGAAGGCCCGGACCGACCGGCCCTGTGCTTCGCGTGAAGGCCCGGACCGACCCGGCCCTGCGCGCCGGCCCCGCGTTCCGCCATGATGGTCGCGGGGAGGGAAAACCGTGCGACTGTCGATCCTTGGGCGGCTGGAGGTGTACCGCGCCGACGGCACCGCCGTACCCGTCAACGGCCAGCGGGTGCGCGCGCTGCTCGTCGCGCTCGCCGGCGAGCCCGGCCGGGTGATCGGCACCGAGCGGCTGATCGACACGCTGTGGGGCTCGGCGGCCCCGGCGAACGCGACCAATGCCCTGCAGGCCCTGGTGTACCGGCTGCGCGGCGCGCTCGGACGCGACGCGATCGGGGCCGATCCCACCGGGTACCGGCTGGTGGTCGAGCCCGACGCGGTCGACGCCGCGCGCTTCACCCGGCTGGTCGACGAGGCCCGGACGGCCGCACCGCCGGTGGCCCGGGTGCTGCTCAAGGACGCGCTGGCGCTGTGGCGCGGACCGGCCCTGGCCGACCTGGATGATCCGGCCGGGGTGGCCCGGCTCGAGGAGTCCCGGCTCGCGGCCGTCGAGGACTACGCGGCGGCGTGCCTGACCGACTGGGACCCGGCCGAGGCCCTGGCGCTGACCGCCCGCGAGATCGACACCAACCCGACGCGGGAGCGGTTGCAGGCCCTCCACATCGGGGCGCTGCACGCGCTGGGCCGGCCGGCCGACGCGCTGCGCCACTTCGACCGGGTCCGTCGCACGCTCGCCGACGAACTCGGCGTGGACCCGTCCGCCGAACTGGCCGCGCTGCATCTGGAACTGCTGCGTGGTGGGCCGGAGCGGCGCAGCAACCTGCCGGCCCAGCTGACCAGCTTCGTCGGCCGGGACGCGGACGTGTCGGCGGTGACCGGGCTGCTGGCCGCGCACCGACTGGTCACGCTGACCGGTCCCGGTGGCGCGGGTAAGACCCGGTTGGCCATCGAGACCGCGGCCCGCGGCGCCCAGCCGGACGTCTGGCTGGTCGAGCTGGCTCCGGTCGGGGACCCGGGGGAGATCGCGGGCGCGGTACTGGCCGTGCTCGGCGTCCGCGACCGGATGCTGACCTCCAGCCCGACGATGGAGCCGGCCGACCCGACCCAGCGGCTGGTGCGGGCGCTCGCCGACCGGCGGCTGGTGCTGGTGCTCGACAACTGCGAGCACCTGATCGCCGCCGCCGCCGGGCTCGTCGCCGCCGTCCTGGCCGGGGCGCCGGAGGTACGGGTGCTGGCCACCAGCCGCGAACCGCTCGGGGTACCGGGGGAGACGCTGTACCCGGTGCCGCCGCTGCAACTGCCGGGTCAGCGGGACGCTCCGCACGACGCCCGGCAGACCGCTGCGGTGCGGCTGTTCACCGACCGGGCCGGGGCCGTGGCACCGGGGTTCCGGCTGCCCGACGAGGACGTGCCGGTGGTGGCGCAGATCTGCCGGCGGCTGGACGGCATCCCGCTGGCCATCGAGCTGGCCGCGGCCCGGCTCCGGCTGCTCGGCCCCGGGCAGATCGCCGATCGCATCGACGACCGGTTCCGGCTGCTGACCGCCGGTCCCCGTACCGTGCTGCCCCGGCACCAGACGCTGCGCGCGGTGGTGGACTGGAGCTGGGACCTGCTCGACGAGCCCGAACGAGCGCTGGCCGCCCGGCTGTCGGTGTTCGCCGGCGGCGCCACCCTGGAGTCGATCGAGGCGGTGGGCGGGCTGGGCTCCCTCGACCCGATCGCCGCCCTGGTGGACAAGTCACTGGTCGAGGTGGCCGGCGGGCGGTACCGGATGCTGGAGACCATCCGGGCGTACGCCGCGCAGCGGCTGGCCGAGCGGGGCGAGGTCGACGCGGTGCGCCGGGTCCACGCGGCGCACTTCCTCGCGCTGGCCCGGGAGGCGGAGCCGCGGTTGCGCACGGCGGCGCAGGCGGAGTGGGCCGGGCGGCTGCGCGCGGAGCACGACAATCTGGCCGCCGCGTTGCGCTGGCTGATCGACAGCCGGGACGTGACCGGAGCGCTGCGGCTGTGTGCCGCGCTGTGCGGGTACTGGCTGCCGTTCGGGTTCCGGTCGGAGGGGATGAGCTGGGCCCGCCAGGTCGTCGCGCTGGTGCCCGACGGGCCCCCGGAAGGGCTGCGCCGGGAGTACACACTGTGCTGGTTGAACGCCCGCCTCGGCGACCTGGGCGAACCGGGGCCCGGGCCCGACACCCTGGCGTGCTTCGCGGCCGAGGCCATTCCCAGGCTCGATGAGGCCGCAGCCGAGGGGCCGCTGCACCCGCTGCTGCGCGTCGTGCGGTGCGTGGCGGCCATGATGGCCGGGCGGCCTCGCGAGGCGTTCACCCTGCTGGCCGCGTGCCTGCGCGATGAGGACCCCTGGCTGCGCTGCGCGACGACGCTGATGCGGGGGATGCTGCGCTTCGGCACCGGGCGGGCCGGGCCGGCAACGGCGGACCTGGAGCGGGCCGCCGCGGGCTTCCGGGAGCTCGGCGACCGGAGCGGCCTCGGGCAGGCGCTGCTCATGCTCGCCGAGATGGCCAACCGCTCCGGCGACTCCGCCCGCGCGCTGGCCCTCATCGAGGAGGCCAGCGCCCAGCTGAGCCCCTCGCCGAACAATGGCGGGGAGGACGTCTACCTGATGTACGCGCGGCTGGCCGGAGCCCGGGCCAACAGCGGCGACCTGGAGGGCGCCCGGTCGGAGCTGGCCCGGGCGCGCGCGGCGCTGCCGGCCGGCGCCGCCATGTCCGCCGAGTCGCACCTGCTGATGGTCGAGGCCGACCTGGCTCGCCGGTCCGGCGACCCGGCCGCCGCGATGGCGGTGTACGAGTCGCTGCGCGCCGCGCCGGCCGAGGTGGGCCGGCAGCAGCTCGCCATGGTCACCTGCCTGCAGGCCAGGCTGATAGCCGAGGGTGGCGACCGGGAACGGGCCGTCGACCTGCTGCGGGAGGCGCTCGCCACCCTGGCCGAGATCCCCGACCTGGGCATCCTGCTGCAGATCATCGGGGGCTTCGCGTCGATCGAGGAGGATCCGGAGCGGCTGGCGACGTTGGCCGGGGCGACGCGGACCCTGACCAGCTCCTGGCTGCCCGACGTGCCCTCGGCGGAGGTCGCCGCCGTCCTGGACCGGGCCCGTACCTCGCTGGGCGAGGCCCGGTACGAGGCGGCCTACGCGGCCGGCCGGGCGATGGACCGGGTGGCGTTGACGGCGTACCTCGGCTGACCGGTGCCGGCCGGCTACCCGACCGGTACCGCGACCGCCTCGCGCAGCAGCCGCCGCACCAGTACCAGCTGATCCTCGCCGTCCACGCCGGGCAGGTCACCCACCCGTACCGCGCCGGCGGCCAGCAGGGCGCGCAGGGCCGGCTCGCAGAACCCGGGGAAGCGGATGGTCCGGTCGGCCAGTTCCAGGAGTACCGCTCCCGCCTCGGTACGCAGGTGCCAGCGCAGGCCGGCCCGGGGTGCCACGACGGTCTCCCGACCGACGCCGGCGATCGCCGCGGCCTGGGCCACCGGCCGGATCGGCGCGGGCCGGGTGGCGGGGAAGCACCGGGCGCGCATCCGCCCGGCCAGCGCCGCAGCGCCCGGCCGGCCCAGCGCCTCGCGCAGGGCATCGAGCACGCCGGTCAACTGCCCGGCGAGCTGCCGCTCGTCGGCCGGATCGAAGCCGAGCGGGAAGCCGGCCCGCAGCGCCGGCTCCTCGGCCGCCAGCGCGATCAGCTCCTCGACCAGCGCGTACCGGTTCAGCGCGCGCAGCCCGAGGGTCAGGTGCAGGCTGTGCCCGTCCCGGGCGGTCGCCGAATGCACCCAGCCCCGCGGCAGGTACAGGGCGTCCCCGGCGGCCAGCTCGACGTCCAGCACCGGGGCGCCCCGCGCGGCCGCGGCGACCTCGCCGCCCCGCCCGTCCCAGCGCTGGCCCTCCAGCGGGTCGACCAGCACCGGCTCGTGGATGAGCCACCGCTTGCGCCCCTCCACCTGGAGGACGAACACGTCGTGGGTGTCGTAGTGGCTGGCGAAGCCCTGCCCGTCGGGTGGCGTGAGGTACGCGTTGACGCCCACCGGCGCGGCGAGCTCCCCGGCCAGCGCGCCGGCGAAGTCGATCAGCGGCGGCCACAGCCGGTGCAACCCCTGGAACACCAGGGTCGCGCCCCCGGCGAACAGGTCCAGGATCGCCTCGTCGCGCACCTGGTCGGGGATCTCGGCACCGGCCCCGCCGCCGCCCACGTACCGGCGCGCGGGCAGCACCTCGCCGTCCCGGGCCACCCGCAGGAACGGGGTGCGCAGGCCGCGGCGACTGAGCAGCTCGTCGGCGGCGTCGCCACCGAACAGGTCGGCGTACCCGGGCCGGGTTCCGGCCGAGGCGAAGTCGGCGGCCCGGCACAGCAGCGGAGCCCGGCCCCAGTACGCGCCGGCGAACTGCGCCGGCTCGATCGCGACGCAGCGGCGCAGCGCGACCGCACCCCGCACGGGGGAGGACCCGGCCTCCGCGTTCGGGGCACCGGCCGCACCGGCGGGCGGCCGGTGGCGCACCGCGGTCGTCCGGTCGCGGGTCACCGCTCAGGCGCCGTCGTCCGCGCCGCCGTCGTGCCTGCCGGGCAGGCCGGGCTTGCCGGCGGCGCTGTCCGCCGGGCCCTCGGCGCCGCCGTCCGCGCCGCCGTCGTGCTCGCTCGAGTTGGCGCCGCCGTCGGCCGGCCCCTCGTGTGCCGGGTCCATCGCGCCGCTGTCGGCGCCGCCGTCGTTGACTCCGGGAACGCCGAACTCGCCCGGGCCGCTGTCGGCCGGGCCCTCCAACCCGTTGCCGGCGCCCTCGGTCGTCATGTCGTCGTCGTTGAGTCGCATGCAGCTTCCCCGCCTAGATCTATCCGTCTGGATCTGTCCGGCTACGGACCGGACATTATGTGTCATAACCGAAGAAAGTTATCTTCAGGCGAGAATAGCCCTCGGAATCCTGGCGGGGAGGCGGACCGGGCGGATGTGGCCCTGACCGGGTATACCCGCCGCGCCGTACACTCGGGACGTCCCCACTCCACCGCCGGCTCCCGGAGTACATATTGACCAACGTGACGCCAGGCATCACTCGTAACACCAGGCAGCGCGGCGAGGTGCTGGCGTTGCTGGAGGGCACCGACGAGTTCCGCAGCGCCCAGCAGCTGCACGCTCAGCTGCGCGCCAAGGGCTCCGGGGTCGGGCTGACCACGGTGTACCGCACGCTGCAGCTGCTGGCCGAGGCCGGCGAGGTCGACCAGATGCGGCTCGGCGACGGCGAACAGCTGTACCGGCGGTGCAGCCGCAGCCAGCACCACCACCACCTGGTGTGCCGATCCTGCGGTCACACGGTCGAGGTGGAGGGCCCGGCGGTCGAGCGGTGGGCGCAGAAGCTGGCCTGCGAGCACGGCTTCACCGACGTCAGCCACACCCTGGAGATCTTCGGTACCTGCGCCGACTGCAGCTCCCACTGACCCCTCGGCCCGATCGCGTCGGCCCGATCAACCCGGGGTGGCCGGGCCAGGGTCGGATCACCGTTCCGCGCGTCATCGGTCCCCGGCGCGTCATTCCGGGTCGGCGCGAGGAATGGACGTCCGAACGTTGATGCTGATGCCGGGGGCGCCCGGAACCCGTTGCGCGGGCGGGGTGGTGTGGTAGTCCTCGCCAAACGATCCGCTGCTGGTCTCGCCCGTCAGGCCGAACAGTGCCAATCCGATCATGTCGATGGCGGCAACTCGTTCGGCCGGTTCTCCCCCGACGAGGAACAGCGAGAAGTCGGCGTTGACGTTCGGTAGCTCGGTCGTGTCCATCATCGCGAACCTGTCCGCGAGTACGCGCAGATCCCTCGCGATATCCGCCGGGGTCTTGAGGTAGCGCGCCATTCTTCCCCCATCACGAGGTGCACTTCGGCCCGGCGCTGCCGGCGAAGACGATCATACAACCGTGGGCCGCGGCCACCAGCCCACGCGGCGACCCGCTACGCCAGCTCGCACGGCACGGTGGTTGCGGCGCCCGGCCCGGCGCGACGCGTGACACGGCAGATCAAAGTGGGCAACTATGTCATGATTAGGGGCAATCTCAGGAGACCTTGTAGGGGGCCTGATGACGGAGCCACGGTCGGAACCCGCCGATGACCGGATGGCGGCGTGCGGGGTCGCGGAGCCGTCCGGTGCGGTCCAATCCCTCCGGCTGCCCAGGCCCGCCCCGCCCGGGCCGGGCGAGATCCTGATCGACGTCCTGGCCGCCGGCGTCGGGCCCTGGGACAGGCTGCTGTTCACGGGGGGCTGGGACGTGGGGCTCCGTTTCCCGGGCGCACTGGGGGTGGAGGGCGCGGGACGCGTCGTCGCCGTCGGGCCGGATGTCACGTACCCCGCCGTCGGCGACCCGGTGTTCGCGCACGGCGCCCCGCTGTCCGGGCACAGCGGCTTCTGGGCCGAGCAGGTGTCGCTGCTGGCCGCGCACGCGGCGGTGGTGCCCGAGGGCCTCGACCCGCGGCGCGCGGCGGCCCTGCCCGTCAACGGGCTGACCGCCAAACAGGCACTGGATGAGCTGCACCTGTCCCGCGGCGAGAGCCTGCTGGTGACCAACGGGGCCGGGGCGACCGGGGCCATCGCCGTGCAACTCGCGGTGGCCGCGGGCGTGCACGTGACGGCGACGGCGTCCCCCCGCTCCTTCGACCAGGTACGCGGGCACGGGGCCGCCGAGGTCGTCGACTACCACTCTCCCGACTGGCCCCGCCGCTTCGGCCGCACCTTCGACGCGGCGCTCACGACGGCGCCGGGCACGGCGGCCACCGCCGCGCAACTCGTCCGTCCCGGCGGTCGACTGTGCTCGATCACCTCGGACGCCCCGACCTCGACCGCCGAGCTCGCCGCGACCGATCTCTACGTCCGCCCCGACGCGCAGGCCCTGGCGCTACTCGCCGCCCGCCTCCTGGACGGCACTCTCGACCTGCTGCCCATCCAGCCGCTGTCGCTCGATGAAGGCCCCGCGGCGTTCGAGCGGGCCACGCACGGCCAGACCGGCGGATCCAAGCTGGTCCTGCTACCGACCGGCCCGACCTCCGCCTGACGTCGGTGCCGGACGCCCGTAGCCGGACGCCCGTAGCCGGACGCCCGTAGCCGGACGCCCGTAGCCGGCGCGAGGGCGGCCCGACTCGCGCGTCGGACTCGAAACGCTTCGCCTGGCGATCGGCATGCTTCGTCAGCGACGGTGGGGTGTCGGGGGAGGCGCCCCGCTGTCTCGCGCGCCCTCCGGTGCGGGCCGGCCCGTACCGCACGGCACAGGCCGCGCTGCCTGCGGTGGCGCCGCCCACCCGGCTCATTGACATCAGGGGTCCGTTGTGTGAATCTCCAAGCGGAGCCGGCGTGGGAGCCCCAGGCCCGTCATCACACCTGACGCCCACGCGCGCGGTCACGGCGGTCGAGAAGTCCGGATCCCGCCCCCTTTTTCCCAAGTGTGCCGCCGTCAGGGTTCGCCCAGAGGTTAAGCGCTTCGACGGAGGGGAAACCCGCATGCACGCCCTCACCCACATCCGTACCCACGTGCCGAACCTGCGCAGGCTCGCCGACCGTCACCGCCCGCCGGGGCCGGTCCGTTCCCGGTCACGCCGCAGAGGCATGGTCAGCCTGCTCGTCGCGGTCACCGTCGCCGCCACCGCGGTGCTCACCGGCCAGGTGCTCGTCGGGCCGGCGCCGGCCGGTGCCGCCGCGGCCGCCCCGTACAACTGGAAGAACGTCGCGATCGGCGGCGGCGGCTTCGTACCCGGAATCATCTTCAACCAGTCCCAGCGCAACCTGGTCTACGCCCGCACCGACATCGGCGGCGCGTACCGGTGGAACCAGACCACCGGCCGCTGGGTACCGCTGCTGGACTGGGTCGGCTCCACGAACTGGGGGTACAACGGGGTGGTCAGCCTGGCCACCGACGCGGTCGACCCGAACCGGGTGTACGTCGCGGCCGGCATGTACACCAACAGCTGGGACCCGAACAACGGTGCCATCCTGCGCTCCACCGACCAGGGCAACACCTGGCAGGCCACACCGCTGCCGTTCAAGCTCGGCGGCAACATGCCCGGCCGGGGCATGGGGGAGCGACTGGCCATCGACCCGCACAGGAACAGCGTGCTGTACTTCGGCGCGCCCAGCGGCAACGGCCTGTGGAAGAGCACCGACTCCGGGGTGACCTGGTCCAAGGTGGCCAACTTCCCCAACCCCGGCAACTACGTCGCCGACCCGAGCGACACCTCCGGATACCAGAGTGACAACCAGGGCATCGTCTGGGTCACCTTCGACCCGTCGACGGCCACCGGCAGCAACCTCACCCAGGGCATCTACGTCGGCGTGGCGGACAAGGACCACACCGTGTACCGCAGCACCGACGGCGGGACGACCTGGTCGGCGGTGGCCGGTACCCCGACCGGGTACATCGCGCACAAGGGCGTGCTGGACTCCGTCAACCACTACCTGTACATCGCGACCAGCGACACGGGCGGCCCGTACGACGGCGCCAAGGGCGACGTCTGGCGCTACAGCACGACCACCGGCACCTGGACGCAGATCAGCCCCATCCCGTCCAGCAGCGCCGACGACTACTTCGGCTACAGCGGCCTGACCATCGACCGGCAGCACCCGGGCACCATCATGGTGGCCACCCAGGTCTCCTGGTGGCCGGACGCCATCTTCTTCCGCAGCACCGACTCCGGCGCCACCTGGACCCGGATCTGGGACTTCACCAGCTACCCCGACCGCAGCCTGCGCTACACGATGGACGTCACGTCCGAACCCTGGCTGACCTTCGGCGCCCAGCCGGCACCTCCCGTACCGAGCCCGAAGCTGGGCTGGATGAACGAGTCGGTGGAGATCGACCCGTTCGACTCCAACCACCTGATGTACGGCACCGGTGCGACCATCTACGGCACCAACAACCTCACCAACTGGGATACCGGTGGCCAGATCACCCTCAAGCCGGTGGTGGCCGGGCTGGAGGAGACCTCGGTGCTCGACCTGATCAGCCCGCCGACCGGGGCACCGCTGGTCAGCGCCCTGGGTGACATCGGCGGCTTCCGGCACACCAACCTCGACGCCGTACCGTCGATGATGTTCACCGCGCCGGTGTTCGACTCGACGACCAGCCTGGACTACGCGGAGACCAACCCGAGCGTCATGGTCAGGGCCGGCAACTTCACCGACTCCGACCGGCCCAACGACTCGCACGCCGCGTTCTCCACCGACGGCGGGGCGAACTGGTTCCAGGGCACCGAGCCGGGCGGCGTGAACAGCGGCGGCACCATCGCGGCGGCGGCCGACGGCAGCCGGTTCGTCTGGGCACCCGGCGACCCGGGCATCCAGGTGGTCTACTCGGTCGGGTTCGGCAACTCGTGGAGCGCGTCCACCGGCATCCCGGCCAACGCCACGGTGGAGTCCGACCGGGTCAACCCGATGAAGTTCTACGGGTTCTCCGGCGGCAGGTTCTACGTGAGCACCAACGGCGGGGCGAGCTTCACCGCGTCCGCGGCCACCGGGCTGCCGTCCACGGGCAGCGTCTACTTCAAGGCGGTGGCCGGGCACGAGGGCGACGTCTGGCTGGCCGGTACGGGCGGCCTGTGGCACTCGACCAACTCCGGCACCTCGTTCAGCAAGGTCACCACCGTGGACAGCGCGGACAACATCGGCTTCGGCAGGGCGGCCCCCGGCCAGACCTACCCGGCGCTGTACGCGATCGCGTCGGTCGGCGGGGTCCACGGGGTGTACCGGTCCGACGACGCCGGGGCCAGCTGGCTCCGGATCAACGACGACCAGCACCAGTACGGCAACATCGGCGCGACGATCACCGGCGACCCGAGGATCTACGGACGGGTGTACCTCGGCACCAACGGCAGGGGCATCCTGTACGCCGACCCGATCGGCGGCCCGACCACCGGCCCGTCGACCAGCCCGAGCGCCAGCCGCCCGGCGAGCCCGTCGCCGAGCCCGAGCCGCACCTCGCCGAGCCCGAGCCGGAGCCCCAGTCCGAGTCCGAGCCCGTCGCGGACCCCGACCCCGCCGCCGACCTCGCCGCCGCCGGCGGGTGGGTGTGCGGTGGCGTACTCGGTGACCGGCCAGTGGGGCGGCGGCTTCCAGGGCGACGTCCAGGTGACCAACAACGGCAGCGCCGCGATCAACGGTTGGACGCTGCGCTGGACGTTCGCCAACGGCCAGGTGATCAGCCAGCTGTGGAACGGCATCGTCTCGCAGAGCGGCGCGGCGGTCACCGTCACCAACGTCAGCTACAACCCGACGATCGGTCCGCACGCGACGGTCGACCTCGGGTTCCTGGCCAGCTGGAACAACTCCACGAACGCGAAGCCGACCAGCTTCACACTCAACGGCACCACCTGCGCCTCGAGCTGAGCGCGCCCCCAGTTGAGCCGCGTCTCCAATCTGAGTCGCGGCTCCAGTTGAGCCGTGGCGGGGCGGCCGATCGGCCGCCCCGCCACGCTCCACCCGCCGGTCAAGACTTCAGGAAGTCCAGCAGTTCGGTGTTGACGATGTCGGCGTGGGTCCAGATCATGCCGTGCGGGCCGTCCTCCACGGTCACCATCCGGCTGCCCTGCAGCATCTCGTGCAGCGCCGCCCCGGTCGCGCCGATCGGCATGATCCGGTCCGCGTCGCCGTGGATGATCAGCGCCGGCACGTCGATGTTCGGGATGTCCGCGCGGAAGTCGGTCAGCCACGCCGGTACGCAGTCGAGGGTCGCCTTGGGCGAGGCCTCGGCCGCGACGTTCCAGGCGTACCGCACGACCTCGTCGCTGACCCGGGACCCGCCCAGCGCGTCGGCGTTGTAGAAGTCGTTCATGAACATCGTCAGGTACGCCAGCCGGTCCCGGACGACGCTCATCATGATCTGATCGATCACCCCGTGGTCGATCCCGTTGGGGTTGTCGTCGGTCTTGAGTAGGAACGGCGTCACCGAGGACAGGAACACCGCCTTGCGGACCCGGGCCGACCCGTACCGGCCGAGGTAGCGGGCCACCTCGCCGGTGCCCATGGAGAAGCCGACCAGGGTCGCGTCGCGCAGGTCGAGCGCCGACATCATCATGTCGAGGTCCCGGGCCAGGGTGTCGTACTCGTAGCCCCACATGGGTCGGCTGGAGCGGCCGAACCCGCGCCGGTCGTAGCTGATGACCCGGTAGCCGGCGTCCATCAGCGCCTGCGACTGCTTCTCCCAGGAGGCCCCGCTCAGCGGCCAGCCGTGAATCAGCACGACGGGGGCGCCGGAGCCGTGGTCCTCGTAGTAGAGGTCGATGGGCGCAGAGTTCTCCTCACCGACGGTGATGTACGGCACGGGCCGTCTCCTCTCCTCATGCTGCTGCCTCAACGGCCAGCCTGCGGCGCGACGGGGCGAGTTCGGCTCACCCCGGCCGGGTGAGTCCACACCGCACCGGTTCGCGCGACGTGCGACGACGACAGTGCCGGATCGGGGGTTGCCCGCGCGGGCGGTTGACAGGGGGAGTAGAACTGGGTATGAAAACGATTTGCATGTGGATTGCAGGAACGGCGGTTCGGTGGGACAGTGCCGGGCCAGTGCCGGCCCGGCCGGCGGATAGCAGAAAGTAACTGGAATGTCCCTGGTGAATCTCCGGTCGCCCGTCCGGCCCGCTCCGTCCAAACCCTCACTGGCCGGCGCCGCGCGCCCCGCGTCCGCCCCCCGCCGCGCGAAAGACCCCCATGCCGCCGACGGCCCCCTGGTCGAGGTGGCCGACGCGTCGGTCGTGATGGGCGGCCGCACCGTGTGGTCCACGGTCAGCGCGTCGGTGGCCCCGGGGGAGTTCGTGGCCATCCTCGGCCCGAACGGCGTCGGGAAGTCCACCCTGCTCAAGGCGTGTCTGGGCCTGATCCCGCTGGCCAGCGGCCGGGTGCGGCTGCTGGGCCGGGCGCCGGGCGGGGCGAACGCCGAGGTGGGCTACCTGCCACAGCGGCGCAGCTTCGACGCGTCCCTGCGGGTACGCGGCCTCGACGTGGTGCGGCTAGGGCTCGACGGCGACCGGTGGGGACTCCCGCTGCCGGGCCGGCGCTCCCGGGAGGCCGCCGCGACCGTGGCCCGCCTGGTGGAGCTGGTGGGCGCCGGGGCGTACGCGCACCGCCCGGTCGGGCAGCTCTCCGGCGGCGAGCAGCAGCGACTGCTGATCGCCCAGGCGCTGGCCCGGGGCCCCCGCCTGCTGATGCTGGACGAGCCGCTGGACAGCCTCGACCTGCCCAACCAGGCGGCGGTGGCCGGGCTGATCAGCCGGATCTGCCGCGACGAGGGCGTGGCGGTGATGATGGTGGCGCACGACGTGAACCCGATCCTCGGGTACCTCGACCGGGTGATCTACCTGGGCCAGGGCGGCGCGGTCAGCGGTACGCCCGACGAGGTGATCACCTCGGACACGCTGAGCCGGCTGTACGGCACGCCGATCGAGGTACTGACCGCCTCGGACGGGCGCCTCGTGGTGGTCGGGCAGCCGGAGGCGCCGGCCCAGCACACCGACCGCCACGGCGACCGGTGATGGACGTCAGCTTTTCCTGGAATCTGATCGACGACATCCGGGAGATGTGGTCGCTGCCGTCCATGGTCAGCGCGTTCCGGGCCGGCACCATCGTCGCCGTGCTGGCCGGCCTGGTCGGCTGGTTCATGGTGCTGCGCAAGCAGAGCTTCGCCGGGCACACCCTCGCGGTGGTCGGTTTCCCGGGCGCGGCCGCGGCCGTCTGGCTGGGCCTTTCCGCGGGCTCCGGGTACCTGGCGTTCTGCCTGCTCGCCGCGCTGGTGATCGCCGCGCTGCCGACCCAGGGCCAGGCGGGCTACAGCGAGGAGTCGGCAGTGGTGGGCACCACCCAGGCGTTCGCGCTCGGCGCCGGGTCGCTGTTCATCGCGCTCTACAAGGGCTTCCTCAACGGCACCAACGCGCTGCTGTTCGGCACGTTCCTGGGCATCACCTCGGACCAGGTGCTGCTGCTGGCGATCATCGCGGCGGTGGTGCTGATCGTGCTCGCGGTGGCCGGGCGGCCCCTGCTCTTCGCGTCGATCGACCGCGACGTGGCGCGCGCCAACGGCGTACCGACCCGGCTGCTGGGCGTGGTGTTCCTCCTGCTGCTCGGTGCCACCGCCGCCGCGGTCAGCCAGATCACCGGCTCCCTGCTGGTCTTCGCGCTGCTGGTGCTGCCGCCCGCGACCGCGCAGCTGATCACCGCGCGACCGGCCCGGGGGCTGGTGCTGTCCGTGGTGCTGGCGCTGGTCAGCGTCTGGGTCGCGTTGTTCGTGTCGTACTACTCGCCGTACCCGGTCGGGTTCTGGCTCACCACCGTCGCGTTCGGCCTGTACCTGGTCACCGCGGCGGTGTCCGTGGCGCTGCGGCGGCTGGGGCGCCGGGCGGTACCGGCGGCCGTCGCCGTGAGTGAGGCGGCGGCGTGAGCGGCATGTTCGCGCAACCGTTCATCCAGCACGCCTACCTGGCCGGTACCGGCATCGGGCTGGCCGCCGGGCTGGTGGGGTACTTCCTGGTGCTGCGCGCCCAGGTGTTCACCGCGGACGCCCTGTCGCACGTGGCGTTCACGGGTGCCCTGGCCGCCCTCGCGGCCGGCCTGGACGCGCGGCTCGGGCTGTTCGTGGTGACCATAGCGGTGGCCGTCGGCATGGGTGCGCTGGGCCGGCGGGGGCGCCCGGACGACGTGGTCATCGGCGGCGTCTTCGCCTGGCTGCTCGGCCTGGGAGTGTTCTTCCTGACCCTGTACACCAGCACGCGTAGCGGCGGCGACGGGTCGGCGAGCGCCAGCGTCCTGTTCGGCTCGGTCTTCGGGCTCTCCGCCGGCCGCGCGCTGGTGACGGCGCTGATCGCCGTCGCGGTCAGCCTGATCGTGCTGGCGATCGCCCGGCCGCTGCTGTTCGCCAGCCTGGACGAGACGGTGGCGGCGGCCCGGGGAGTGCCGGTGCGGCTGCTCGGCCTGGGCTTCCTGGTGCTGGTCGGCGTGACGGCGGCGGAGGCCACCCAGGTGGTCGGCGCGCTGCTGATCCTGGGCCTGCTGGCCGCCCCGGCCGGGGCGGCGGCCCGGCTGACCACCCGGCCGCTGTGGGCGATGGGGCTGTCCGCCGGGATCGCGCTGGCGAGCGTCTGGCTGGGCCTGTGGGCCAGCTACGCGCTGTCGCCGGCGCCGCCCAGCTTCACCATCCTGGCGGTGGCGACGCTGGCCTACGCGGGCGCCGCGGCCTACGACCGGCTGCGCCGACGGCGCGGGCTGCCGGCGGTCGCCGAACCCGCGAGCTAGTCGCCGCCGAGCCCGCGAGCTAGTCGACCGGTCCGGCCCCGCCCCGCTCGGGACCACCCTGGCCGGGCCTGCCCTGCTCGGGACCGCGCTGCTCGGGACCGCTCGGTTCGGGGCCGCCCTGGCCGGGCTCGACCGGTCCGGGGCCGCTCGGGCCGGGACCGCTCAGCTCGGGGCCGCGCTGCTCAGGACCATCCTGCTCGGGCCCGCCCTGCTCCGAGCCGGGCTGGCCGGGGCCGCCCTGCTCGGCCAGGAACCGCTCCAGCTCGGCGCCCAGCTCCTCCGCGGTGGGCAGCGGGCCGACCGAGGCCAGCAGGTTGCTGCTCTCCCGGCCGCGCACGAACGCGTCGTACTGCTGCTCCAGCGCGCGGACCAGGGCGCCGGCCTCCTCCGACTGGGCGATCTGCTCATCGACGGCGGTGCGCACCCGGACCGCCTCCGCGCGCAGGTCGTCCGTGGGCAGCAGCAGGCCGGTCGACTTGGAGAGCGAGGTCAGCAGCAGTTCGGCGGCGGTGGGGTAGTCGGTCTGGGCGAGGTAGTGCGGCACGTGCACCGCGAAGCCGATCGCGTCCAAGCCGCGCTCACCCAGCCGGTACTCCAGCAGGTGGCCGGCGCTCGCGGGCACCTGTACCCGCTGTAGCCAGGGCTCATGCCCGGAGATCAGGTCCTTGCGGGTGGCGTGCGCGGTCAGGCTCGCCGGCCGGGTGTGCGGCACCGCCATCGGGATCGCGTTGAGCCCCGCGGTGAGTCGCACCCCGAGCCGCGCCACGAGCGTGGTCAGCGCCGCGACGAACCGCTCCCACTGCAGGTCCGGCTCGGGCCCCTCGAGCAGGAGGAACGGGGTGCCCTGGCCGTCGCGCAGGAGGTGCAGCTCCAGGCGGGGCTGCTCGTAGTGCTCCCAGTGGTCCTCGACGAACTGCATCAGCGGCCGGCGGGAACGGTAGTCCAGCAGCTGGTCGACGTCGAACGTGGCCAGCGTGCTGGACTCGAGCGTGGTGAGCAGGTGCTCTCGGGCGAGCCGGACCGCCGATCCGGCGTCGACGAACCCGGTCAGCGCCTGGATCAGGACCGGGCGTCCCAGATCGGGAACGTCGGTCAGCTGGTACAGCTGGTCCGGGTCGAGCACGATGCGTCCCTCCGTCGTTCGTTGACGGCCGCAACGATACGCGACGTGCCGGGCCGGCTGCCGCTACGCCGCCTCGCCCATCGCCGACTCCACCCGCGCGCGCAGCCCGTCCACGGTCACCCCGGCCTCGGTCAGGACCCGCACGGCCAGGCCTTCGCCCCCGCGCAGCAGGCCCAGGAGCAGGTGCTCGGTGCCAATGTGCCGATCGCGCAGTCGCAGCGCCTCGCGCAGGGAAAGCTCGAGGGCCTTCTTCGCGTGGGGCGTCAGCGGGATGTGACGTGAATCGCTGGGGGCCGGGGCGACCGCCGCGTTCCCGCCGCGGCGCGGCCAGCGCCGCGGGCGGACCGGCGCGGGCTCCTCCAGCGCACCCGGCCCGAAGGTCTCTTCGATCTTCATGCGTACCGCGTCCAGATCGATCCCGATGGACTGCAGGGCGGCGGCGTCGCCCGCGCCGAGCGGGTCGAGCTCGCTGCCGGCCAGCCGGTCGATCTCGGCACGTACCCGGTCCGGCCCGATGCCGGCCTCCCGCAGCACCCGCACCGCGAGGTCGTCGTCCGGCCCCCGCAGCACGCCGAGCAGGAGGTGCTCGGTGCCGAGGTGCCGGTGCCCGAGCGCGCGGGCCTCCCGTTGCGCCCCGGTGACCACGTCGCGCGCAGACTCAGTGAACCGCTCGAACATCACGCATCCTCCCCGCTGGGCACCGCCGGTCGGCCGGCGTGCTTCTTGTGTACGGCCTGCCTGCTCACCCCGAGAGCGTCGGCGATCTCCTGCCACGACCAGCCCTGGCGCCGGGCGTTGTCGACCTGGACGATCTCCAGGCGCTCCAGTAGCCGCCGCAGGGCGAGCACGGCTCGCAGTCCGATCCGGGGGTCGGTGCTGCCGGCCGCCGCGGCGAGTTCGGTCGCTTTGGTCATGGTGTCAATCTAGGTTGACGAACGGCGCACTGTCAACCAGGGTTGACGGATGCCGGGAAATGGCGCCGGGGAAATGCCGCCGAAGAAGGGTCAGTGTCGGGAATCGCCGGCGCGGAGGCCCTCAGCGCGGGGCACCCTCAGCCGGGGAATCGTCAGCGCTGGGAATCGTCAGCGCTGGGGATCGTCAGCGCGGGGGGATCGTCAGCTCAGCGGGAACTCGGCTATGGCGGTGAGGCCGCCCTCGCCGGTGCGCAGGTCCAGCCGGGACGCCACGCAGCGCACCAGCCAGAGGCCCCGGCCGCCGCTCGCGGTCGGCTCCGGCCGGACCCGGCCGGCCTGGGTCGGGTCGATCAGGCCGGGGCCGTCGTCACGGACCACGCAGCGCAGCACGCCGTCGTCGGCGGACAGCCACAGCCGCCCCCGCCCGCCGCCGTGGCGCACCGCGTTGCTGGCGAGTTCGTAGGCGGCCAGGACGAGGTGCTCGACCGTCTCCCGGGGCAGGCCCAGCGTGGCCCCGTGAGCGGCCACCGCGTTGCGCAGCGACACCAGGCCGGCGCGGTCGAACGTCTGCTCCAGCAGCAGCCCCCTGGCGGTCTCCGGGGCGGAGTCGGCCGCGGTCGAGGCACGCTCGCGTTCAGTGCTCACCGGGCGCCACCCGCAGACGCAGCTGTTCGACGTTTCCGGCGCCGACGTGGCCCAGCACCGTACGCACCAGGCCCCGGCACAGCACGGTCATGCCCCGCCCCGGCCCCAGCGTCGCGGCCGCCTGCACCAGCGCGCCGGCCGTGGCCGCGTCGATGAACCGCAACCGCGCGAGGTTGACGTGCACGTGCGCGTCGAGCCGGACGGCCTCGGCCAGCGCTTCCCGGAAGTCGTCGAGGGCGGTGTAGTCCAGCTCGCCGGCCACCCGGATGCCGGCGGGGGAGTGTTGCCGGCAGATGCGCAACACGGCGTCGTCGTGGTACACGGTGGCCGCGACCGCGCACGAGTGCGCCGCGGTCGTACTGGCCAGGGTCACGGCGTCGAACTGCTGGCGGTCGTACTGGCAGATAGCGGTCACCTGGGACGCGGCGAACAGCTTGCTCGCACCCTCTTCGAAGGTCACCAGATGTTCCACGCCGGCCACTGGCTGAGCCGCCCAGCCCATGTCGGCGCTGATCCGCAGGCCGGTGAAGCCGTCCCGGCGGGCCCGGTCGATCTCGCCGGTCAGCTCGTCGAGGACCCGGCCCGGCAGGAACCCGCCGCCGGCCAGCCACACCCGGGTCGGCTGCAGGTTGAGCTGGCCCTTTGCCGCGTACGGCTGGGTGACGACCCCACGCTCGGCCAGCCGCCCGCTCAGCGCGGCCGGGGCGTACGAGTCGGTGTAGCACAGCACCCGGTGCCCGGCCGACAGGCCGTCCCGGACGAAGGCGGCCACGATGTCCAGCCGCTCGTCTTCGTCGGAGAAGGTCAAGCAGGCGTGGTCTCCGGGACCCAGCCGATCGACCGATGTCGCTGCGCCCAAACCCGGTCTCCCTCCCCCGACGCGGCGTGGATCAGGGCAAGGTTAGCCGCATCGGCTCGACCGCGCAGTGCGGCCGGGCAACCCCGGCCGCCAGCCCCACCACCAGCGGCGGCGCGCGACGATCCCAGCGCGTTCAGGCGGTCGGACAATTCCGGCCAAGCGCCCGGACGATCCCCGTCAGTCCGCGTCGACGGAGCCGGTGAGCCGCAGCCGGCGCTGGGCGCGCTGGTAGAACGTGGTGCGCCCCAGCCGCACCACCTGTGCCGCGCTGTCCACCACCGTGAGGTCCAGCACGTCACCGGGGCGCAGGTAGCCGGTCAGCTGGCCGTCCGCCTCCATGCCCACCTCGCCGCTGCCCGGCAGGATCTCCAGGGTCAGCTTCTCGCCGGTGGACAGGAACAGCGCGCGGTTGAACGCCGAGTGCGGGGCGACGGGGGTGACCAGCAGCCCGGACGCGTTGGGCGACACGATCGGCCCGCCGGCCGAGAAGCTGTACGCGGTGGAGCCGGTCGGCGTGGCCACGATGACCGCGTCCGCCCCGTACCGCACGAATGGGTGCCCCTCGACGTGTACCTGCACGACACACACCGGATGTCCGGGTATCCGCATCATGGCCACGTCGTTGAAGGCCAAGGTCTGGCGACCGCCCCCGGACGCGGACAGCCCCGACCGCGGCTCGGTGGTGAACTCGTGCGCGTCGATCGCGACCAGCGCGTCGGCCAGGTCCGGCGGGTCCACCTCGGCCAGGAACCCGAGCTTGCCGAGGTTGACGCCGAGCACCGGGACCTGCTTGGTGCTGGACAGCCGCATCGCGCGCAGCATGGTGCCGTCGCCGCCCAGGCTCACGATCAGGTCGGTGCGCTCGGCCAGCTCCTCCTGCGAGACCTCGGGGATGGGCCGTCCGGTCCGGCCGCCCTCGCCAGGCAGGCCGAGCACGGTGGCACCCTTGCGGTTCGCCCACGAGCAGATCAGGTCGATGGCCGGAGTGCAGTCCCGGGCCGGGTGCAGAACGAGGCCGACGGCGTTAATCATCCCCACGGCTCGATTCTGCGGCATCGCCGGTCCGGGCGTGGCGGGTGGCCCGTCTCCGATCCGGTTCCCAGCCGGCTTGGACGGTGTTTTGAGCCGATTCAAGCCTTCCGGGTGAAGCGGTTCTTCCTTTGCGTGGCTGGGTAGGGTGGTTTCGCTGCCGACATGAGGGGGTTCCATGCGCGCATTGACCGTACGGCCGGGGGTTGCCGATTCGCTTGCGCTCAGTGACGTCGATGAGCCGCCACCATCCGAGGGTTCGGTGCTGGTCGACGGGCTGTGCGTGGGGCTGTGTGGCACCGATACGGAGATCGTCTCCGCCGAGTACGGCGAGGCGCCACCAGGCTCCGAGCTGCTCGTCCTTGGCCACGAGAACCTGGGTCGGGTGGCGCAGGCGTCCCCGGATTCCGGATTGTCCGCCGGCGACCTGGTCGTCGGGATCGTCCGGCGACCCGACCCGGAGCCGTGCGCCGCCTGCGCGGCCGGCGAGTGGGACATGTGCCGCAACGGCAAGTACGTCGAGCACGGCATCAAGGGCCTGCACGGCTTCGCTCGCGAGCGGTGGCGCGCCGACCCGGATGCGCTGGTGCGGCTGGACCCGGGCCTGACCGACGTGGGCGTGCTGCTCGAGCCGACCACGATCCTGGCCAAGGCGTGGGAGCAGATCGACCGGATCGGCAGGCGGGCGTACTGGTCGCCCAGGGTCGCGGTGGTCACCGGGGCCGGGCCGGTGGGCCTGATGGCGGCGTTGCTGGGGGTGCAGCGGGGCCTGGAGGTGCACGTGTTCGACCGGGTCACCGACGGACCCAAGCCGCAGCTGGTGGCCGACCTCGGCGCCACGTACCACGCCGAGCACCTGCCGGACAGCAAGCTGGAGGCGGATGTGCTCATCGAGTGCACCGGCGTGCCGTCGGTCATCGTCGACCTGCTCAGCCTCGGCGCGAACGACAGCGTGACCTGCCTGACCGGGGTCTCCTCGGTCGGCGCCACCATCCCGCTGGACATCGGCGGCCTCAACCGCAACGCGGTGCTGCGCAACGATGTGATCTTCGGGACGGTCAACGCCAACCGGCGCCACTACGAGGCCGGGGTCGCCGCGCTGGCCGCCGCCGACCGGGCCTGGCTGAACCGTCTGATCAGCCGCCGGGTGCCGCTGGCGGACTTCCGGGAGGCGTTCGCGCGCAAACCGGAGGATGTCAAGGTGGTGCTGGAGCTGGGAGCCGCCGGGTGAGCCGGATCGAGGACTACGCGCTCATCGGCGACCTGCACACCGCCGCGCTGGTCGGCCGGGACGGCTCGATCGACTGGCTGTGCCTGCCCAACTTCGATTCTCCGGCCTGCTTCGCGGCCCTGCTCGACGAGCCCAAGGCCGGCCGCTGGCTGCTCGCGCCCAAGGGCGGGGGCACCTGCCGGCGCCGCCGGTACCGGGGCGACACCCTGGTGCTGGAGACGGAGTGGCACACGCCCACCGGGCACGTCCGGGTGATCGACTACATGCCGCCCCGAGGTACCGCCTCGGACGTGATGCGCATCGTCGAGGGCGTCAGCGGCACGGTGCAGATGCACACCGAGCTGACCCTGCGCTTCGACTACGGCCGGGTGGTGCCCTGGGTGCGCCGGGTGCCGACCGGGATCGAGGCGATCGCCGGGCCGGACGCGGTGTGGCTGCGCACCCCGGTGCCGCTGCGGGGCGAGGAGAAGTCCACGGTCGCCGACTTCACGGTGAGCGCGGGGCAGCGGGTTCCGTTCGTGATGACCTGGTCGCCCAGCTACAAGCGCGCGCCGGACCGGCTGGACGCCGAGCGGTGCCTGGCCGAGACCATCGCGTTCTGGGAGGGCTGGTCGTCACGGTCGCGGGTGACCGGCCGCTGGCGCTCGGTCATCCAGCGTTCGCTGATCGTGCTCAAGGCGCTGACCTTCGCGCCCACCGGTGGCATCGTGGCCGCGGCCACCACCTCGCTGCCCGAGCAACTCGGCGGCCCGCGCAACTGGGACTACCGGTACTGCTGGCTGCGCGACTCGACGTACACGCTGCAGGCCCTGCTGGCGGCCGGGTACGTGGACGAGGCGAAGGCGTGGCGGGACTGGCTGCTGCGTACGGTCGCCGGTGACCCGTCCGAGCTGCAGATCATGTACAGCATCGACGGCACCCGCCGGCTGCCCGAGTACGAGCTGCCCTGGCTGTCCGGGTACGAGGGCTCGGCGCCGGTACGGGTCGGCAACGCGGCGGCCGGCCAGCTGCAACTGGACGTGTGGGGCGAGGTGCTCGACGGGCTCTACCTGGCCCGCCAGGGCGGCCTGCACTCCGACAGCAACGCCTGGGATCTGCAGGTCGCGTTGCTGGACTACCTCGAGGGGGCGTGGCGCGAGCCGGACAACGGGCTGTGGGAGATGCGCGGCCCGCGCCGGCACTTCACCCACTCCAAGGTGATGGCCTGGGTGGCCTTCGACCGGATGGTCCGCAACCACCGGGAGTTCGGCCTGCCGGGCGACGTGAACCTGTGGGAGGCGCGGCGCGACGAGATTCACGCCGAGGTCTGCGAGCAGGGCTTCGACGCCAAGCGCAACACCTTCGTGCAGTCGTACGGCAGCGCCGAACTGGACGCCAGCCTGCTGCTGATCCCCAGGGTCGGGTTCCTGCCGGGCAACGACCCGCGGGTGGTCGGCACGGTCGACGCGGTCGGCCGCGAGCTGACCGAGGACGGCTTCGTGCTGCGGTACCGGACCGGCGCCTCCGACGACGGGCTGCCCGGCTCCGAGGGGGTCTTCCTGGCCTGCTCGTTCTGGCTGGTCGACGCGTTGCACGCGATCGGTCGGGAGGAGGACGCGGTCGACCTGTTCGAGCGGCTGCTCACCCTGCGTAACGACGTCGGCCTGTTCAGCGAGGAGTGGGATCCCAAGGCGCAGCGGCAGCTGGGCAACACGCCCCAGGCGTTCAGTCACTTCCCGGTGATCGTCAGCGGGCTGCAGCTGCACGCCCGCCGGCACCGCCGCAGTGACCAGCCAGTACCGGCTCCGGCAGACTAGCGCGCATGATAAGCCGGGTGGGTGGGTCTTCGCGCATAATTGCGCTATCCGCTCATCTGGTTATGTCGCACTATCTGAAGATGTCATGCGTCGCGGCCCTGTACACGCTTGCGTTAGACCAGCGACGGCACAAGCGGAGGGGGAGCGAGAGTGCGAGAGCCAGCATTACTGGTAGTTGATGGTGCGAACGTGGTGGGCTCGGTTCCGGATGGATGGTGGCGGGACCGGCCGGCCGCGGCGGCCCGGCTGCGTGACGCCCTGGTGCCCGTGGCCAGCGGGGGGCTGGCCAGGGTGAAGACGCCGGTCGAGATCGTCCTGGTGGTCGAGGGCGTGGCGTCCCGGCTGCCGGAGGTACCCGGTGTGCAGGTGGTCCGGGCCGACGGCTCGGGCGACGACGCGATCGTGGAGCTGGTCAAGGACCGGGGGCCCGAGCGCAAATGCGTGGTGGTGACCGCCGACCGGGAGCTGCGCAGCCGGGTCGGGGAGCTGGGCGCCTCCGTGCTCGGCCCGCGGTCGCTGCCGTATCCGTAGGCCGGAACATCCGCTGCTCGCCTGCGCCGGCGACCGCCCGCCGGCGCGGGCGACCGAACGATGAAGGGCCGGCCCACTCCGCGGGGAAGTGGGGCCGGCCCTTTCTGACTGCGGCCCGGGCTCAGGTCGAGACGGGCTCGGCCTGCCCGATGAACGTCCGCCACTGCGCGGCGTACAGACCGTCCGCCTCCAGCAGCTCGTCGTGGGTACCGATCTCCGCCACCTTGCCCTGGTCGAGCACCACTATCCGGTCCGCCCGCGCGGCCGTGGTCAGCCGGTGCGCCACCACCAGGGTGGTGCGCCGGTTGGCCAGCCGGTCGGAGGCTTGCGTGACGATAGCCTCGGTGGCCAGGTCCAGCGCGGCGGTCGCCTCGTCCATCAGCAGCACGTCCGGTTCGACCAGCTCCGCCCTGGCCAGCGCGAGCAGTTGCCGCTGCCCGGCGGACAGGTTGCGCCCACGCTCCGAGATCGGGTGCAGGTACCCGCCCGGTAGCCGGGCGATCATGTGGTGCGCGCCCACCCTCGTCGCGGCCGCCTCGATCTCGGCGTCGGTGGCGTCCGGCCGGCCGTACGCGATGGTGTCCCGCACCGTGCCCGGGAACAGGTACGCCTCCTGCGGCACGACGCCGAGCCGGTGACGGTACTCGGCCAGGTCGTACCGGCGCACGTCCACGCCGTCCACCTCGACCGAGCCGCCGGTCACGTCGTAGAACCGGGACACCAGCTTGACCAGCGTGGACTTGCCGGCGCCGGTCTGCCCGACCAGCGCCACGGTCTCGCCGGGCTCGATCGCCAGGGTGACCCCGCGCATCGCCTCGGCGGTGTCCGGGCCGTACCGGAACCGCACGTCGCGCAGGTCGATCCGCCCGGTCAACCGGCCCGGTACCGGCACCGGGTCGGTCGCCGCCGGCGTGGAGGTCGGCGTGCGCAGCAGGTCGCTGACGCGGCGCAGGCCGACGGCCGCCTGCTGGTACCCGTCGAAGACCTGCGACAACTGCTGCACCGGTGAGAAGAACATGTCGATGTAGAGCAGGTAGGCGATCAGCGCCCCGGCCGTCAGCGACCCGGCGTGCACCAGGTGCGCGCCCACGACCAGGGCCAGCGCGCCCGCGGAGCTCGACAGGAACTGCACGAACGGGAAGTAGATCGCGATGTAGCGCTGGGCCCGGGTACGGCTGACCCGGTAGTCGTTGCTGCGCCCCGAGAACCGCTGCCGATTGGTCTGCTCCCGGCGGTACGCCTGGGTGGTGCGCATGCCGGCCACATTTTCCTGCAGGTCGGCGTTGACGATGCTGACCTTCTCCCGGGCCTCGGTGTACGCCTTCGACGACTTGGCCCGGAACAGCAGCGTGGCGACGAGCATCACGGGCAGGGTCGACAGCACGACCAGGCCCAGCTCCAAGTTGATCAGCAGCAGTGCGATCAGGATGCCCGCGAAGGTCAGCACGCTGACCGCCGCGGTGGCCAGGCCGGTCTGCAGGAACGTGGAGAACGCGTCGATGTCGCTGGTCATCCTGGTCATGATCCGGCCGGACAACTCGTGCTCGTAGTAGTCCAGGCCGAGCCGCTGCAGGTGGGAGAAGGTCTTGACGCGCAGCGTGTACAGCAGCCGTTCGCCGTTGCGCCCGGCCACCCGGATCTGCCCGATGTTGATCACGACGTCGATCAGCACCACCACCAGGCCGATCACCGAGACGGTCAGGATGATCGGGAAATGCCCGTGCTCGACGCCCCGGTCCACCCCGTCGCGGGTCAGCACCGGCAGCACCAGGCTGGCGATCGCGTCGAGCGCGACCAGCACCAGGGCGAACAGCAGCGGGCGCAGCACCGGCCGCAGCAGCCGGCCCAGGCCGAACGCCGGGTCGGGCGCGCGCACCGAGGTCTCGTCCACGTGCGGCTCGTCGGTGGCCGGTGGCAGCGTCGCGACCTGGGCGAGCAACTCCGGCGTCGGGGGGATGCTGGCCATGAACCCGGACATCGGGCCGCCGGCACCACCACCGCCACGGGCCATGCCGGCCCGGCCCATGCCGCCGCCCCGGGGCAGGCCGGCCGCCGCCGCTGAACTGCCGGCGGTCTCGCGGTAGGCCGGCTGGCCATTGTCGTCGCCGTCGATCTCGCGGACCCACAGCTGCGGGGTGATCCCGTCGACTCGCTCGCCGGTGTCCTCCCCGGCCGGCCGCTCGACCGGCAGTTCGCCGGCGTCGACGCCCTCGGCGTCGGTACCCGGGCCGGACAACAGCAGCCGGTACAGCGGGCAGCGCTCCTCCAGCTCGTCGTGGGTGCCGACGTCGACCACCCGGCCGGCGTCGAGCACCGCTATCCGGTCGGCCAGCGCCAGCGTGGAGCGGCGGTGCGCGATGAGCAGCGTGGTGCGCCCCTCCATCACCCGGTGCAGGGTGGCGTGGATTTCGGCCTCGACCCGGGCGTCCACCGCCGAGGTGGCGTCGTCCAGCACCAGTACCCGCGGATCGGTGATCAGGGCACGGGCCAGCGACACCCGCTGCCGCTGGCCGCCGGACAGGGTCAGGCCCTGCTCGCCGACCACCGTGTCGTACCCGTGCGGCAGCGCCATGATGAACTCGTGCGCCTCGGCCGCCCTGGCGGCGCCGATGATCTGCTCATCGGTGGCGTCCGGCCGGCCGTACCCGATGTTGGCCCGCACGCTCTCGGAGAACAGGAAGCTGTCCTCCATGACCAGCCCGACCGCCGAGCGCAGCGAGTCCAGGCGCAGCTCGCGCACGTCGCGGTCGCCGATGCGCACCGAGCCGCCGCGTACGTCGTAGAAGCGCTGCATCAGCAGCGAGATGGTCGACTTGCCGGAGCCGGCGGTGCCGATCAGCGCCACCGTCTCACCGGGGCGCACCGACAGCGAGAAGCCGTCGAGCACCGGCTGCGAGGCGACGTACCCGAAGCTCGCGTCGTCGAAGGTGACCCCGGGCGCCTCGGTGGGCGACAGTTCGACCGCGTCCGGGGCCTCGGTGACCACCGGGCGGGAGTCGATGATCTCGAAGACCCGGATCACGCTGGCCCGGGCCTGCTGGCCGATGGTCAGCAGGCCGGACAGCATCCGAACCGGGGCCACCAGCTGGGCCAGGTAGGTGGAGAAGGCCAGGAACGTGCCGAGGGTGATCTGGCCGTGCACCGCCAGGTAACCACCCAGCGCCAGCACGCCGACCTGGCCCAGGGCCGGGATGGCCTGCAGCGCGGGGGTGTAGTGGCTGTTGAACCGGTTGGCCCGCAGCCGCAGGGCGAACAGCCGGCGCGCCGTGCCGGCCAGCTTGCCCAGTTCCTGCTCCTCCTGGCCGAAGCCCTTGACCACCCGTACCCCGGTGATCGCGTCATCGACCACGGCGGCGACCTCGGCGGCCTGCTGCTGGGCCTCCCACGTCGCGGGGAACAGCTTGCGCCGGGACAGCATCGCCACCCACCACAGCCCGGGGCCGACCGCCAGCGCGACGACCGTCAGCAGCGGGGACAGCACCAGCATCACGACCAGCGAGATGACGAACAGCAGCAGGTTGCCCAGCATGATCGGCAGCATTCCGAGCAGCGCCTGCACCATGGTGATGTCCGAGGTGGCGCGGCCGATGAGCTGTCCGGTCTGCAACTCGTCCTGGCGCGCGCCGTCCAGCCGGGACAGCGCGGCGAACATGTCGTTGCGCAGGTCGTGCTGGACGTCCAGGGACAGCCGGCCGCCCTCGTACCGGCGGATGTACGACGCGCCGTAGTTCACCAGTGCGGCGAGGATCAGAGCCGCGGCCAGGGGCGCCAGGGCGTCGCGCCGGCTCAGGATCGAGTTGTCCACGATCGACCGCTGTAGCAGCGGTACCAGCGCGGTCAGCGCCATGCCCACCACCGACGAGCCGAAGGCGAGCACCACCCGCAGCCTGAACCGCCAGCAGTACGCCAGCAGCCGGCGCAACCAGCCGTCCCCGTTCACCGCACCTCCTTCTCCGCCGCGGCGGATACCCGGCCGCGGAGCCACTCGTCCAGCACGTCACCGGCGTCGGCCAGGCCGTCGATCAGCTGGTCGGCGTCGGCCATCCGGCCCAGCAGCGGCGCGAGCGCGTCCTGGTACGCCTCGTCGGCGCGGGCCAGTGCCGTCCGGCCGGCGTCGGTCAGCTGCAGCCGCACGATCCGCCGGTCGCCCGGCTCGCCGCACCGCTCGGCGTACCCGGCGGCGATCAGCCCGTCGGCCAGCGCGGTCAGCGTCGGCTTGCGTACCGCCAGCCGCTGGGCCAGCCGCGCCGAGCGCTCACCGCCCTCGCTGAGCACGGCGAGCATCCGGTACTGCGGGATGGTTACCCCGGCATTGGCGAATTCCAGCATCCGCTGGAGGCGGGCGAGCACCCGGACCGCCCGCAGCCGGCGGGGCGGCGTCGGTGACGTCATGTTAGAAATCCTAATGGTTCGACCACCTAACCTTCGACGCGTGAGATAGAGATCACCGGCGCCCGTGCGGGGACGACGGCCGCGCGCGGGGCGGGACGGGACGCTGGGGGGCGTTCGGGGCGCCCCGCCCGCCGAGCGGGCTCAGCCGCCGGGGCTCAGCCGCCGGGGCTCAGCCGCCGGGGCTCAGCCGAGCAAGGCTCAGCCGAGCGGGGCTCAGCCGAGCGGGCGGAAGCTGGCCATGATGGCCCGGTACTGGTCCTCGCTGGTCTGCCAGTCGAACTGCCGGGTGCGCCAGGCCACCGCGTAGGCGTGCTGGGGGGACGCGATGACGCAGCGGTCCAGGCCGTGCTGGGTCGTCTGGCTGGAGTCCGAGAACGTGTACTCCCACTGGGCGGCGCCGTCAAAGTAGTACGGCACCTTGGTGATCCCCAGGTCGGTGTAGCCAGTGGGCGCGCCGGCGGCCAGCAGGTTGGTCTCCGCCCGGCGCCAGTGCGAGATCGGGTCGCCGTCGGGCGTGAACGGCTCGATGGCCAGCACCCGCAAATTGCCCGGCTCCCGGAAGCACACCCCGTGCGGACCCGACGTCATGAGCCACCCGGCCGGTACGGAGATCCGGAATCCGGAGGGGTCCAGGTACCAGACGAACCCGGGCAGCAGCGCGTCCCACCCGGGCCGGGGCGGCATCGAGGCGACCGGTACCGGGTGGCCCGCCGCCGCGCACGCGTCGGTACCCAGTACCGGGACGGGGGAGGGTCGCGCCGTGGCCGGCGAAGGGGGGGCGGCGCTCGGCGTCACGCCCTGCCGGGCCGAATGCACCTGACGGCTCGAGTGCACCTGATGAGGCGAGTGCATCAGCATCGTGCCGACGCCGGCGAGCAGCACCGCCACCAGCAGGGACGCGGCGAGCCACGTACGGCGGCGGTGCGCCGGCCGCCAGGCCCACCAGGGTGGGCGGGCCGGGGCGCCGTCCGGGTCCTCGGCCGTCCCCGGCGAGGTCGCCGCCTCCCCCCGCCACACCGCCCCGGACTCCACGGGCGCGGCCTCCCGCACCCGGCGCTGGCCCGGAATGCGCCGCCGCCCGGTGCCGGCCTGGTCGATCACGCGCTGCAGGGCGCGCCGCACCTGGTCCGGCGTCATCCGGTCCTTCGGGTGGCGGCGCAGCAGCCCGCTGAGCACCGGCTTGAGCGCCCCGGCCCGCCGGGGCGGGTCGGGCAGCGCGGTGGCCAGCGCGGTGAGCGTCGCCATGGTGCTGGAGCGGGCGTACGGCGAGCGCCCCTCGACCGCGGCGTACACGGTGGCGCCCAGCGACCAGAGGTCGGACTCGGGGGTCGAGGTGCCGTCCCGGGCCCGCTCCGGCGCGACGTACTGCGCCGAGCCGAGGACCAGGCCGGGCATCGTCACCGCGCCGTCCGAGTCGAAGATGGCCAGGCCGAAGTCGGTGAGCACGGTCCGCCCGTCGTCGGCGATCAGCACGTTGCCCGGCTTCACGTCACGGTGCAGCACCCCGGCCTCGTGCGCCGCGCTCAGCGCGGCCAGCACGGACAGCCCGATCCGCGCCGCGCGCGCCGGGCTCACCGGGCCGTCGACGGCGATCACCTCGTGCAGGGAGCGGGACGGGACGTACTCCATGACGATCCACGGCCACTCCTCGGTGTGCACCACATCGTAGATCTTCACGACGTTGGGGTGGTTGAGCCGGGCCGCGGTGCGGGCCTCGCGCAGGGTGCGGAAGCGCAGTTCGGCGCGGTCGGTCTCGGACAGTCCCGCGGGCGGTACCACCTCCTTGATGGCCACGTCGCGGGCGAGTACCTCGTCGCGTGCCAGCCAGACCAGGCCCATGCCGCCGCCACCCAGCTGCTGCTGCAGGCGGTAACGGCCGGCCACCAGGGTCTGCGCAGATGCCATCGCTTCCCCACCCATGCCAGTCACGCCGCGACGGCGAACACCACGGTGTTGTCCAGGTAGGACCCGCGCCCGCGATCGAACCTGCCGCCGCAGGTAATCAACCGTAACTGAGGATCGGGGGTCGGGCCGTAGACCGTGGCGCTTGGGAAGGCCTTTTTCGAATATTCGGCGATCGACACCGCCCGGAAGGACAGCCACTGTCCCGCCCGTTCGACCTCTATCAACGCGCCGGGCCGCAGCCGGTTCAGCCGGAAGAACACCGCCGGCCCCTGGGTGGAGTCGATGTGCCCGGCGATCACCGCCGGGCCGATCTCGCCGGGCCGGGTCCCGTCCGCGTACCAGCCCGCGTCGCCCCAGGACCGCGGCGCCGCCAGCGAACCGTCCGGCAGCAGGTGCAGCGTCTCCAGCGGCGCGTCCACCCCGATGTCGGGGATGCGGACGCGCACGGGAGGGGCGTCGCCGGGCGGCCCGCCCGCCCCGGGTAGCCCGCCCGCGCCGGGTAACCCGCCCGCCCCGGGTAGCCCGTCCGCGCCGGGTAGGCCGGTGCCCGGCGACGCGGTGGCGGCCGGCGGCGTGCCCGGCGGCGCGGTCGAGCCGGCGAGCGGGTTCGTGGTCACGGCCGGGGCGGCGGCCGCCACCCCGGCCGCCAACCCGGTTCGCGCGGCGGGGGCGGGCGGCACGGCCCCGCCCCGGGTGTCGGGGGCCTGCGATCCGGGTGGCAGGGCCACCAGCAGGAGCACCCCGAGGGCGCCGGCGAGGCCCGTGGACAGCGGGCGGTCCCGCCGGGCCATGCGGGTCAACGCCGAGCGGCGCGGCGGCGGACCGCGATGGTGGCGCCGCTGACCAACGCGATCGCCGCGGCGACGAGGCCGATCGCGGGCAGCGGATTCCGGTGCTGGCTGCCCCCCGCGCCGGTGGCCACGCCGCCGCTGGGCACCCGGCCGCTGCGCAGCGCGTCCGACCGCAGTTGCGAGGTCAACCCGCCCGCCTTCGCGTCGAGCACGATCAGCGAGTACACGTTGCCGGCGCCCAGGCTGGCGCGCATCGTGCTGGTCGGGCCGCCCGATGTGCCCTGCGCCTTGACCGTCCACGTGCCGGCGGTCACGTCGAGGTACTGGGTGGTGGTGGCGAACGCGACGCCGTCGGCGATGTGGCTCCCGCCGGCGAGCCAGACGTCGAGCGCGGGCGCGCGCAGGGACGCCTGGATGATGCGCACCTTCGCCTTGCCGGCCGGCGGCAGGCTCAGGTCGTCGTCGATCACCTTGAGGCCCAGCGCCGCGTGCGTGCCGACCCCGGCCACCGTGTACGCCCCGCCGTCGGCCACCGTGACGGTGGTGGTCAGCACGGGGGGATCGCTGGCCGGCGCTCCGGCGGTGCGCATGGCGACCGCGTAGGTGCCGGTGGGCACGGTCAGGTACGTGGACACGGTGCCGTACCCGACGCCCGGGAACACCTGCGGCGAGCCGCCCGCCACGGAGCTGAGGTACACGTCAACGTCCGGGGTGTCGGGGGACAGGTGTGCGAGCCGGACATAGCCGACGGTGCCCGCGGCACCGCTCGGCGGCGCGGCGATGCCGCTCACGCCGAGCGCGAGCAGCGGGATGATGGCAAGGACACCGATCCGTCGACGCCACGCGGATGCTGACACGGATTACCTCCCTCACGTTCGGGCTGCTGGGCGGCACCGGCCGGCCGCGCCGTCGCCGACTTTAGCCATGATCGCGACAGAAGATGGTCCAATGTCCGACTCTGTCAAGCAGTCTTCCTAACATTCAGGTGCTGGTCCGGCGCCTAGGTATCGATGCAGATAGATCAATACCGAGGTCCCACGGGACGCGCCGCGGGCGCCCACCGACCGGCGTGCCATCATGTCGGACATGGTCGGGTCCGTGCTGCGGGTGGGTGCCCGCAACGCCCGCTTCCAGCAGTGGCAGGCGCTGCTGTCCAACCGCGCCAAGCGGCAGCGCGCCGGCGAGTTCCTGGTCCACGGGGTGCGGCCGATCAGTCTCGCGATCAGCCACGGCTGGCCGGTGCGGACGTTGCTGTACGACGACGACCGGGTCACCCAGTCCTCGTGGGCCGCCGAACTCCTCGACCGGGTGGACGCGGACCGGATCGCGGTCCGCGCCGAGCTGCTGGCCGAGCTGGGCGACAAGGCCGAGGGCGCGCCCGAGCTGATAGCGGTCGTCGGCATGCCACCGGACGACCCGGCCCGGATCCCGGTCGGCCCCGACCTGCTGGTGGTGGTCTTCGACCGACCGGGGAGCCCCGGCAACATCGGTAGCCTGATCCGTTCCGCCGACGCGTTCGGCGCGTCGGCCGTGGTCATCACCGGGCATGCCGCCGACCCGTACGACCCGAAATCGGTGCGGGCCAGTACCGGTTCACTGTTCGCGCTGCCGGTGGTGCGCCTGCCCAGCCACCGGCCGGTGCTGGATTGGGCCGAGGCGGTGCGCGGCGACGGCGTCCCGCTGCGGTTGGTCGGGGCCGACGAGCGGGGCCAGACGCCGATCGCCGAGCTGGACCTGACCGGGCCGACGGCCCTGGTGATCGGGAACGAGACGGTTGGGCTCAGCGGCGCGTGGCGCGAGGCGTGCGACGCCCTGATGCGCATCCCGATGTCGGGCGCGGCCAGCTCGCTGAACGCGGCCGCGGCCGGTTCTGTCGCGCTGTACGAGGCGGCCCGCCAGCGATCCGCCGGGTAGCGGGCGGGGGCCGGGTCATTGAGCTGGCTCCGAGGTTCGGGGCCGGCCCGGGAATCGAGGCGGCCCGAAAATTAAGGCGGGCCGGCGTCGATTCTGGTCGGCCCGAAAATTAAGGCGGGCCGGCGGTGATTCTGGTCGGCCCGAAAATTAAGGCGGGCCGGCGGTGATTCTGGTCGGCCCGAAAATTAAGGCGGGCCGGCGTCCACGGGGGAAGACGTCGGCCCAGCGATGGGAAGCATAGCCGCTCGACGGGGCCTTCGGCTAGTGCCCCATCGAGTTGCGTTGGCCGAATTGTGACGATCGGAGCTCCGGTCGTCCGCCCGCACGATGTGCCGCACGCCGATCGTGTGTGTGGGCCGGACCGTCCGGTCACCGCATGGGGCCGCGCGCACCTTCGCCGGGCGGATAGGATTCTTGGTGACCGCTCCGGCTGCCATCTGACGGGCCGGCCATAGACCCCCGCGGTCCCGCCGCGGCCCAGGGACGGAAGCCGCGTCGGGACCGCGGGCTCAACTTCGCTCTTTTCTTCGGCGAGGGCTCGAATTCCTCGAGCGAGGGCCCGGGATTCTCCGGTGGAGGCCCGTTCTTCGGCCGGTCGGCGCGTCCAGCGGGCGCGGCGAGTGGGTGCGGTGCTTAGCCGCGGTGGTTAGCCGAGGTGGTCAGCCGCGGTGCGGGTCGCGCCCGAACGCGCCGATCAACTGGTCCTGCTCGCTGGCGCAGTCGGGCACCGCCACCGGCGCGCTGATCACGCCGCTGACGCGCAACACGTCCTCCCGCTCGGCGAGCCACCGCGTGACCGCGTGCACCGCGTCCGGGTCCAGATGCAGCTCGGACCCTGTCGCCACCGCCAGGTCCCAGGAGTGCACCACGTGCTCGCTGAGCAGTTGGTGCAGGTACTCCTCGGCGGGAATGTCCCCGGTCGACAGATGCACCATGCGGCGCATCGCCCCCGGTACCGAGACCGCGGCGCGCGCCTCGCGGGCCGCCTCGGCGCAGCGGGCGCGCGGGTCGTCGCCGAGCAGGTCGCCCGCGAACCGGTCGTCGATCTCCCGCGCGGTGGCACCGTCGAGCAGCGGCACGGCCCGGCGCTCCGCGCCGATCACATGGTTTACCAGGGCCCGTACGTCCCAGCCGGGGCACGGCGTGGGCGCCGTCCACTGGTCGGGACGGACCTGCGCGACCCTGGCCTCAAAGCCGTCGATGCTGCGTTGGTAGAGCGCGGCCAGGTCCATGTGGTCACGGTACGCGAGAACGCTGTGGCCGTCCGGGGATCTGGTGGCTCACGCGACCGTCCCGCCCGCGCCCCGCCGCCGCCCGCGAAGGTGTTGCGTCGGCGCAGTATGTTGATCGTCTGACGGTGCGATGAGGGAGGTCACGGCCGATGAGTGGCGATGCCTCACCTGTTGGCTTGATTGGGGTTCTGTCGGTCGGTACCCGTGGGCCGGCCGGTCCCGGCGAGGTGATCATCAAGATTCGCGGTGGTTCCGAATGTTACCTCGCGTGGTCGCCGTCGCCCATCCCCAAGGGAGCCTCGGTTCTCGTCGTGGAGTCGCGCGGCGCGCGAGCCCTGGGCGTTGTTCAGTGGTCCGACACCGCTACCCCCCAGTCCGACGTTCTCGAATAGGAGAAACGACGTGTTCGGTTACCGGGTGCCAGCACCCGATCAGGCAATGCTCATCTCTGGGGGTAAGTCGAGAAACCCCAACACGCCCTTCCGGGTGGTTACCGGGCACGGCAAGTTCGTCATGCCGGTCTTCCGGAAGGTGCGTTTCCTGACCCTGGCCATGTGTGAGGCCGAGGTCGAGGAGATCTGTGTGACGAAGCAGGGCATCGCGTTGAACGTACGGGCGGTCATCGCGTTCAAGGTCGGCAACGACGATGAGAGCATCGTCAACGCCGGCCAGCGTTTCCTGTCCGACCAGGACCAGATGTCGATCCTGACCGGTCGGATCTTCGCCGGGCACCTGCGTTCGATTGTGGGATCGATGACGGTCGAGGAGATCGTCACCGAACGGCAGAAGTTGGCCACCGAGGTGCTGGACGGCTCCAAGGAGGAAATGGCCAAGATTGGGCTGACCGTCGACTCGCTGCAGATCCAGTCGATCGACGACATGAAGCTCGGCTACGTCGCCGCGATGGCCGCCCCGCACAACGCGGCTATCCAGCGGCAGGCGCAGATCGCCCAGGCGCAGGCCAACCAGGTGGCCGCCGAGGCGGAGCAGGAGTCCAAGCGCAAGCAGGCCGAGTACGCCCGGCAGACCTCGATCGTGCAGGCGCAGTACAAGGCCGAGATCGACCGGGCCCAGGCGGTCGCCGCCCAGGCCGGGCCGCTGGCCGAGGCGCAGGCACAGCGCGAGGTCATCGACGCGCAGACCGATCTCGCCCAGCGCGAGGCATCCCTGCGCCAGCAGCAGCTGGTCGCCGAGGTCATCAAGCCGGCCGAGGCGGAGGCCGAACGCGTGCGCGTGCTGGCCCAGGCCGACGCCGAGAAGATGAAGATTCAGGCCGAGGCGGCCGCCTCGAACGACCGGGTCGCGCTCGACCGCATGGTCATCGACCAGCTGCCGCAGATCGTCAAGGAGGCGGCGCGCGGCCTGGCCGGCGCGAACGTCAACATCCTCAACGGCGCCGACGGCCTCAGCGAGATCGCCGCCGGACTGGTGGGGCAGGGTCTGGCGATCCTCGAGTCGGTCAAGAAGGGCATCGCCGCGGACGTCGCCGAAACCGACGCCCGCGCCGAGGTCACCGAGAAGTAGAAGTAGCGCGAAAAACCGCCGGCCGGCGCCCTGGTTGGGCGCTGGCCGGCGGTCGCGTTTTCAGCGGGAGTACGCCTCGAACTCGTAGAGCGAGTACCCGTACGAGGTTGCCCGCTTCACTCCGGTCATCCGCACGTACCGTGCCGACGTCGCCGGGAACGTGTCGTTGTCCAGGCCGCCGTTGCCGGTGGTCGTGGACGAGACCGTACGCCAGGTGTTTCCGTCGCTGGACACGTCGATGCGGTACGCCGTGGCGTAGGCGTCCTCCCAGCGCAGGATCACCCGCCCGATCGACTGCGTCGAGCCCAGGTCCACCCTGATCCACTGGTTGTCGCTCCAGTTGCTGGACCACCGGCTGGTCGGGTCCCCGTCGGTCGCTTTGCCCGGCGTGTACCCGGTCAGCAGCTGGGTGCTCGACGCGCTGGCCGGCCGGCCCGCCGCCAGGTTGGCGATGGCGTCACCGCGGTGTGCGGGGAACGACACCACCTGCTGGTACGTGGGGCGGTTCTGCCAGGAGATCGGGGAGTCGGTGATGCCGCCCAGCGGGGACTGGACGATGGTGTCCGCGCACCACTGGTCGCCCGCGGAGCAGGTGTCGTCGCCCGGGTACACCTGGCTGGCCGGCTCGGCCGCGGCTTGGTCCACAGTGGACAGCAGCATGCTCCGGCAGGAGGCCAGGTTGCCGCCACCGCAGTAGGTCTGGGCGAGTGGGCCGGCTACCGGCTGGCCGAGTACCGAGCGGATGTCCTTGCTGACATAGCCCCACCAGCCGTACTGGAACGAGGAACCCTTGTGCGGCTGGGATTCGTTGGCCGAGCCCGGTACGCCGGAGACGCTGCCCTGCTGTCCGCCCGAGGGCGATTCGTTGACCTGCATCGCGTCGGCCAGGGCGGTGTAGAGCGGATCGCCCAGCGAGGACTCGAACTCGCCGGCCACCAACAGCGGCCACCACGCGTCGAAGGTGCGGATCGCCGCGGCGTACTGGTAGGTGTGGCTGCCCGGTGCCGTTTCGAGGCGGTGCGACCCGGCCGCGTACCACTGCTGCAGGGCGGCGACCGCCGGATCGCTGGTCGGCTGGCTGGTGAGCACCGCCAGCAGCGGGCCGAGATCCTCCTTGGCGCGCAGGTCGAGGTTGGCGGCGTCCTCCATCACCTTCACCGCGTCCGACCGGCTCAGCTTGTGGCCGCCCGCCAGCGCCGCCCGCACGCCCTCGTCGAGCAGCTGGGCGCGCTGCACCGGGCCGAAGCTGAAGTTGCCGTCGGCCGCGCTGTAGTCCTTGGCCTGCTTGTTGTTCCAGCTGACGAAGTAGTCCTGGTTGAGCGCCTGGGGATGGGCCGAGGCGGGCAGGTAGTCGGCGGTGTTGGTGTCCGGGTTCCAGCCGGACCACTCGTGCGCCGCGTCCGCCGTCATCGGCAGGTTCGGGTCGGCGCCCGCCGGCCGGACCGGGTTGAGCCCGGAGTCGAAGTACGCGTTCTGGGTGGAGTTGACGTAGAACCAGTTGAACGCGTAGCCGACGTTGGCCGCGGCCGCGTCGAACCCGGCGGCGTCGCTCATCGCCGACGGGTCGTCGAACATCTGGAACCCGATCGCCGAGTCGGCCTCGTGCCGGTAGGTCGAGCGCAGGCTGGTGAACGCCGTGGGTACCCCGTTCACCGTGCCGCGCCAGGACACCAGGCCGTACCGGGTCCGGTAGGTGACCAGCGTGTACGAGCCGGCCGGGGTCTCGTCGGCCAGGGTGGGCGTCCACGAGTCGGCCTGGGCCAGCCGATCCATCGGCAGGCACTGCCCGTGGTAGAGGTAGTAGTTGGCGGCGAGCGTCGGCGCGGCGCCGGACGGGTCGCACAGCGGCACCGCGTAGGTGTCGGTCATGTCCTGCTCGGCGGAGGTGGCGCTCCACGCGTAATCCTGGCCGCGGCCCAGCTGCACGTACAGGTTGAGCCCGGCGAAGGCCGCGCCGCGGGCGCTGATCCCCGGCCCCTGCAGTTCCTCCAGCATCAGCAACTGCGGGGAGAAGTACCCGGTCTGCGGGCCGAACACGGCGACCGGGTGGCCCGTGGCGGAGTCGGCGGCGGAGATGACCACGGCGTTGGACATGCCCTGGTGGGTCTCGCCGATGTTCAGTCCGGGCAGCGCCCCGGCCGCCGAGCCCGCCGCCGAGTCGGATGCCGCCGCCGAGCCCGCCGCCGCCGTCGCCGAGCCGGTCGGGTTGGTGACTACCGGTATCGGGGCGGCGCTGCCCCGGTCGGGCAGTACCACGCCGGTCGCCGAGGACGGCGACTGTCCGTACGGGAAGCTCTGTCCATTGTGGAGTGTCAGTACCGTCTCCGGGTCGTTCTGCTCCCGGAACGCCTGCCACACCTGGTCGCCCATTGTCGGCCCGTACTTGGCCCGGGCCTCCACCCGGACCAGCGCGGAGGTCATCTCGGCGCCGCCGCCCCCGCCGAACAGGCCGCCGACCACCCCGGAGATCGCGATCAGGTCGGTGGGCGTGAACGGCTGCGGGCCGCCCGCGTTGGTGATCGCGTCCAAATGCCCGGTGAGCACGTACTCGCCCGGGCAGTTCACCGGCCGAGCCGCCATGCAGTGTCCGATGTACCCGTTGATCCCGGCCAGGTAGTCGACCATGTCCGTGTAGAGCTGGGCGCCCCGGCTGCCGTCGGCGCGCAGGGTGTCCACCTGGGCCTGCAGGTCGGCCTCGGTGTACGGCGAGTTGCGCCACACGCTCTGCTCCAGCGCCCGGTTGGCCGGCGAGCCCCCGGCGAACGAGGTCAGCGTGCCCCGGCCGACGTGGCGCAGCAGATCCATGACGAACAGCCGGTCCTCGGCGCCGGCGTATCCGGCGCCGTACATGGTGCCGGAGCGGGTGGTGCCGGTGACGTGCGGTACGCCGGTGGCCTTGTCCCGCACGATGGTCACGTCGGAGCGGGGAGATTCGGTCGACTCGACCTGCCCGGCCGGCACCCCGAACGAACTGTCGTTGTAGAACTGGCCGATCTGCTCGTCGGTCAGGCCGGTGTAGCTGTTCAACAGGTTGGCGTACGCGTCGAGTTGGTCCGCGGAGTGCGCCGGCCGGGTGCCGAGGGCCTGGTGCGCGAGGATGTCGGCGAGCGTGGCGTTGCCGTTCTCGCCCGGCGGCAGGATGTCGTCGCACTGGTCGAGGCAGTAGTCATTGCCGGCCAGCACGCTGGCCGAGGCGGGCGCGGGGGACAGGAGCGGGGCGGCCAGCGCCCCGGCGCCGGCGAGGACCCCGGCGAGGGCGGCCCGTACCAGTCTGTTCCGGTGGCGCGGCGTGCGCCGCTGGGGCGAGTGACGACGCTGCATGGCTGCGGTTCCCTTCAACAGGGGCCGGAAGGCGACCGGCCGGGACGTGAATCGGGTTCGCATACCGGATAGTAGGTTCTGAGGGATCGACGGAGTCGAATGGCGAGGCTCGATTCACATCGCGCATCTCACGGCAAAAGGGGCATATAGGTCGCCTGCGGGACTCGGTAACGGCACGTCGCGGCCGGGCGACTGGCGCCGGCGAAGCCGGAAGTGCGATGGTCGTGCGGTGGACAGGTCAGCCGATCTCGAACTCGAGCCAGCGGACAGCGGCGCCCCCGACGGCGGTGGCGCTGCGGGCTCCGCTGGCACCGTCGGCACTGCTGGCTCCGTCGGCACTGCTGGCTCCGCTGGCACCGCTGCCTCCGCCGGCCACGCGGTGCCCGGCGCCAGGCGAGGACAATCCCGTGCAGCGAGGGCGGCCGGCACGGCTAAGCCGGTCGGCGCCACGCGGCCACCGGCCGGCACGGTCGGGCAGGGCGGGACGGTTGGGCAGGGCGGGACGGTGACGCCCGCCGAGCGGGCCGAGTCGGACGCCGCGCTGAGCTGGGCCGCGCGGGTGCAGCGGCTGGAGACCGAGCTGGCCGGGCTGCGCCGGGCGATGCGCGGCCGGGCCCTGATCGAGCAGGCCAAGGGGCTGCTCGCGGGCACACTGGACTGCACGCCGGACGCCGCGTTCGAGCACCTGTCCCGGCTGTCCCAGCACGAGAACCGCCGGCTGGTCGAGGTGGCGGCGCGGATCATGGGTACGGCCGTGCCGGCCGGCCTCGACGAGCCGGACCCCGAGCCCGAACCCGCGGGCGAGGGCTTCGCGTCGACCGTGTACGTCAACGCCTCCGGCGAGCCGGACGCGCTGGCGCCCGCCGCGCCCGCGGACGCGCCGGCCCTGCCCGCCGAGGCCCGGGTCCGGCTGCAGATTGTGACCAGCGCGGTGGCCTCCGCGCAGACCGTCGCGGAGATCGCCGAGCGGCTGCTCGCCGAGGGCGTCGAGTCGCTCGAGGCCGACGCCGTGCTGATCTACATTGCCGAGCCGGACGGTGCCCTGCGCATGGCCAGCTGCGCCGGGCTGCCCGCCCAGGTGGCCAGCGACTGGCAGCGGATCCCGTCCGCGGTGCCCACGGTGCTCGGCGAGGCGATCGCCAGCGGGTCTCCGCTGTGGTTCACCGCCCGCGACGAACACGGCTACCTGCTGGTCGGCGACGGGGCGGCCCGGGCGGCGCTGCCGCTGCGCCACGCCGGGCGCACCTTCGGCGTCCTGGAGCCGATCTGGGCGCTGCCGCGCGAGTTCTCCCCGGAGGATCGGGCGTACCTGGAGGCCCTGGCCGCCGCGGTCGCCACGCGGATCTGGCAGTTCGACCGGCTGGCCGTCGACGTGCTGGCCGCGCCCGGTCACTGGCTGCAGTCCGCGCTGGACACCGTGGCCGCCCCGACGCTCCTGCTGTCGCCGGTGCGCGACGAGGACGGCGCGGTGATCGACTTTTCCATCGACTTCGCCTCCTCACAGGCCGGGCAGCCGTACGACCAGGAGCCGGCGGAGCTGGTCGGTGCCCGGCTGCTGGACGTGCGCCCCACCCTCGCCGTGGCCGGGGTCTTCGACGCGTACCGGCAGGTCCTGCTCACCGGTACGCCCTGGCGGCGGTCCGCCCAGACCGAGACGATCCTGGTCCGGGGCAAGCCCCGGCAGGTGCTGATCAGCCACGCCGCCGCCCGGCTGGGCGACGGGCTGCTGGCCAGCTGGCAGGTGCACGACGCCGAGGCGGAGCTGGCCCGGGCGGCCGTGGTCGAGGATCTGGGCAAGCTCGGCTACGCCGAGTGGGAGATTGGCAGCGGGCAGCTGCGCTGGTCGGCCGGCATGTACCGGATCTTCGACCGGAGCCCGTCGCGCGGTCCGCTGTCGCTGGACGAGATCCCGGCGCAGGTGCTGCCGGAGGACCTCCCGGACCTGGAGCGCGAGCTGCGCGCCCTGATCGCCGAGCGGAGCCCGGCGGAGATCCAGTTCCGGATCGCGTTGCGTGGTGGGGCCCGGGCGCTGCGGGTGCTCATCCGCCCCACCTACGACGCGGCCGGCGAGCTGACCCTGGTCCACGCGGTCGCACAGGACGTGACCGAGCTGCGGCTGCGGGCCGACTCCGCGCGCCGGGACCAGCAGGTCGCGGCCATGCGCCGGGTGCACAAGGGTGGCCGGACGAGCGGGTCCTGACACTGGGTGACGGCCGGTCGCGCCACCGGCCGCGGCGGCTCGGCGTATCGTCACCGTGACCGGTCCGCGGCAGGGCGGACGGCGAGTGGACATCGGGCGATGAAAGCGGACACAGAGCGCGAAGAGCATCATCAGGTCGGCGGTCGCGCCGGCCTGGCCCACGAGGCTCTGCTCTACCGTGATGCCGCCGACCTGCTCGCCACGATCGTCCCGTTCGTGCGCGACGGGCTGGCCGCCGACGAACCCGTGCTGCTGGTCATGCCCGGCCCCAATCTGGAACTGCTCGGCGCCGCCCTGGGCGACGCGGCGGAGCTGGTCCGCTTCCTCGACATGACCGAGGCCGGCCGCAACCCTGGGCGGATCATTCCGTGGGTGCTGCACGCGTTCATCCAGGAGCGGACCGGCCGCCGGGTCCGGATCGTCGGGGAGCCGGTGTTCGTGGGCCGCAGCGCCGAGGAGTACCCGGCCTGCGCCCAGCACGAGGCGCTGATCAACGACGCGCTCGCCGGGCACGCGGCGGCCATCCTCTGCTCGTACGACGCCTCGCGGCTGGACGCCCGGGTGCTGGCCGACACCTGGCGCACGCACCCGGTGGTCTCGGCCCAGGACGGGCGCCGGACCAGCGGCGACTACCGGCCCGACGACGTGCTCGGCGCGTACAACCAGCCGCTGCCGGAGGTCCCCGCCGGCGCCGAGGTGCTCGACTTCGACGGGACCGGGCTGGGCGCGCTGCGCGACGCGGTGGCCGGGTACGCGCGGCGGGCCGGGCTGACCGAGCGGCGGGTCGTGGACCTGCAGTTGGCCGTGAACGAGCTGGTGACCAATGCGGTCATGCACGGCGCGGGCAGCGGCACGCTGTGGATCTGGACGGAGCCGGACGCGGTGACCTGCGAGGTGCGCGACCGGGGTCGCGCGGTGGTGCCGTTGGCCGGCCGGGTTCCGCCCGGGCCGGGCAGCGTGCGCGGCCGCGGCCTGGTGCTGGTCAACTACGTCAGCGACCTGGTGCGCATTTACACCCGGCCCGAGGGGACCGCGATCCGGCTGTGGATGCGCTTCTGACCCGGGTCAGGCCGGCGACATCACCTCGTAGAGATTGCGGGCCGCGTCGACGAAGAACAGGCCACGCGGGCACAGCGGATGGTCGATGCGGCCGTTGTCCGGCTGGTCGGGCCGGCTGCCGAACGGCACGCCGCGCTCGGTGATCCTGGCCAGGATCGCGTCGAAGGTGGCCGGATCGACGTCGAAGGCGAGATGGTGGCCCACCGGGTCGGGCACCGTCATGAAGTCCAGCGTCAGCGCGTCATTGATCCGGACCGGCGCGAAGTGCCCCTGCCGGCCGGCCAGCGGCAGGCGGGTCAACCCCATGACGGCGGCGAAGAAGTCGGCCGCCTCGACGTTGTCGACGGCCGGGACGATGGTGTGGTTGAGGGTCACGGTCATGTCGCGCTCCGGTCCTGGGTGCGGGCACCGAAGAGCAGGATGTCGACGAGGTCCGCCGGGGCCGGCGAGCCCGGCTCGTCGTCCGGCCTCCGCAGGTGGGTGAACAGCAGCCCGAGGAACGCCGAGGCCACCAGCTCCGGGGCGAAGCGCAGCGCCGCCCGGTCGGGCTCCAGCAGCTCCGCGACGGAGTCCCGGACGGCGTTCATCGACTCCTCCCGCGCGTTGGGCGCCGGCCGGGCACCCGGCCGCCGGTGGCCGGAGGAGTGCAGCGCGCCGGCCACGGCGCCCATCCGGGCGAGATGGCCCCGCAGCGCCTCGATCGCGTCGGTCAGCCGTGCGGCGAGGGGCTGGTCGAGGGGGATGGAAGCCAGCTCCCGCAGCACGTGATCGGGCCGGGCGGCCTCGGCCATGCACTCGTCGAGCACCTCGTCCTTGTCGGCGAAGGCCCGGAAGATGGTGGCCTCGCCGATGCCGGCCGCGCGGGCGATCTGACTCGTGGTGACGGCGGTACCGTGCTCGGCCACGAGCGGCAGGGCCGCCGCCACGATCATCGCGCGGCGCTGCTCCTGACTCATGCCGGGCGCGCGCCGCCGTTCGCTGGTCCGGGTCATGCGGGTAGCGTACGGAGTGAGCGCTCACTCCGTCAACGGGAGGCGGGGCGGCCGGTTCTCAGCCGGCCGGCCCCCCGACGTCCTCGCTGTCCTTGGCATCCCCGACATCCTTGGCGTCCCCGACGTCCCCCGCGTCTTTGTCGCCGGTCGCGGGCCGCTGCGTCGGTACCGCCGAAGCCGCCGGGCCGGCACCGGCCAGCTCCAGGCCGCTGGTGCGGTCGGTGCCGAACCGCACGCCCCTGGCCTCGCTGCCCAGCGCGGTGAACGCCGCCACCGCGACCAGCACCGGGATCACCGTCACGGCCAGCGCGAACGGGTACCCGTGCCGGGCCGCCAGCGCCTGCTGGATCGGCAGGTTGAACGCGGCCAGGCAGTTGCCCAGCTGGTACGTGATGCCGGGGTAGAAGCCGCGGATCTCGTCGGGGCTCAGCTCGGTCAGGTGCGCCGGGATCACGCCCCAGGCGCCCTGCACCATGATCTGCATCAGGAACGAGCCGAGGCACAGCATCCCGGCGCTGGTGGAGTAGGCGAAGATGGGCACGATCGGCAGCCCCAGCACCGCGCAGATGACGATCATCCGGCGCCGGCCGAACCGCTGCGACAGGGCGCCGACGAGGGTACCGCCGATGATCGCCCCGACGTTGTAGATGACCGCGATCCAGGTGGCCGTGGTGGGGGACAGGTGTACGCCCTCCTTGAGGAACGTGGGGTACACGTCCTGGGTGCCGTGGCTCATCCAGTTGAACGCGGTCATCAGCAGCACCAGGAACACGAAGCGGCGCAGGATCACCGGATTGAGCAGCACCTGCCGGATCCCGGTGCGGGTGCGGACCTGCCGTTGCCGGGCCGCCTCCCAGACCTGTGACTCCCGTACCCGGCTGCGCACGTACAGGCTGATCAGCGCGGGAATGATGGACAGCGCGAACAGCCAGCGCCAGGACAGCCCGCCGACCGAGTGCACCAGCAGGAACGCCAGCGAGGCGACCAGGTACCCGATCGAGTAGCCCTCCTGCAGGATGCCGGAGAACAGCCCGCGCCGGCTCGCCGGAATCTTCTCCATGGCCAGCGCCGCGCCCAGTCCCCACTCGCCGCCCATGCCGATGCCGTAGAGCAGTCGCAGGATCAGCAGCACGGTGAAGTTGGGCGCGAACGCGCACAGGAACCCGACGACGGAGTAGAACGTGACGTCGACCATCAGCGGCCTGCGCCGGCCGACCCGGTCCGCCCACAGCCCGAACAGCAGCGCGCCGACCGGGCGCATCAGCAGCGTGGCCGTGGTCAGGAAGGCCACCCGGGTCAGCGGAACGTGGAAGTCCTTGGCGATGTCGGCGTAGACGAGCACGACGATGAAGTAGTCGAAGGCGTCCATCGACCAGCCCAGCAGGGCGGCCAGGAAGGCGTTGCGTTGATCGGCGTCGAGCCGGTCCGTGCGGGGTGCGGCGACAGTCGACATGAATTTAGATCTATCGCAGATTTCCATGTATGTCCATCTCTGGACTTCATAGGTATACCTAGTCCGACAACGGGCCGACTAGGCACTCCGCCGGCCCGCGGATAGGTAGCCGCTGCCGATGGCCAGCGGCCCTTACCGCCCGAGGATGGAATCACGCCGGGAACGACCGGCGACCACCGCCGGCCGGACGGCCGGCGCGACAGAGGAGACCGACATGTTCATCCACCCGGACCTGCTGTCCTCGGTGCACGAGCAGCACCACCGCGACCTGATCGAGCAGGCCGACCGGTACCGCCTGCTGGCCGTCGCCCGCCGCCGCGGCCGGGCCCGCGGTGCCGGCGGCGCCGTGAGCGTGGGCCGCACGCCCGTGGTGCGCGGCCGACCGGCCGGTAACCTTGCCGCGTGCGAACCACCCGCGGCGGCGTCAGCCCGATGATGATCGGGCGCGACCACGAGCTGCGTCAGCTGACGCGGCTCGCGGCATCGCCCCGCCCGCAGGTCGTGATCGTGGCGGGCGAGCCGGGCATCGGCAAGACCCGCCTGATCCAGGAGTTGCTGGCGGCTCTCCCGCCGCGCACCGTGACGCTGGTCGGGCACGCCGAGCCCGGCTCGCTCGCCCGGCCCTACGAGGTGCTGCTGGACGCCGTCGACGCGGCCGAGCCCGGCCGGGTCGAGGAGGCGGCGCTGCGGGAGCTGGCCGATCCGACCCGCAGTCCGGTGGAGCGGCTGCACACCGGCCTGTCGATCCTGGCCGCCCTGGTCGGCGAGGCACCGTCGGTGATCGTCTTCGAGGACCTGCACTGGGCCGACTCGGAGAGCGCGGCGCTCTTCGAGCGGCTGGCCGACCAGCCCGGCCGGCGGCTGCTGATCGGCACCTACCGGCCGGACGAGGTGACCAACCGGCAGCCGATCGCCGCGCTACTGGGCCGGCTGGAGCGCCGCCACCCGGTGACCAACGTCCGGCTGGGGCGGCTCAGTGAGGCGCAGACCGCCGCGCTGCTGGCCGCGGCCACCGGGCGGCCGGCACCGTTCCGGGTGGTGGCCGCGCTGCACCAGCGCACCGGCGGCAACCCGTTCTTCCTTGAGGAGCTGGTGCGCGGGCACGCCGACGAGGACCTCGACACGCTGTGCGAGCGCCCGCTGCCGTGGAGCCTGGCCGAGGTGCTGCGCGGTCAGGTCGAGGACCTCGACCCGCGCTGCCGCCGGGTGGTCGAGGCGGCCGCGATCCTCGGGTACCGGGTGCCGTTCGACCTGCTAGCCGGGGTGACCGGAACGGGCGAGGAGGAGCTCATCGGGGTGCTGCGCGAGCTGGTCGCCCGGGGTGTGCTGACGGAGTCCGGCGAGGACGAATTCAGCTTCCGGCACGCCCTGGTCCGGGAGGCGCTGGCCGAACCCATGCTCGGCCGGCAGCGTCGCCGGCTGCACGAGGCCGCCCTCGACGCGCTGCTGGCCGCTCCCGATGCGGTGAGAGCGGACCCGGCGATGGTCGCGTACCACGCCCACCGGGCCGGCCGCTACGACGACCTGGTGGCCGCGGCCCGCCGAGGCGCCGCCCTGTACCTGAGCATCGGCTCGGCGTACCAGGCGCTGCAGCTGGCGGAGCTGGGGCTGGAGGAGGTCGGCGACGACGCCGAACTGCTGGGCGCCGCGGCCCGGGCGGCGTGGCTGGCCGGGCTGACCGACGACGCCCTCGGGTACGCCCGGCGCTGGCGCGACCGGGCGCCCACGCCGGCCGAGCGGGCCGACGCGCTGTACCTGCTCATCCGGCTGGGCTGGGAGACCGACGAGCTCGACGAGATGCGCTCGCGCACCGACGAGATGCGGCGGCTGGTCGACGAGCTGCCCCTCGGGCCGGAGCGGGCGTTGGCGATGACCGCGGTGGCGCAGTCGGCGATGCTGCGCGATGAGCCGGAGGAGAGCCTGGCCTGGTCGCAGCGCGCGCTGGAGCTGGCCGAGCGGCTGGACCTGCCGCACGCGCGGGTGGCCGCGCAGGTGGAGCGGGGCTCGGTGCTGGTCGACTGGCCGAGCACGGCCGAGCAGGGCCGGCAGCTGCTGGTCGGGCTGGTCGACGAGGCGGAGAAGCTGGGCGAGTGGATGCTGGCCGCCCGGGCGCTGAACAACCTGGTGCAGGGGGTGCCGCCGGTCGAACCCGCCGAGTACTCCGACCAGCTGGAGCGGATGCGGGTGGACGCCGAGCGGGCCGGCTCCGAGTCGCTGGCGGTCGCCGCGTACCTCCAGGGCCGGGCCCGGCTGGAGGTGCGCGACGGCCGGCTGGACGAGGCCATCGCCGCGCTGGACGAGGGGCGTGCCCGCGACCGTGCGTACCAGCGCCGGGGCCAGCGCTCCGACTTCCACGCCGTGTTCCTCGCCGGGCTGTGCCTGGAGGCCGGCGACCTGGACCGGGTCGACGAGATAGTGGCCGACCTGCGGGCCGCGGTGGCGCACGGCGAGCGCGCCTTCGCCCGGGCGTTGCCCGGCATCCTGCTGCACCTGGCCGCCCGGCGCGGCGACGCGGCGGCCGCCGAGCGGCTGGTCGGCGAGCTGCGCGCCGCGCTGGCCGAACAGCCGTGGCGCAGCGGCAGCCAGGCGCACGACCTGATCTCCGCGGTGCTGCACGTGGGGCTGCCGCTGCCCGACATCGAACGGCTGGCCGAGGACCTGCTCGGGCCGGACATCTGGGACGATTACCGGGCGATCGTGGACGCGCAGCTGGCCGAAGCCCGGGCGGAGCACGGGCCGGCGCTGGACGGGTACCGGCGGGTGGCCGGCTCGACGGTGCTACCGGCGTCGGTGCGGGGCACCGCCGAGCTGGGGGCCGCCCGCTGCCTGCTGGCGCTGCGCCGGACGGCGCCGGTGGAGGGGCACGTGGCGGCCGCCGCGACCCTGCTGGCGCACTGGCGGGGTTGGCGGACCGACCAGCTCGACGCGCTGCGTGACCGGCTCGGCCTGGAGCCGGAGGACGGCCGGCGGGCGGTCACCGGCACCGCCGCGCTGACTCCCCGGGAGCGCGAGGTGGCGCTGCTGATCGCCGACGGGCTGACCAACGCGGAGTTGGCCCGGCGGCTGTACATCTCACCGAAGACGGCGGCCGTGCACGTCTCCAACATCCTGCGCAAGCTGGGCGTGTCCTCGCGCACCGAGGTGCCCGACGCGGTCCGGCGCCCCGACCGCCCGTAAAACGGCTTGCGCGGCCCGCACGCGTCGGGCACGCTGTGTCCGCGTCCCGCATCGCGCGGCGCGCGACACCTTCGAGAGGGATGAGGCCTCCCCGCAGTCCGGCGAGCCGATCCGGCCGCCGCCCACGCCCCACCGATCGCGGTGGCTGGCGGCTGCCCTCGTCCCGTTCACTCTGATCGAACGAAGGTGTCTGTCTACAATGGACAACTCTGTCGCCGGGCCCGAACCCGGCCTGGTCTCCCGCTACATCCGCGCCTCGATCACCACCGGCTCGCACGAGCGGATCGGCCCGTTCGTGGCCGGCTTCGACGCGCACAGCACCAACCCGTTCCGCAACTACGCGGTACCCGACGACGGCGCCCGGCCGGCGCCGGAGGAGGTGGCCGCACTCGTCGCGGCGTTCGTCCACCGTGGACGGACTCCCCGGCTGGAGTACGTGCCGGGGGCCGCTGTCGGGGTCGAGCCGGCGCTGAGCGCGGCCGGGTTCACCGTCGAGGGCCGGGTGCCGGTCCTGGTGAGCCGGCCCGGTTCGCTGCCCGATCGCCCGGCGCCCGAGGGCATCGGGCTGAGCCTGGCCACCGCCGACGACTCGTTGTTCGCCGCCGCCGAGGTGCAGCACGAGGCGTACGGCGAGCCCGCACCGCCCGGCGAGGCGGACCTGTCCCGGCTGCGGGCGACGGTGCGGCGCGGCGGCCTGGTGGCGCTCGCCCGGGACCTCGCGACCGGCGCCGCCGTCGGCTCGGGCCTGCTCAACGGCCCGATCGACGGGGTCGACGAATTGGCCGCGGTGGGGGTCCGGGAGCCGTACCGCCGGCAGGGCGTCGCCGGCGCACTGACGGTGTTCCTGGCCCAGGCCGGCCACGAGCGCGGCGTGCGGCTGGTCTGGCTGGAGGCGGAGTCGCACGAGCAGCGGATCTACCGGAGTATCGGGTTCGTCGACGCGGCCGAGAAGGTCTGGATGTCGCTGCACTGAGGCGAAGACTGTAGGGCTGTAGGGCTGTAGGGCTGTAGGGCTGCGGGGACGGCGGGCGGCGGCCCGCCGTCCCCGCGGTGCGTGACGCGCGCCCTTGACCATCCGCGGGCGGGCACGTACCTTCCGCATCACAGCATTCACTTACTTGTCTCACGTTCACATATCTGAACGGAGGATCGATGGTGAGAATCGATCGGCGGGGCGGTTCATGACGGTCAACGACTCGACCTCCCGGCTCGCCGGACGGCTGGACGGGCTCCTGTTCTTCCCGGTCACCGCGTTCGACGGGGCGGGCGGGGTCGACCTGGACGCCTACCGGCGGCACCTGAGCGGCCGGCTGGCCGTGACCCGGCCGGCCGCGGTGTTCGCCTGCTGCGGCACCGGGGAGTTCTTCTCGCTCGGCCTGGAGGAGTACGAGCGGTGCGTGCGCGCCGCCGTGGCGGAGGCGGCCGGCCGGGTGCCGGTGGTGGCCGGGATCGGGTACGGGACGGCGCTGGCCACCCAGTTCGCGACGGCGGCCGCGGCGGCCGGCGCGGACGGGCTGCTGGTGATGCCGCCGTACCTGGTCGAGGGCAGCCAGGCTGGGCTGCGTGAGCACTACCGGCGGCTGGCCGACGCGGTGGACCTCGAGCTGATCGTGTACCAGCGCGACAACGCGGTCTTCACCCCGGACACGGTCGCCGAGCTGGCCGCGCATCCGAGGATCGTGGGGTTCAAGGACGGGCGCGGCGACCTGGACCTGATGCGCCGCATCGTGGGCGCGGTGCGGGAGCGCCACGGCGAGGGTGCCCTGCTGTACTTCAACGGCATGCCCACCGCCGAGATGACCAGCCAGGCGTACCGTGCCGTGGGCGTGCCGGGCTACTCCTCGGCGGTGTACTGCTTCGCGCCGGACCTGGCCATGGCCTTCTACCGCGCGTACCGGTCCGGCGACGAGGTGACCGTCGACCGCCTGCTGGACGGGTTCTGGCGGCCCTACGTCGAGCTGCGCCGTCTCGGGCAGGGGTACGCGGTGTCGCTGGTCAAGGCCGGGGTGCGGCTGGACGGCGTGGACGTCGGGCCGGTACGGGCGCCGCTGTCGGAGCCGGAGCCGGAGCACGTGCGACGGTTGGCCGAACTCATCGAACGGGGACGGGAGCTCATCCGATGACCACCGCGATCACGATTACCGACGTGTCCATCACCCCGGTCGCGGTGCAGGACCCGCCGCTGCTCAACTCGGTTGGCGTGCACGAACCGTACGCGCTGCGCGCCATCCTCCAGGTGCGCACCGACGCCGGGCTGGTCGGCGTCTCCGAGGCGTACGGCGACGATCCGACCTTGGACCGGCTGCGCCGCGCCGCCGCCGAACTGCCCGGACTGTCCATCTGGGACCTCAACGGGCTGTCTCGCCGGGTGGCGGTCGGGCTCGGCGAGGTGGCCCCGGACAGCCCCACCGAGCTGGCCGGCGCGCCCAGCGTGGCGAAGGCCATCGCGTCCACCGTGTCGGCCTTCGAGGTGGCCCTGTACGACCTGCAGGGCAAGGCGACCGGGCTGCGGGTGTGCGACCTGCTCGGCGGCGCGGTACGCGAGCGGGTGCCTTTCTCCGCCTACCTGTTCTACAAGTGGGCCGGACACCCGGGGCAGGAGCCGGACTCCTTCGGCGAGGCGCTGGACCCGGCCGGCATCGTGGCGCAGGCCCGGCGGCTGGTCGACCGGTACGGCTTCGGCTCGCTCAAGCTCAAGGGCGGGGTGTTCCCGCCGGACGAGGAGATCGCCGCCATCCGGGCGCTGCGCGAGGCGTTCCCGGAGCATCCGCTGCGGCTGGACCCGAACGCCAACTGGAGCGTGGCGACCAGCCACCGGGTGGCCACCGAACTGGCCGGGGTGCTGGAGTACCTGGAGGACCCGACCGGGGGGATCGAGGGCATGGCCGAGGTGGCCGCGCACACCGGGCTGCCGCTGGCCACCAACATGTGCGTGACCACGTTCGACGACGTACCGCCCGCGGTGGCGGCCGGCGCGGTGAGCATCGTGCTGTCCGACCACCACTTCTGGGGCGGGCTGCGCGCGTCCCAGAAGCTCGCCGGCATCTGCGAGACCTTCGGGCTCGGATTGTCCATGCACTCCAACACGCATCTCGGGGTGAGCCTGGCGGCGATGACCCAGCTGGCGGCCGCCACACCCAACCTGACCTACGCCTGCGACACCCACTCGGTCTGGCAGGTGGAGGAGGTCATCGAGCCGGGCGCGATCGAGATCTCCGGCGGCGCGGTGCGGGTACCGGACGGGCCGGGGCTGGGGGTGACCATTGATCAGGACGCTCTGGCTCGGCTGCACGAGCAGTATCTAGGCTGTGGTATCCGGCGCCGCGACGATGTCGCCGCGATGCGCGTGAGGTACCCGGACTGGACTGGAGCGAGGCCCCGATTCTGATGCAGACCGCGGCATACCTCTACCCGTGGGACGTGGTCGGCGACCCGGCCGCCGCCGACCTGGCGGCCGGGCTGGGAGTGGACCACGTCGTGCTCGCCGCCGTTTACCACGCCACCCGGGCGCTGACCCCGCGCCATCCGCGCCACCGCGTGGTGGTGGCGCCGCGCACCGCGGCGTACTACCCGGTCGAGCCGGCCCGGTGGCGCGGCGCGCGGCTGAGCCCCGCCCCGGCGGACTGGATGGACGGGGCCGACCCGTTCGGTGCGGCGGTCGTCGCGCTGCGTGCGGCCGGGGTGCCGGTGCACGCCTGGGTGGTGTGCGGCCACGTCGACCCGCCCGCCGGCTCGGCCGAGTCCGGCGAGAGCGTGGTCAACGCGTACGGCGACCGGTATCCCTGGGCGCTGTGCCCGGCCCGGGACGCCGTGGTCGAGTACGCGCTGGGCCTGGCCGAGGACGTGGCGGCGCTGCCCGGCATCGACGGGGTAGAGCTGGAAGCGTGCGGATGGTACGGCTTCGACCACCTCAGCGCGCATGACAAGACCGGCGGGGTCGCCCTGTCCGGCGCGACTCAGTACCTGATGTCGCTGTGTTTCTGCGACGCCTGCCACGACGCCTACCGGGCCGGCGGCATCGACCCGGAGGCGCTGCGCGAGCGGGTCCGCGCCGCGCTGGACGCGGGGTTCGCCGGCCTGGTGGCGGCGAGCCCCGCCGACGAGACCGCGCACATCGCCGAGCTGCTCGGTGCCGACCTGGCGGCGGCCGTGGCGGAGGTGCGGCTGGCGGTCGCCGATCGGCTGCGCGCCGCGATGACCGGGCGGATCCGGCAGCGCCGCCCCGAGCTGGCGGTGCTGCTGCACGCCAGCCCGCGGCAGCACAGCACCATCGCGTTCACCGGCGTGGACCCGGCCCGGTCCGCGGGCCTGGCCGACGGGCTCGTGGTCAACTGTCACGCCGGCCCCGCGGCGGTGCCGCCGAGCCTTGCCGGCGGCCCGGTGTACGCGAGCCTGCAGGCCGTGGCGGGGATGGGCGGTCGGCCGGACGAGCTGCCCGCGCAGGCCGAGGCCGCACGGGCAGCGGGCGCGAGCGGGGTGCGGCTGTACCACGCGGGGTTGGCCGGGGCGGCCGACCTGGCCGCCATCCGCGCGCTGACCGCCGTCATCAACGAGAGAGAATGATAGGCGTGACCGGATCGAGCGAGATGAGCGGCGTGAGCTGGTCGGGCGCCGCGGGCGCCGAGCGCGCCGCCGAGTTCGGAAGGACAGGGTCGTGAGCGAGTTCGACGTGTGGAGCATCGACGCGCGTACCGGGGAGAAGGTGGAGGCGGTGGCCAGCACCACCACCGATGCCGAGGTGGACGCAGCGGCGACGCGGTCGGCGGAGGTGGCGCCGCTGCTGGTGGCGGCGGGCCTTGCCGGGCGGGCGCGGCTGCTGCGGGCGATGGCCGATGAGATCGAGAAGGACGGCGAGGCGATCATCGCGGCAGCCGACCGGGAGAGCGCGCTGGGCCAGGGGCGGCTGTCGGGTGAGCTGGCCCGCTCCGCGTACCAGCTGCGGCTGTTCGCCGAGGTGCTGGACGACGGCGGGCACCTCGAGCTGACCATCGACCACGCCGACCCGAAGGCGATCCCGGCGCCGCGGCCGGACCTGCGCCGGATGCTGGTGCCGGTCGGCCCGGTGGGCGTGTTCTCGGCGAGCAACTTCCCGCTGGCCTTCAGCGTCCCGGGTGGCGACACGGCCAGCGCGATCGCGGCCGGCTGCCCGGTCGTGGTGAAGGCGCACTCCGGCCACCCGTACACCTCCCAGCTGGCCGCGGCGGCGCTGCGCAGGGCGGCGGCGTCGGTGGCCATGCCGGAGGACGTGGTGCAGGTGGTGCACGGCCGGCAGGCCGGTACCCGCCTGGTGGTGCACCCGGCGATCCAGGCGGTCGGCTTCACCGGTTCGGTCGGCGGCGGCCGGGCCCTGTTCGACCTGGCGGTGGCCCGCCCCCAGCCGATCCCGTTCTACGGCGAGCTGGGCAGCATCAACCCGTTCGTGGTGACGCCGGAGGCCGCCGCGCAGCGGGCCGAGTCCATCGCGGCCGGGCTGGCCGGCTCGTTCACGCTGGGCGTCGGGCAGTTCTGCACCAAGCCCGGCCTGGTGTTCGTGCCCGCGAACGCCGATGGGCAGCGGCTGGTGGCCGCGCTGGGCGAGGCGGCCGGCACGATCGCCGGGGGCCCGATGCTCACGCCGAGCATCCGGGACAGCTTCCTGTCCGGCGCGAAGCAGCGCGCCGAGCTGCCCGGGGTGCGCGCGGTGCTGTCGGCGGCCGGGCAGATCTCCCCGCACGTGCTGGTGGCGTCCGCGACCGCGCTCGACGACGTGCTGCTGGAGGAGTGCTTCGGCCCGCTGGTCGTGGTCGTGGAGTACGGCGACGAGAGCGAACTGTTCGCGGCCCTGGACCGGGTGCCGGGCAGCCTCACCGCGAGTGTCCACTGTGGAGATTCGGAGGGCGCGGCGGACAGCTTCGCCGCGCGGGTGGCCGACCGGGTCACCGGACTGGCCGGGCGGATCCTGTTCAACGGGTACCCGACCGGGGTGGCGGTCACCTGGGCGCAGCAGCACGGCGGCCCCTGGCCGGCGACCACGTTCCCGCACCACACCTCGGTCGGCACCACCGCGATCCGGCGGTTCCTGCGGCCGGTGGCGTTCCAGGACGCGCCCGCCGGGCTGCTGCCGGCCGAACTGCGCGAGGACAACCCGTTGGGGCTGCCGCGCCGGGTCGATGGACGGTACGAACTCCATGCCTGAACTGGCCGTGGTGCCGGGTGCCCCGGAAGGGGCGCCCGGCACCGGGCCGGTGAAGTCCGCGCTGCGCACCGTCGAGCTGCTGGAGTTCTTCGCCGGCAACCGGGGCATGCACAGCCTGGCCGAGCTCCAGCAGAGCCTCGGTTACCCGAAGAGCAGCCTGTACATGCTGCTGCGCACGCTGACCGACCTCGGCTGGGTGGAGACCGACCCGACCGGCACCCTGTACGGCATAGGCCTGCGCGCCCTGCTGGTCGGCACCTCCTACCTGGACGGCGACCACGTGCTGGCCGCCGCCCGGGACACCCTCGAGTGGCTGGCCGAGGCCACGACGGAGACCGTTCATCTCGCCCGGCTCGACGGCACCGACGTGGTCTACCTGGCCACCCGCGAGTCGCAGCACTACCTGCGCCCGATCTCCCGGGTCGGGCGCCGGCTGCCCGCACACACCACGTCGCTGGGCAAGGCGCTGCTGGCCGAGCGCGCCGACGCCGAGGTGCGGGCGCTGCTGCCCGCGCGGCTCGCGGCACTGACCCCGCACACGCTGGCCGACCACGACGCGCTGGCGGCGGACCTTTCGGCCATCCGCCAGCGCGGGTACGCGATCGATCACGAGGAGAACGTGGCGGGTCTGCGCTGTTTCGGCGTCGCGCTGCGCTACCAGCGGCCGGCGCGGGACGCGATCAGCTGCTCGGTGCCGGTGGCCCGGCTGACCGAGGGCCGGCAGGAGCAGATCGCCGGCGCGCTGCTGGCCGCCCGCGACCGCCTGGAGCTCATCCTGCGGTAGGGCGGTGGGCACGCCGAGCCTCCGGTACGGAACGTGTAGGTCTCTCGGCTGGCATCGAGGCGGCTTTGAGCTGTTCCGCATACGGTGACCCGGCCCGTGCCCGGCCGAGATCCCCAGGCCGGGGCAGGCCGGGCTGACGGCCTGGTCGGGGCCCTGGCCGTGGCGCGGCGGGCGGCACCCCTGGTCGGCAGCCGGGGCCGGCGGCCCGTCACCTACGCTGGCCACCAGTGCCGGCGTCATCCGAGAGGTCCGTTATGAAGCTCGTTGTCATGATTCCTTGCCTCAACGAAGAGGCCACGCTGCCCCTGGTCTTCGAGACCATGCCGAAGTCGATCCCGGGGGTGGACAGCATAGAGGTGCTCATCATCAACGATGGCTCGACCGATCGCACCGTGGAGGTGGCCCAGGAGCTGGGGGTCAGGCATTTCGTGCATCACCGGCGGAATCAGGGCCTGGCATACACGTTCCGGGACGGGCTGAAGGGCGCCCTGGAGATCGGCGCCGACATCATCGTCCTGACGGACGGCGACAACCAGTACCCGCAGGAACGGATCCCGGATCTGATCCAACCGATCCTGGACGGCAAGGCCGACGTGGTGATCGCGGACCGGGAGACCCAGACGATCGAGCACTTCTCCCCGCTGAAGAAGTTCTACCAGCGCAACGGGACCAAGTTTCTCAACCTGGTGGCCGGCACCGCCGTACCCGACGCCACCAGCGGCTTCCGGGCCTTCTCCCGGGAAGCGGCGCTCAAGCTCAACCTGGTCTCGCGCTACAGCTTCGGCATGGAAACGATCATCCAGTCCGGCCACAAGCGCATGGCCTTCGCCTTCATCACGATCAAGACCAACCCCAAGACCCGCGAATCCCGCTTGATCAAGTCGAACATGACGCACGTACGCAAGTCCGGGGCCACCATTCTGCGCGGCCTCGTGACCTACAAGCCGTACGCGCTGTTCCTGACGCTCGGCCTGTTCCTCCTGGTGGTGGGGCTGATCCCGTTCGTCCACTACCTCTACGTCATCCTCTTCACCTCGCTGCCCGCCACCGGCTCCCACCATCTCCAGTCGCTCATCATCGGCGGCACCATCCTCACGGCCTCGTTCTTCTCGCTCACCCTCGGCGTCGTGGCCGACATGATCAGCGTCAACCGGGCGCTCCTGGAGGACGTCCTGACCGAGGTGAAGCGCGGCCGGACCAGCGAGACGGCGAGGCTGACCGTGCAGAACCTGAACCACCACGAGAACGGGGCCACGAGGGAGCGCGCCGGAGCGCTGCGCGACTGATCGAATTCGCCGAGCGGCGGGGCTCGGATTCCACCGGGGTAATATGCGCCCGCAGCATGATCCAGTGAAGCGATGTGGCCAGGTCACAGCGATGAGGAGGTTCGAGTGCAGCTCGCCATCGAGTCCGATTCCCGGCTGTCCAGCGGGGTCCGTGATCCGGGGCGACTGAAGGCGGGGTTGTCCCGCGTCGCCGGGCTGGTCCGCCGGCACTGGGTACTCTCGGCGCTGCTGGTGCTCGGCCTCGCCCTGCGCGTGGTGACGATGATCGCGTACCAACCGGCCATCCTGTACATCGACTCCGTCGCCTCGTACCTGCTGCCGCTGCCCAAGCTCAGCGTGACCGGGCAGGATCCGATCGGCTACGACATCCTGCTGCTCAAGCCGCTGCTGGCGGTGGGCAATCTGGCCACCGTCGCCGCGTTCCAACATCTGCTCGGGCTGGGCATCGCGATCACCGGCTATGTCCTGCTGCTGCACAAGGGCGCCTGGCGCTGGGTCGCCGCGCTGGCCGTGGCGCCGGTGCTGCTCGACGCGTACCAGCTGCAGATCGAACACATGATCATGTCCGATCCGTTGTTCGAGGCGCTCTTGATGGCGGCCCTGACGGTGCTGGTCTGGCCGCGCCGGCCGGACTGGCGGCACGCCCTGATCGCCGGGCTGCTGCTGGGCATCTCGGTACCGGTACGGCAGGCCGGCGAGCCCCTGTTCATTCCGGCGGTGCTCTACGTCCTGCTGGCCGGCATCGTGGTGGTCTGCTTCGCCCTTCCCGTGGCCGGGTACGCGACCCTCTACCACCACAGCACGGGAAAGTTCGGGCTCAGCCGCATCGGTGGCGACACGCTCTACGGCCGGGTGGCCACCTTCGCCGACTGCACCGGATTGTCCCTGCCCGCCGATGAGCGGATCCTGTGCCCGACCATGCCGCCGGACGAGCGCCCGGGCGCCGACTACTGGGCGCACGACCCGCGTTCACTGTTCTTCGTCATGGAGAAGCAGGTGGGCACCAACGCGGAGGCCAACCGGCTGGCCGATGACTTCTCGAAGCGGATCATCAAGCACCAGCCGCTGGACTTCGCGAAGGCGGTCGGCGCCGACGCGGTTAAGGTGTTCCAGTGGAACAGGCTGCATCAGGACCCCGCCGATCCACCGGTGGACCGCTGGCAGTTCCAGGTGGGCATGCCGCTGTTCCTGCCCCTGGTGAGCAACAGCGAGATCAGCATGCTCGACCACAAGTACGGCGACGGCAACCCGGTGACGGTGACCCCGCTGACCAAGTTCCTGCGCGCCTACCAGTTGCACGGTGGCTCCACGCCCGGACCGGTGGTGGCGCTGGCGATCCTGCTCGCGCTGGCGCCGCTGGTGCGGTGGCGCCGGTCGGGTCCGGCGCGGTTGCCGGCGCTGCTGTTCCTGCTCAGCGGTGCCGCGGTGCTGCTGTTCGGGGACGTCGTGCTGTTCTCCTGGCGCTACCAGCTGCCCGGCTACGTGCTGATCCCGGTGGCCGGGGTGCTGGGGCTGACCGCGGCGTTCGGCCGGGGGACGTCGGCGGTTTCGTCCAACCCGGGTTCGTCGAGCCGGGATTCGTCTGGCCCGGGTTCGTCTGGCCCGGGTTCGTCAGGGCCGGACGAGCAGGCTCCGGCGGACGGAGCGGCGACCCCTGCCGTGGACCGGGAGTAACGGGCTTTCGGCGGCCGGTCCGCGGGCCGGATCCGGAGAGCCGGATCGGGTCGGGCCGGCCGGGGAAAGTGGTGGCCGCCGGGCGGCTACACCCCGGTGGACTCCTCCACCTGCGCGGGGCGGAAGATGACCCGGTCGAGTACCGCGAACTTGACCAGGAACATGGCCGCGTAGGTGGCGAAGTAACTGGCCTCCACCACGATGGCGAGATGATCGGCGAAGGCGGTGACATGCGGGGCGTAGGACTTGGTAACCCGGGTCACTCCCGCGGCGGCCAGGGCCGTGGCGATCGCGAGCACCGCGTACGAGCCCAGGTCGCGGCGCAGCCCCATCCGGCTGTGCCGGCCCCACGCCCAGTACCGGTTGGACACGAAGTTGACCAGGGCACCGGACGCGAAGGCGGTCAGACTGGCGACCTCCGGCGGTGCGTGCAGGGTGTGAAACATCACCCAGAAGTCGACCGCGCTGACTACGCTAGCCAATGCCGAACCCAGGGCAAACCGGACGAAGCGGCGTACTCGGGGAGTGATCGTTATTGGCCGCACGTGTGCTTCCTTTCGACGAGGCCGGTCCAGCCTAGTCAGGTAGCCCGACCCCCGGTCGCGTCCGGGGTGGCCTCCCTGCGATCATCGATCTGACTCCAATGAACCATTGAGGTTGTAAACGTACGATCATGGGTAGAAATCGATTGCCGTCTGAACCGGGGATTCCTTGGGGTGTGGTCGGCGAAAGGAGTGTGGGATGCGGATACTCGTCCTCGGTGGAGACGGCTACCTAGGCTGGCCTACTGCGGTACATCTATCCGAGTGCGGACATGACGTCGGAGTCGCGGACAATTTCGTGCGGCGCCAATACGATCATGAGCTCGGGGTGCAGAGCCTGGTACCGATCGAGCCGCTTTCGGTTCGGGTCAAGGCCTGGCGCGAGGTGTCCGGCAAGCAGATCGAGACCTATGTCGGCGACCTCACCGACTCCGAGTTCACGTACCGGATGATCCGCGAGTTCCGGCCGGACGCCGTGGTGCACTTCGCCGAGCAGCGGGCCGCGCCGTACTCGATGATCGACCGTGCGCATGCCGTCTACACGCAGACGAACAACGTGGTCGGCAACCTGAACCTGCTCTACGCGATCGCCGAGACCAACCCGGACATCCACCTGGTCAAGCTCGGCACGATGGGGGAGTACGGCTACCCCAACATCGACATCGAAGAGGGCTGGCTGAACATCACGCACAACGGTCGCACCGACCGGATGCTGTACCCGAAGCGGCCGGGCTCGTTCTACCACCTGTCCAAGGTGCACGACAGCCACAACATCGAGTTCGCCTGCCGGATCTGGGGTCTGCGCGCCACCGACCTCAACCAGGGCATCGTGTACGGCCAGCAGACCGACGAGACGATCCGGGACGAGCGCCTGGCCACCCGGTTCGACTACGACGCGGTCTTCGGCACCGTGCTGAACCGGTTCGTGATCCTGGCCGCGCTGGGCCAGCCGCTGACCGTGTACGGCGAGGGCGGCCAGACCCGGGGCCTGATCGACATCCGGGACACCGTGGAGTGCATCCGGCTGGCCGCGGAGAACCCGGCCGAGCGCGGCGAGTTCCGGGTGTTCAACCAGATGACCGAGGCCATGTCGGTGCTGGACATCGCCAAGCTGGTGGCCGACCTGCACCCGAACGCGGTCGACGTGGAGCACCTGGACAACCCGCGGGTCGAGGCGGAGTCCCACTACTACAAGGTGACTCACACCCGGCTGGTCGAGTTGGGCCTCAAGCCCCACCTGCTGTCGGACACCCTGCTCACCTCGCTGTACGGCATCGCGGACCAGTACAAGCACCGGGCCGACCTCGACGCGCTGCGTCCGGGCGTCCGGTGGCGGGCCGCCGCTGAAGGCAAGTGACCAGGTAATTCGGGCGGACAACACCCGGTCGGGCGAAGCCCGGCCGGGTGTTCGCATGTCCACACCCCGTGACCGGTCCGGCTCGGCGCCTCCGGCGCCGCGGCAACTGGACTGGTCGGCGCACCGGCCGGGGGCCGGGCTCCGGCGGTTACCTATGATCGGCCCGTGACGCTTCGCTTTGGCCTGTTGGGGACCGGGCACTGGGCCGCCGAGACGCAGGCGGCCGGCCTGGACGGCCACCCCGAGATCGAGTTCGTCGGCGTGTGGGGGCGCGACCCCGTCAAGGCCGAAGCCCTGGCCAGCCGGTACCGGGTGCGGTCGTTCGCCGACGTCGACGAGCTGATCGGCGCCGTCGACGCGGTCGCCATGGCCCTGCCGCCCGACGTGCAGGCCCCGCTGGCCATCCGGGCCGCCGAGGCCGGCCGGCACCTGCTGCTCGACAAGCCGGTGGCCCTGGATCTCGACCAGGCCGACCGGCTGGTCCAGGCGGTCACCGGTGCCGGCGTCGCGTCGCTGGTGTTCGTCACCAACCGGTACCGGCCCAACGTCCAGGCCTTCGTCGACGGGGCGGTGGCCACCGGCGGCTGGTCCGGCGCCCAGGTCACCTTCCTCAACTCGATCTTCGGTGCGGACAGCCCGTACGCCGGCTCGTCCTGGCGGCGCCGGTGGGGCGGGCTGTGGGACTTCGCACCGCACCCGCTGTCCGTGCTGCTGCCCGTGCTCGGGCCGGTGGTCGAGGTGACCGCCGCGCACGCGCCGCACGACACCGTGCACGCGATCCTGCGCCACGCGGACGCGGTCAGCACGCTGACGGTGAGCGTGAACGCCCCGCCAGCGGTGTCCATCTACGAGACGGTGCTGTTCGGTGAGGCGGGCGTGGCCCGCATGCCGGAGCCCGAGGGCGAGTCGGTGGACGCGTTCCGGGCGGCGGCGTCGCGGCTGGTCGGCAACGTGGCCGCCGGGGTGCGCACCGATCCGCTGGACGTGCGGGCCGGCCGGGACACGGTGGCGGTGCTCGCCGCGGTGCAGGCATCCGCGGACGGCGGCGGGGCGCCGCAGGGGGTACGTTACTGACAAGTACGCCAAAGACAGGGGGCCCCTCGATGCCGATCACGCTGTCCGGTGCGGTGGTCGTGGTGACCGGCGGAGCGAGCGGGATCGGCGCGGCACTGGCCAGGCGGTTCGCCGCCGAGGGCGCCCGGGCCGTCGTGGTGGCCGACCTGGACGCGGCCGGTGCCGAGGCCGTCGCGGGCGGGCTGGACTGCCCGGTCCGGCTCGGGGTCGGGCTCGACGTCGCGGACGAGGAGCAGGTGGCCGCGCTGGCCGCCCGGGTGGCCGAACAGCTCGGCCCGATCGACCTGTACTGCTCCAACGCCGGTGTGGCCGGCAGCCCCGGCCTGGGCACCGACCAGGACTGGGCCCGCGCCTTCGGCGTCAACGTGCTGGCCCACCTCTACGTGGCCCGGCACGTGGTACCGGCGATGGTCGCCCGCGGCTCCGGCCACCTCCTGATCACCGCCTCGGCGGCGGGGCTGCTGGCCGAGGCCGACCTCGCCGCGTACTCGGTGACCAAGCACGGCAGCGTGGCGCTGGCCGAATGGCTGGCGATCCAGCACGCCGAGGCGGGCGTGGGGTTCTCGTGCCTGTGCCCGCAGGCGGTGAACACCCCGATGCTGGCGCGGGCGCCGGGCGAGTCCACCACGCGGGCGGCCGGCGCGGCCCTCGAGCCGGAGCAGGTCTGCGACTCGGTGATCGAGGCGCTGGCCGCGGGCCGCTTCCTGATCCTGCCGCACGCCGCGGTCCACGAGTACGAGCGGCAGCGCGCCGCCGACCGCGACCGCTGGCTGTCCGGCGTGCGGCGGCTGCGCGCACGGGCGCGCGGCGCGTCAACCGCAACCGACTGATTGAGAAGGGAACCGCCGATGTCGAAGCACGTCGCGATCGTGACCGGAGCCGCCCGGGGGATCGGCGCCGCCACCGCCATCCGGCTGGCCCGCGACGGGCTCGCCGTGGCAGTCCTCGACCTGGTGGAGGATGCCTGCCACGACACGGTGGAGGCCATCACCGCCGCCGGGGGACAGGCGATCGCGGTGGGTACTGACGTCGCCGACGCCGGGCAGGTGGCCGACGCCGTCGCCCGGGTCGCCGATGAGCTGGGCCCGCCGACGGTCCTGGTCAACAACGCCGGGGTGCTGCGCGACAACCTGCTGTTCAAGATGACCGAGGAGGACTGGGACACGGTCCTGGGCGTGCACCTGCGCGGCGCCTTCCTGTGCAGCCGCGCGGCGCAGGCGTACATGACCAAGGCTCAGTACGGCCGCATCATCAACCTGTCGAGCACCTCGGCGCTGGGCAATCGCGGGCAGGCCAACTACGCCGCGGCCAAGGCTGGCATGCAGGGCTTCACCAAGACGCTGGCGATCGAGCTGGGCCCGTTCGGGGTGACCGTGAACGCGGTCGCGCCGGGCTTCATCGTCACCGACATGACGGCGGCCACCGCCGCCCGGATGAAGATCGACTTTGACGAGCTGCAGAAGCGGGCCAGCGAGGAGATCCCGGTGCGCCGGGTGGGCCGGCCCGAGGACGTCGCCAACACGGTGTCGTTCCTGGCCAGCGAGGACGCGTCGTTCGTCTCCGGCCAGGTCATCTACGTCGCCGGCGGGCCGAGGGCCTGACCCGGCGGGGATTCGGGTACGCCGCCCGGCGCACCCGAATCCCCGAAGCCGCTACCAGGACGCGACCTCCGGGATGATCCGCTGCCCGATGACCTCCAGCGGCTTCACCTGCCAGACGTCCGTGACCGCCCCGATCGCCGCCTGGAAGCCCAGGTCGGCCAGGCGGCGCAGGTCGGTCAGGGTCTCGTCCACCCGTTCCCCGTTGGGCCCGACGTTGAACAGGTAGTACGCCGTCTTGAGGATCTCCTCGTACGGGCGGCCGAGGCGCTCGCAGTGTCCGCGCAGCACATCCAGCTTGTGCGCCACGTCCGGGGTCTCGAACAGGTTGCAGGCGTCGGCGTACTGGGCCACCATCCGCAGCGTTTTTCTCTCGCCCCCGCCGCCGACCATGATCGGCGGGTGCGGCCGGCGCAGCGACTGCGGCGAGTTCAGCGGCCGGTCCAGCTGATAGTGCCGGCCGCGGTACGGGGAGTCGTCGCCGCGCCACATCTGCAGGCAGATCTGCAGCGCCTCCTCCAGCCGCTCGAACCGCTCGGCGAGCGGCGGGAACGGCACACCGAGGCCGCGCGACTCCTCCTCGTTCCACGCGGCGCCGATGCCCAGCCAGGCCCGGCCGCCGGACAGCACGTCGAGAGTGGTCAGCGTCTTCGCCAGGATCCCCGGGTACCGGTAGACGACGCCGGTCATCACGGTCAGCAACTGCGCCCGGGTGGTGTGTGCCGCCAGGTAACCCAGCGTGGTGTAGGCCTCCAGCATCTCGTGCTCGGTGGGGCCCACCCCGCCGATCTGGAAGAAGTGATCCATCACCGCGACATAGTCGAAGCCCTGCTCGTCGGCGACGCGGGCCACGGTCGCCAGGTCGGCGCCCAGCGCCGCCGGGCCCGTCGGCGTGGTGAAATCCGGAATCTGCAGGCCGATCTGCATGTCGAGCGCCCTCCGGTTCGGTGAAACAACAGATCCGATTCTTCCAGTTCTTTCGGTCCCGGTCGGGTCCTTTCAGTCCCGATCCGGCCGGCGCGGGGTTCCCGCCGGCCCCGCTGAGCTATCCGCCGTCGATCCAGGCGCTCGGGGCGGCCAGCACCTCGCGCACCACCGCCCCGGCCGCGCCCACCACCGCCGCGCGGGTACCCAGCGAGCAGGCCCGTACGCACACCGGCGACCAGGCCGCGGTGAGCACCCGCCCGGCCACCTCCCGCTCGACGTGCCCGGTCAACCAACCGGCCAGCGGCGCGAAGCTGCCGCCCAGCACCACGGCGTCCAGGTCGAGCACGTTGAGCACGCCCGCCGCGACGATGCCCAGTGCCCTACCCGCGGCGGACAGCGCGCCGATCGCCGCGGGATCGTCCGCCCCGGCCAGCTCGGCGAGCCGGCGCACCGCCAGGTCGGCGGGCAGCGCCTCGCCGGCCGGTACCCCGGCGGCGCGCAGGATCGCCTCCTGTCCCGCGTACTGCTCCAGGCAGCCCCGGGCACCGCAGCGGCATACCGGACCGTCGGCCGCCACCGTGACGTGGCCGATCTCGCCGCTCCACCCGTGGGTGCCGCGCAGCAGGGCGCCGTCCAGCACGATGCCGGCGCCCACGCCGACCTCGCCGGAGACGTAGAGGAAGCTGCGCTCCCGGCCGGCCGTGGCCAGCTCGCCCAGCGCGGCGAGGTTCGCCTCGTTGTCGATGCCCACGGGCAGGTCCGGCCAGTCCGGCGCGGCGGTCAGCGGGCCCAGCACGTCCAGGTCGCGCCAGCCGAGGTTGGGCGCGAGCCTGACCAGGCCCGGCGCGTCGACCAGGCCGGGCACGGCGAGCCGGGCTCCGGCCAGCGGCAGGCCCGCGACGCGGCGGGCCCCGGCCGCGAGGTCGGCGACGTCGGCGAGCACCTCGGCGGGGGCCCGGCCGCGCTGGTCGACCTGGCGCACTTCCAGGTGGCGTACCTGCCCGGTCAGGTCGACCACCGCGGCGGCGAGGTAGTCGACGTTGATTTCCAGCCCCAGCCCGGCCGGGCCGGACGGGGACAGCACCAGTCCGGTGGCCGGCCGGCCGGCACCGCCCCGAGGGGCCGGGCCGACCTCGTCCACCAGCCGGGCCCGCACCAGAGCGTCGACCAGGGCCGAGACGGTGGCCCGGGTCAGCCCGGTGTGCTGGCTGATCCGGGCGCGTGAGGTGGGCGTGGCGGCGCGGACCTCGTCCAGCACTACGGCGAGGTTGTGCTGCCACAGGCTGCGCTGTCGTGCCGGCCCGTCCATGGCCTTGACACTAGCCGGCCGACCACAATAAGTTCAACCGATTAACAAATAGCGTCGGGAGGAACCATGGCACCCCAGCCGACCAAGGAAGACCGCTTCGCCTTCGGCCTGTGGACCGTGGGTTGGCAGGCTCGCGACCCGTTCGGTGACGCGACCCGCCCGCCCCTGGACCCGGTCGAGTCCGTGCACCGCCTCGCCGAACTGGGCGCGCACGGGCTGAACTTCCACGATGACGACCTCATTCCGTTCGGCAGCGACGACGCGACCCGGGAGAAGCTGATCACCCGGTTCCGGGAGGCGCTGGCCGAGACGGGCATGGTGGTGACCACCATGACCACCAACCTGTTCACCCACCCCGTCTTCAAGGACGGCGCGTTCACCAGCAACGACCGCGACGTGCGCCGGTTCGCGCTGCGCAAGGTGATGCGCAACCTGGACCTGGCCGCGACGCTGGGCGCGAAGACCTACGTGTTCTGGGGCGGCCGGGAGGGCTCCGAATCCGACGCGGCCAAGGACGTGCGGGCCGCGCTGGACCGGTACCGGGAGGGCATCGACCTGCTCGCCCAGTACGTGACCGACCGCGGCTACGACATCCGGTTCGCCATCGAACCCAAGCCCAACGAGCCGCGCGGCGACATCCTGCTGCCCACGGTCGGGCACGCGCTGGCGTTCATCTCCGGCCTGGAGCACCACGAGATGGTCGGGGTCAACCCCGAGGTCGGGCACGAGCAGATGGCCGGGCTCAACTTCGCCGCCGGCATCGCCCAGGCGCTGTGGCACGGCAAGCTGTTCCACATCGACCTCAACGGCCAGCGCGGCATCAAGTTCGACCAGGACCTGGTGTTCGGGCACGGCGACCTGCTCAACGCGTTCTTCCTGGTCGACCTGCTCGAGGGCGGCGCCAGCGGCGTGCCGGCCTACGACGGCCCCCGGCACTTCGACTACAAGCCGGCCCGGACCGAGGACATGGACGGGGTGTGGGCGTCGGCCGCCGCGAACATGAGCACCTACCTGCTGCTCAAGGAGCGGGCCGCGGCGTTCCGGGCCGACCCGGAGGTGACCGAGGCGCTGGCCGCGGCGCGGGTCGGCGAGCTGGCCACGCCGACGCTCGCCCCGGGAGAGTCCTACGACGCCCTGCTCGCCGACCGCTCGGCGTACGAGGAGTTCGACGTGGACGCCGCGGCGGCGCGTGGGCTGGGCGCGGTGCGGCTCAACCAGTTGGCCCTCGAGCACCTGCTCGGCGCCCGGTGATCGTGCCGTGAGCGAGCGGCAGACAGGTGAGCGCGGCGCAGCCGCTCCTCCGGTGAGGATCAGGAGCCAGAGTTGCGGCGCGGTTGTGCCTCATCGTGGCGGCGAGCGCTTCGAGGCGGTGCGATGAGCACCCTGGTCGCGGGGGTCGACTCGTCGACCCAGTCGTGCAAGGTCGTCATCCGGGACGCGCAGACCGGAACCCTGGTCCGGGAGGGCCGGGCCGCGCACCCGGACGGCACCGAGGTGCACCCGGACGCGTGGTGGCACGCGCTGACGGAGGCGGTGCGGCAGGCCGGCGGGCTGGACGACGTCGCGGCGGTGGCGGTGGGGGCGCAGCAGCACGGCATGGTCTGCCTCGACGAGGCCGGCCAGGTGATCCGGCCGGCGCTGCTGTGGAACGACACCCGATCCGCCGGCGCCGCCCAGGACCTGGTCGCCGAGTTCGGTGGCCCCGGCTACTGGGCGGAGGCGGTGGGCAGCGTCCCGCTCGCCTCGTTCACCGTCACCAAGCTGCGCTGGCTGGCCCAGCACGAGCCGGAGTCGGCGCGGCGGGTGCACACCGTGTGCCTGCCGCACGACTGGCTGACCTGGCGGTTGGCCGGGGGCGGCGATCCGTCGTCGGTGCGCACCGACCGCGGGGACGCCAGCGGCACCGGATACTGGTCCCCGGCGACCGGGCAGTACCGGCCGGACCTGCTGCGTGCGGCGCTGGGGCGCGACGCCGCCGTACCGGCGGTGCTGGGGCCGGCGCAGGAGGCCGGGCGCACGGCCGGCGGCGCGGTGCTCGGCCCCGGTACCGGGGACAACGCCGCGGCGGCGCTGGGCATCGGCGCGCTGCCCGGCGACGTGGTGGTCTCCATCGGCACCTCCGGCACGGTGTTCACCGCGGCCGCGGCGCCCTCGGCCGACGCGTCCGGGATCGTGGCCGGCTTCGCCGACGCGACCGGTGGGTTCCTGCCGCTGGTCTGCACCCTGAACGCCAGCCGGGTGCTGGACGCCTCCGCCGCCCTGCTCGGCGTGGACCTCGACACCTTCGCCGACCTCGCGCTGTCCGCGCCGCCCGGCGCGGACGGCCTGGTGCTGGTGCCGTACCTGGAGGGGGAGCGCACGCCCAACCGGCCGCTGGCGGCCGGTTCGCTGCACGGGCTGCGGCACGGCACCATGGACCCGGCCCACCTGGCCCGCGCGGCCGTGGAGGGCATGCTGTGCGCGCTGGCCGACGGGTTGGACGCGCTGCTGGCCGGCGGCGTCGAGTGCCGGCGGGTGATCCTGGTCGGCGGGGGAGCGCGGTCGGCCGCGGTGCGCGCGATCGCCCCGACGATCTTCGGCGTCTCGGTGCTGGTACCCCCGCCGGGGGAGTACGTGGCCGACGGCGCGGCGCGGCAGGCCGCCTGGGTGCGCTCGGGCTCGGAGGCGCCGCCGACCTGGACGATCGGCTCGACCGAGCGGTACCAGGCCGACCCGGTGCCGGCGGTCCGGCAGCGCTACGCCGAGGCGGCCGGGCTGGTCCTCGACCGGCCCATCGACCGGCCCGTACCGGATCCGGCCGGGCTGGCCGCCACCCTGCGGGGACGGCCCGCCCGGCCGCTGTGGGCACGCAATCCGGCGCGCGGAAAAACCGGACTATACAGCACAAATCATCCGGTCCTGCGAAGTGAGATTCGCTCATCACATCTAAATTGCCTCAAAACTCACACCCCCGCCTTCGGTCTCGTGGGTTTCGGCGGTATGGTCGAGGTGCCTGCGGTGATCAACGGTCGTGAGGGTCTTCCCCGGCCGCGATCGGCGAGCAGGTGGCCCCGGATGGGTCCGTGGCGGTGCTCAAGGAGTGGGCGCCCCCCTTCGCAATACGACCTCTGTGTCGTGTCCACCCGGCAATCGACCTCCCCGTACGGGTGGAATCGACGCGGATGGGTGTGGAAGGAAACACCATGACCGCGATGACCGTAACGTCGACCGTCCGAGACAGTGCGCGAACGAACCCCGATGGCGGGCTGCCGCAGCAGCGCCACCACTCCACCAGGTCCTACCAGGACGCGGGCGCGGTGGACCTGCTCAAGACCCTGGCCCGCACCCCCGACGGCGATCCCGAGCGGGCGTCGGTGCGTGACCGGGCGATCCGGGCGTGGTTGCCGTTGGCCCAGCATCTGGCGCAGCGGTTCAACGGTCGTGGGGAGCCCCTCGACGACCTGGTGCAGATCGCGACGGTGGGCCTGA
>NZ_BAABJQ010000023.1:0-147973 GCF_039543385.1 Rugosimonospora acidiphila
GAGCCGGGCGCGGCGGGCCGGGCGGGCCGGGCGGGCCGGGCGGGCAAGCGGGCCAGGGGGCGCCGAGCCGAGCCGGGCGCGCCGGCTGACGGCCAGGAGGGCGGTCGGGGCGGGCGGAAGAGTCGGCCGGGATCGCCGGGCCCGGCGGCGCGCGGCGGGCTCAGCGCGGCCGAGTTCTGCAACCATAGACGGATGTCTGTCCCGAAGGCGTTGCCGGGCACCGCCCGCCGGCCGACCATGGTCGATGTCGCCCGGCGTGCCGGCGTCAGCCTCAAGACCGTCTCCCGGGTGGTCAACGGCGAACCCGCGGTGGCACAGGCGCTGACCGACCGGGTGCTGGAGGCCATCGCCGAGCTCGGGTTCCGGCGCAACGACATCGCTCGCAACCTGCGCTCCGGCCGGGTCAACGCGACCATCGGGCTGCTCATCGAGGAGATCGACAACCCCTTCTACGCGGCCATCACCAGCGCCGCCGCGCAGGTCGCCTCGGCCCACGACACGCTGCTGATGACCGCGTCCTCCGAGGAGGACCCCGAGCGGGAGCGGCAGCTGCTGCTCGACCTGTGCCAGAGGCGGGTGGACGGGCTGCTGGTGGTGCCGGCCGGTACCGACCACTCGTTCCTGCGCCGGGAGGTGGAGATGGGCATGCCCGTGGTGTTCCTCGACCGGCCGCCGGGGCAGCTGCTGGCCGACACCGTGCTGCTGGACAACCGGGGCGGGGCGCGTGCCGGCATGCGGCGGCTGCTAGCCGCCGGTCATCGGCGGGTCGGCGTGCTACTGGACTCGCTGTCCGTGTACACGATGGCCGAGCGCCTGGCCGGGGTGCGGGACGCGCTGGCCGAGACCGGCGTCGGGTACGACGAGGCGCTGGTACGGGACGGGGTCAAGACGCCGGAGGAGGCCGCGGACGCCATCGCCGACCTGCTGGGCCTCGCCGACCCGCCGACCGCGTTCTTCGGCACCAACAACCGGATCACCGTCGGCGCGCTGCGCCAGCTCTGGCGGCTGGGCAGCGACGCGGCGCTGACCGGCTTCGACGACTTCGAGCTGTCCCACCTGATGCCGCGCCCGCTGACCGTCATCGCCTACGATCCCCGGGAACTGGCCCGCCAGGCCACCCAGCTGCTGTTCCGCCGGATCTCCGGGGACACCTCACCGCCCGCCACGACGGTGCTGCCCACCCAGCTGGTGGCGCGGGGTATCCGATAGTTTGCCCCACGTTTGTCCGTCGGTAATTGTACCTTTTGTTCGTGAGTCAGTGTGTTTCTATCACTCCACACCGAGGGCCGGCCGGGCCGCCCCCCTCGGCCGACATGGTGTGGATCCCGAGCGGTAGCTGCGAACTCGGCCCGGTGGACGGCTTCTGGATCGACGCCTGCCCGGTCACCAATGGGGAGTTCGCGGCGTTCGCCGCCGAGACCGGGTACCGCACGCTCGCCCGCCGCGAGCCCGACCTGGCCCCCTGGGCGGCGTACCCGGCCGGGCGGGCCGACCACCCGGTCACCGACGTCGCGTGGGTGGACGCGGTGGCCTACGCGGCCTGGGCCGGCAAGGCGCTGCCGACCGAGGCGGAGTGGGTCTGCGCGGCACACGACGCGCCGGAGGCACCCGGGGCGGGCGCCGGTACCCGGCCGGTCGCCGCCGGCGCGCCCAACGGGTACGGGCTGTACGACATGTTCGGCAACGTGTCGGAGTGGACGGCCGACTGGCACCGCGCCAGCGGGCCGCTGCCGATGAAAGTGATCAGAGGTGGCGCCGGCCGGCTCGCTCGGCCGTACCCGGTGCACGGGTACGGCGACGACCTCGGCTTCCGTTGCGTGGTGCGCACCGGGTGACGCCGCCGGCCACCCGACCCGCCGGCGCGGACGGTACCGCGGCGTGACGCCCCGAGCGTCCCGGCGGCCCGCGGCACCCGCCGGCTGACCCGCCGCCACTCGGGGAGCGCTGGGTACGGTGGCCGCATGAGCATCCCTAGCCGGGTGATGGAGCGAGTCTTACAGCTGCCGCCGGCCCGCACCCGGGCCGTGCGGGTGCGCCGCCGCATTCCGGTGCGCACGCGCGACGGGGTGGTGCTGCGTACCGATCACTGGGAGCCCCGGCTGCGCGGGGCGCCGACGATCCTGATCCGGACCCCGTATGGGCGGGGCGGCGCGATCGGGCTGGTCTCCGGGCGGCTGCTGGCCGAACGTGGCTTCCACGTGGTGATGCAGAGCTGCCGGGGCACCTTCGACTCGGGCGGCGAGTGGAACCCGCTGCGGTACGAGCGCGAGGACGGGCTGGACACGGTGGCCTGGATCGAGCGGCAGCCGTGGTTCGAGGGGAGCCTGTTCACCTTCGGGCCCAGCTACCTGGGGTTCACCCAGTGGGCCATCGCCTCCGAGACCGGGCCGGTGCTCAAGGGGATGCTGACCGCGGTCACCGCGTCCGCCTTCCGTGACCCCACCTACGCCGGCGGCGCGTACGCCCTGGACACGATCCTCAACTGGGCCACTCTCACCAGCAACCAGGGCGGCTCCACGCTGTCCTTCGCCTACAAGCAGTACCGCTCCCAGTCCCGGCTGCGCCGGGCGTGGACGCACCTGCCGCTGTCCGAGGTCGACGCGCTGGCCGCCGGCCGGGAGGTCACCTTCTTTCAGGAGTGGCTGACCCACTGCGAGCCGGACGACCCGTACTGGACGCCGCGCGGCAACCCCGACGTGGCGCGGGTACAGGCCCCGGTGTGCATGGTCGGCGGGTGGTACGACATCTTCCTGCCCTGGCAGCTGCGCGACTACGCGACCCTGCGCGCGGCCGGGGCGGCACCCCGCCTGGTGATCGGCCCCTGGACGCACGCCAGCCCCGAGCTGCTGGGCGCCTCGATGCGCGAGGCCATCGCCTGGTTCCGGGCGTCCATGGACGGCGGCGCGTCGGGCGGGGTACGGGTGCACGTCGGCGGGATCGACGAGTGGCGGGAGCTGCCCACCTGGCCGCCGAGTACCCGGTCCCGGTCGTGGTTCCTCCAGCCGGAGGGCGGGCTGGCGCCCCAACCGCCGGCGGCCTCCCCGCCGGACCGGTTCCGGTTCGACCCGTCCGACCCGACCCCGTCGCCCGGCGGCCCGCTGCTGACCCGGCAGGCCGGCCGGGTGGACAACCGGGCGGTCGAGGCCCGGCCCGACACCCTGGTCTACACCAGCGCCGTGCTGAGCGCCGACGTCGAGGCGATCGGGCCGGTCGCCGCGACCGTCCGGGTGCGGGCCGACGGCGAGCACTTTGACGTCTTCGTGCGAGTGTGCGACGTGGACCCGGACGGTCGCTCGGAGAACATCAGCGACGGGCTGGTCCGGGTCGCTCCGGGACAGTTCCCGCCGGACGCCGACGGAGTGCGCGCCGTCGAGGTCGAGCTGTGGCCGATGGGGTACGTGTTCCGGCGCGGCCACCGGATCCGGGTACAGCTGGCCGGCGGTGCCCACCCGCGGTACGCCCGCAACTGCGGCACCGGCGATCCGATAGGTACGGCGATCGAGCTGCGACCGGTGGCCCAGGAGATCTGGCACGACCCGGAGCACCCCTCCGAGCTGCGGCTGCCCGCCTGAGTCCGGCACCGGAACCCGGCGGGTGCGCGGCCGGCCACCACCCCCCGTCGCCACACCCGGTCCCGACCGACCGGGTGCGGCTCGCGGCGGCCGACCGCGCGGTCTACCCGCGTCTCATCGTGATCGAAGCCGGCCGGCCGGGGAGCGGTTCGCCGGGCATGTCCCCGGAACGGGATCGCCGCGCCTACTCTCCGGGCGGCGGTTGCGGTGCTCGCCTGCGCCGCAACCCGGCTCGGCCGGCCCCCGGGGCGGCCGGCTCGGCGCCGGTGGGCACCGCCGGCCGGTGAGACTCGATCCACATGTCGATGCGCGCCCACCAGCGGTACAGCCACTCGATCCGCGCCTCGTCGCCGGCCGGAACCTCCGCGCGCGGCACCAGCCACCACTGCATGATGATGGTCTTGTCCATCGGCAGCGCGCGCCACACGTCGGCCACCGTCAGCAGGTGGTCCACGCCGGTGTGCCCAACCATGATCACGTCGGCGTCCGGCGCGGCGTCGAGCGCGGCGAGCACGCCGCCGGGGTGCGGCGGCAGGACGTTGTGCATCCGCCGCGCGCGGGTCGCCATCTGCTGCAATCCGAGCGCGGACAGCCGCTGGATGGCCCGCTCCCACCGGCGCGGGGTGAAGTTGCCGCCCTCCGGAAAGATCAGTAGCGCGTCGTGCCGGCCGAGCCCGGCGGCCAGCGAGGCGATCTCCGACTCCGCCCGCTCGGCGGGCTCCCGGCCGGGCGCGATGAACCGGTTGGGCAGCCGGTTGAGCAGCACGTCGATGCTCGGATCCCACTGCAACGCGTCCTTGAGCACGATCCGCGGATCGCGGTCGTACCAGTTGATCAAGGCGTGTGCCAGCAGGAACGAGTCCCCCGGGCCGGCGTGCCGGGACAGCACCAGCAGCGGCCGGCCGGGCGGCACCGAGTCGGGTGCCGAGCCCTCGATCCTGACGTGCAGCCGGAGCACCCAGCGGGCCTGCCGGTACAGCACCCGCATGGCCCGGCCGCACAGCCGGTAGTGGGCGCGCTGGAACAGCGGCCCGCGCACCCTCCAGCCGAAGCCCGAGGCCAGCCACAGCGCGAGCATCACGACCAGCGCGACCAGCTCGACGAGCAGGTAGACGGTGGTGAGCCAGAGCAGCCGCAGCGGCCGCAGGAAACCCGGTACCAGCGGCGAGCCGGCCAGCGTCAGGACCACCCACACCGGCGCGGTACCCACCAGGACCAGCGCCAGCCCCATCACCACGGGTGCCAGCAGCACCCGCCGGAGCCAGCGCGGGGGTGGCCTCATCTGCCGATCGCATCCAGGTACTCGGCCGAGGCTTCATAGGCCCGGTTGATCCGGCGGGCGGCGGCGCCCAGGTCCCGGTACGCCAGCGGGGAGTCGTCCCGGTCGGAGCCGCTCCCGGCGGGCAGCACGTGCACCGTCACCGTGTCGGGGAGGTTGGCCATCTCCCGGGCGTACCGGTGCCGCCGGGACACCTCGAAGGCGACCTTGGCCACGTCCCACAGGTAACGGGGTGGCTTCAGGGGCCGGTCGATCCGGCCGACCTGGAGCACGTAGACGGTCGTGGCCCCCAGGTCCACCGCGCGGCCCACCGGGATCGAGTTGACGATGCCGCCGTCGATGAAGTGCTCGCCCTCGATGGCCATGGGCGGCAGCAGGCCCGGTACCGCCGACGAGGCGAGCACGGCCGGCACCAGGTCACCGTCGGCGAACCAGTGCTCGGCGGCGCGCTCGATGCTGGCGGCACAGCACTCGAACCGGACCCGCAGGTCGGCGAAGCTGGTCACCGGCCCCAGTTCGCGGCGCAGCATGTCGCGCAGCGGCCGCGGCGAGTGCAGGTGCGTGCCGCGGCGGGCCACCCGGAACAGTTGCCGGGATGCGGAGCCGCCGTAGACCTCCCGGGCCTCCGGCGACGCCCACAGCCGGCCGAGCCGCTCGGTGACCTCCTCGGTCGGGTCGGCGGCCACCAGCACCCCGTTCACGGCGCCGATCGAGGTTCCGACGATGAGATCCGGCCGGATGCCGCGCTGCAGCAGGGCTCGCAGCATGCCCACCTCGACCGCGCCGAGCACGCCACCTCCGCCCAGTACGAACGCCACCGATCCGCCGGACATACTGATCATCGTGCCACGGAACGCGGGCCCCGGCCCGCTAGCACAGGCTCGGGTAGAGGCCGCTCAGATGTCATCCCAGCGGAACAGCAGCGCCGAGATCGCGGAGAGCACCAGCGCGAAGCCGAGCAGGATGCCCAGCTCGGGCAGCACGCTGACCGGCGACCTGCCGCGCACCATCACGTCGAGCACGCCGGTGTTCAGGTGCTGCAGTGGGAACACCTTGGCCAGCCCCTGTAGCCACCCCGGCGCGCCGGACAGCGGGAAGAAGGACCCGGACAGGAACGCCATCGGGATGGTGATCAAGTTGGCGATGGCGCTGGCCGCCTCCATGGACTTCGCCTTCGCGCCGGCGAGCAGCCCGATCGACATGAACGCCAGGGTGCCGGCGAGGATCAGCGGGATCGACATCCACCAGTAGTGGGACAGCTTGAGGCCGAACGCGCCGGCGCCGACGGCGAGGAAGATCGCCGTCTGGATGAGCGCCACGCCCATCGACACCACTATCCGCGCGCCGATCACCGTCGGCACCCCGACCGGAGCCAGGGTGAGCCGGCGCAGGATCTTCTTCTGCCGCCAGGTGACCAGGGTCGACGCGGCACCGAAGGTCGCGCCGACCGCCACCGCGTACCCCAGCAGCCCCGGGGTTATGTACTGGATGTAGCTCAGCGACTTGTCTTCGACCTGCTGGATGTCCAGCGAGAACTTGGGCGGCTGTCCGGTGGCGTCCACGTTCGCGGTCTGTACCAGCGACGTGAGCACGCCCTGTACCGTCCCGGACGCCGTCGCGTCCGCGGCCGAGTAGTGCACCACTAACCGGTCGCCGACCTGCTCGATGGCCGCCGCGTCGTCGCCCTGGCGCACCTTGCCCAGCGCGGCCGTCCGATCGGTGGTCTTCGTGATGTCGAGCACGCGATCCAGCGCGGTGCGCGCGTCGGCCGGCAGCGTGTCGATCAGCGGAACCGAGCCGACCTCCAGCACGGACTGCCTGGAGGTGCCGCTGTTGCGGAACAGGCCGCCGAAGATGACCAGGAAGACCAGCGGGAACAGCAGGGTGAAGAACAGCCCGGCACGATCGCGGCGGAAACCCAGGAACATCGCCCGGGCCAGGCTGAGGAAGCTGGTCGCCCGCCGGCCGGTGGCGATCGGGCGAGGACCGAACCTCCCCTCGACCGGGCCGCCTTCGTTGGGGCCGCCCTCGTTGGGGCCGCCCTCGTTGGGGCCGGCCGGGTCGGCGGTCAGTTGGCCGGCGGCGTCGTCGCCCGGTTGTCCGGGCCGGCTCTGCGTGCTCATGCCCGGTACTCCCGTCCGGTGAGGTCCAGGAAGACGTCCTCCAGCGAGGCGCCGCGCACGGCCAGGCCGCGCAGCGCGTTGCGCTCGGCCAGCGTGGACAGCACGCTCGCCGGGTCCCGGGTGGACACGATCAGCGACACGCCGTCGTCGGTGACCTCCGCGTCCGGAAAGAGCTCGCGGGCGCCGTCCAGCGGCACGGTGCCGGTCTCGACGCCGATCCGGGTGGGCGCGTCCAGGCCGCGTACCAGGGCCGCGGGCGCACCGGACCTGAGGATGCGACCGTTGTCCATGATCGCCACCCGGTCGCAGAGCAGCTCCGCCTCGTCCATGTAGTGGGTGGTGAGCACGACCGTGCGCCCCTCAGCGTTGATCTCCCGGAGCAGGTCCCAGAGGTTGCGCCGGGCTTGCGGGTCCAGCGCCGCCGTCGGCTCGTCCAGGAAGACCACCTCGGGCCCGTGCACCAGCGCGCAGGCGATGGACAGCCGCTGCACCTGGCCGCCGGAGAGCTTCTCGGTGCGGGTGTCGGCCTTGTCCGCCAGCCCGACGACCTCCAGCATCCGGTCGGCGTGCGGCGCCGGGATCCCGTACAGGGAGGCGAACGTGCGGATCTGCTCGCGGGCGGTGAGCCGCTCGAAGAACGAGGTGGCCTGCAACTGCACGCCGATGCGGGGAAGCAGCCGGGCGTTGCGCGGCCAGGGGCGCATGCCCAGCAGGCTCACCTGCCCGGCGTCCGGCTTGCGCAGGCCCTCGACGATCTCCAGCAGGGTGGTCTTCCCCGCGCCGTTGGGTCCGAGGATGCCGAAGAACTCGCCGCGCTCGACCTCGAACGACACCCCGTCCACGGCGTGTGTGTCGCCGTACCACTTCCGTAGTCCGTCAACCTGGATGGTGGGCGTCATGGCCTGCAGGTTAGCGGCAGCCGTCCACCTCGCGGCCCCATAGGCGGGCCACTTTCGATGCTTCTGGTACTGTTTGTATGAATTGTCCAGCTAATTCCGGAGGCATCAGTGAAGCCGGCTGTGATCGGAATTGCCCAACAACTCGCGGCGCAGCTGCTGCGGCACCCGACGACGGCACTCGAGCGCCAGCTCGGCCACATCTCGGAGATCGCCGCGCTGCTGCCGACCGATGTCGGCACCCCGCTGGCGAGGCTTGCCGCTCACCTGCGTGGCACCGGCCCGGACGCCGCGGTCGAGGAGTATACGACGATCTTCGAGCCCGGCGGGGCACTGCTTCTGCTCAGCCATCCGGACGACCTCGCCTTCACGCTCGCCTACCAGCAGGCCGGCTTCAGGCTCGCGGAGACGGAGCGGGCGGACTTCCTGCCAGCGGTGCTGGAGTTCGCCGCGGCACGGGTGGCGGCCGACGACTTCCGCGGCCAGGAACTGCTGTGCGGATACCGGCCGGCGATCGACGCGATCGCCGACCGGCTGGCCGAACGCGACTCGCCGTACCTGCTCGCGATGGACGCGATCGGCGCGACGCTGCCGCTGCTGCACCCGGCCGCCTGACCGCACGCGGGCCGGCCCATGATCGCCGGTACCGGGGCAAATGCGAGGATGTCCCGGTGCCCCCTCGCGTACTGCTCACCGGCTTCGAACCCTTCGGCGGCTCCGACCTGAACCCCTCGTGGTCCGCGGTGCGGCTCGCCGCGGCCTCGGCGATCCCCGGCGTCGACCTGCACACCCAGCTGCTGCCCTGCGTCTTCGGTGCGGCCGGCGAGGTGCTGTGGGACGCGGTCGAACTGCTCGACCCCGACGTGGTGATCGCGGTCGGCCAGGCCGGGGGCAACAGCGGGCTGGCCGTCGAGCGGGTGGCGGTCAACCTCGATGACGCCACCATCCCGGACAACGCCGGGGCGCGTCCGGTCGACCGGCCGATCGTGCCGGACGGGCCGGTGGGCTACTTCGCCACCATCCCGGTGAAGGAGTGCGTAGAGGCGGCCCGGGCGATCGGCGTACCGGCGGCGGTGTCCGACTCGGCCGGCCGGTTCGTGTGCAACCACGTCATGTACGGGCTGCTGCACCGCGCCGCGACCCGCCGCCCGGGCCGGCTGCAGGGCGGGTTCGTCCACGTGCCGTTCGCGCCGGAGCAGGTGCCGGACGCGGGCCGGCCCAGCCTGCCATCGTCCACGGTCGCGGCCGGACTGCGCGCGATCGTCTCCCGGGCCGCCCGGCCCGCCTGACCGGTCGGGACGGGGCCGGTCGGGACGGGGCATCCTCCCGGGTCCGATCGAGCGGGAACGAGCCGAGCCAGGCCGGCTGGCAGACTGTCCGCGTGACCTCTCGCTACATCGCGGCGATCGATCAGGGAACCACCTCGACTCGCTGCATCATCTTCGACGGCGCTGGTCAGATCGTCGCGCTCGATCAGCGCGAGCACCAGCAGATCTACCCCCGGCCAGGCTGGGTCGAGCACGACGCGGCCGAGATTTGGCACAACGTTCAGGCGGTCACCCGCGCCGCCCTGGACGACGCCGGGCTGTCCCGCGCCGACCTGGCCGCGATCGGCATCACCAACCAGCGCGAGACCACCCTGCTGTGGGACACGGCGACCGGGGAGCCGGTACACAACGCGATCGTCTGGCAGGACACCCGCACCGACCGGATAGTCCGGGAATTGGCCGGCCAGGCCGGGACCGACCGGTTCCGCGACGCCTCGGGGCTGCCGCTGGCCACCTACTTCGCCGGGCCCAAGATTCGCTGGCTGCTGGACGAGCGGCCCGAACTGCGGGCCCGGGCCGAGTCCGGCGAAGTGGTCTTCGGCACCCTGGACACCTGGCTGATCTGGCGGCTGACCGGCCGGCACGCCACCGACGTGACCAATGCCAGCCGCACCATGCTGATGAATCTGTCCACACTGGACTGGGATGACCGGCTGCTCGACGCGTTCGGGGTGCCGCGGGCGATGCTCCCCGAGATCCTGCCCTCGTCCCACGTGTACGGCGAGGCTCGGGGCGACATCGGCGGGGTACCGGTGGCCAGCGCCCTGGGCGACCAGTCCGCCGCCCTGTTCGGCCAGACCTGCTTCGATCCCGGGCAGGCCAAGTGCACCTACGGCACCGGATCGTTCCTGCTGCTCAACACCGGCACCACGCCGGTGCGCAGCGAGCGCGGCCTGCTCACCACGGTCGGATATCAGATCGGGGACTGCCGCCCGGTGTACGCGCTGGAGGGCTCCATCGCGGTGACCGGTGCGCTGGTGCAGTGGCTGCGCGACAACCTCGGCATCATCTCCTCCGCACCGGAGATCAACGAGCTGGCCGCGACCGTGGAGGACAACGGGGGCTGCTACTTCGTGCCCGCCTTCTCCGGCCTGTTCGCCCCGTACTGGCGCACCGACGCGCGGGGCGTCATCGCCGGCCTGACCGGCTACGTGACCAAGGGGCACCTGGCCCGGGCGGCGCTGGAGGCGACCGGGTGGCAGGTCAAGGACGTCGCGGACGCGATGGTCGCGGAGTCCGACGTGAACATCGCCGAACTGCGGGTGGATGGCGGGATGACCGCGAGCGACCTGCTCATGCAGTTCCAGGCCGATGTGCTGGACGTGCCGGTGGTGCGCCCGACGATCGCGGAGACCACCGCCCTCGGCGCCGCCTACGCCGCCGGGCTCGCGGTCGGGATCTGGCCCGACCTGGAGACGCTGCGGGCCAACTGGCACGCCGACGCCGAGTGGCAGTCCCGGATGCCGGCCGCCGACCGGGACCGCGGGTACGGGCTGTGGCGCAAGGCGGTCGAACGCTCCCTCAACTGGCTCGACTGACCCGCGCGTTCGACGCGAGGCGTCCGCCCCAGGTGTGCCCCGCGGGTCTGTGCTCCGGAGCCCGGAACAGGACGAGCGGCGTGACCCCCGGAGGTCACGCCGCTCGCCCTTCTGGGAGGAGGCAAAGCCTGTGTCAGGACGATTCGCCCACGGTCACGGGTACCTGCTGGGTCGAGCCGTTGCGGCTCACCGTGAGCTGGAGCTTGTCGCCCACCTTGCTGTTCTGCACGACGTCGAGCAGGTCGTCGCTGCTGTGGATGTCGGACGCGTCGGCCTTGACGATCACGTCGCCCTCCTTCAGGCCGGCCTTGTCCGCCGGGCTCCCGCTGACCACGCCGGTCACCGAAGCCCCGACGTTGCCGTCGGCGGTACCGACGTTGACCCCGATGTACGGGTGGCTGACCTTCTCGCCCTTCATCAGCGACTGGGAGACGGAGTTGACCCGGTCGGACGGGATCGCGAAGCCCACGCCGATGTTGCCGTCGGCGTCACCCGAGGTCAGGATGCTGGTGTTGATGCCCACCACCTCGCCGCGGGTGTTCACCAGGGCGCCACCGGAGTTGCCCGGGTTGATCGCGGCGTCGGTCTGGATCGCGCCAGCGATGTCGGTCTCCTGCTGAGGTTGCTGTTGCTGCTGAGGAGGTTGCTGGGGCTGCTGGGGTTGCTGGGGCTGCTGGCCGCCGAACGGGTTCTGGCCGCCGAACGGGTTCTGCCCGCCGAAGGGGTCCTGGCCGCCGAAGGGGTCCTGCGGCTGCTGCGGCTGCTGCTGGTCCTCGGGCGTCTCCTCGATGGTCCGGTGCAGCGCGCTGACGATGCCGGCGGTGACCGAGCCCTGCAGTCCCAGCGGACTGCCGATGGCCATCACCGTGTCGCCCACCTGGACGGCGTCGCTGTCGCCGAACTTCGCCGCGGTCAGCTTCGAGACGCCCTGCGCCTTCACCACCGCGAGGTCGGTCTTCGGGTCGGTCCCCACGATCGTCGCCTGCGCGGTCTTGCTGTCGGCGAAGGTGACCTGGACGGTCTTGCCGGTCGCGTCGGCCACCACGTGGTTGTTGGTCACGATGTATCCGTCGGCCGAGATGATCACGCCGGAGCCCTCGGCGTCCGAGGTCTGGATCGAGACCACGCTGTTCTTCACCGTGTTCACGATGCCGGTCAGGCTGGAGCGGTCGACGGTTGGCGCCGGCGCGAGCGAGCTAGCGGCGTTGGAGTGGTCGGCGGCGTGCACGACCAGGCCGCCCACGACGCCACCGCCGCCGGCGAGCAGCAGGGCGAGCAGGCCAACGCCGATGGCCCTGCCCAGCCGGCCGGTGGGCTGGCGGGGTGCCGTCTGCTCCTGGTCGCCGGGCGGCTGCTCCTCGGCACCGGCCGGCTGCCCGGCCGCGTCGGGTGCCTGCGGGCCGTACCCCGCCGGCGCGCCGTACCAGCTCTGCTGGGGCGGGGGCACGGACCCCGCGGGCATCGCGGGCGGCATGGGCGCGCCCGAGGACACCGGCGTGGCCGAGGTCGGCGCCTGCTCCGGCTGCCAGACGGACGGCACCGGCTGGCCCGACACGGGCTGATTCGGCGCGACCTGACCCGGTACTGGCTGACCGGGTACCGGCTGGCCCGGTACCGGCGGAAGCGGCGCGGTCTGGTCCGTCGCGGGCTGGCCGTCGGAGGCCTGGCCAGGGGCGGGCTCACCCGACATCGGCTGCCCGTTCGGGCCGATGGGCAGCTCGCTCGTCGGCCGTTCATACCGGTCGTCCGGCTCCGGGAAGCGCTGCGGGTTCGTGTCGCTCTCGCTCATGGGTCCAAGACTGCCCCGCCCGACTGCGTCAGTCCTGGGTTCGGGCTGGAAGTTGGCTGTGAATCATTCCTCCGACCAATCCTCTTCCGGATCGACGCCGGGCGGGGCCAACGGGAGGCGCACCCGGAACGTGGCACCCTCCCCCGGCCTGCTGTCCACCTCGACGCTGCCCCGGTGCGCCACGACCAGCGCCGCGACGATGGCCAGCCCCAGACCGGTGCCGCTGGTCGCCCCGTTTCCGCCGTCGTTGCGGGTACGGGCGGTATCGGCGCGGTAGAACCGCTCGAAGACGTGCTCCCCCTGCTCCGGCGACAGCCCCGGCCCGGCGTCGGCGACCTCGATCACCGCCTGGTTCTCCTCGGGGCGCAGGCGCAGCGAGATCGGGGTACCCGCCGGGGTGTGCACCCGCGCGTTGGTCATCAGGTTCCCGACGACCTGACGCAGCCGTGACTCGTCACCGTTGACCATGATCGGACCGGTGCCCTCGGGAATCTCCAGGGTGATCTCGCGATCCGGGGCCACGGCCCTGGCCGCGGTCACCGCGTCGTTGGCGATCACCCGCAGCTCCAGCCGGGCGGGCACCAGCGGCCGCTCCATGTCCAGGCGGGCCAGCAGCAGCAGGTCCTCGACCAGCAGGCCCATCCGGGACGCCTCGCCCTCGATCCGGCCGATCAGCCCCTCGGTCGCCTCCGGCGCGCGGGCCGCACCCTGCCGGTACAGCTCGGCGAAGCCGCGGATGGTGGTCAGCGGGGTACGCAGCTCGTGCGAGGCGTCCGCCACGAACTGGCGCATCCGCTCCTCCGAGCGGCGGGCCCGGGTCTCGGACAGCCGGGCGGCCTCGGCCGCGCCCCGGGCCGCCGACTCGGCCGACCGGGCGGCGGCCTCCGAGGCGGTCTGCGCGGTGAACGCGACCTCGACCTGGCCCAGCATCGTGTTCAAAGCGCGGGCCAGGTGACCGACCTCGGTGCGCGGCTCCTGCTCGCCCGGCTCGAACTCCGGGATGCGCTGGGTCAGGTCGCCGCCCGCGATGGCGGCCGCGGTGTGCTCGATCGAGCGCAGCGGGCGCAGGCTGGCCTGCACCATCGCCGTACCCGCGACCGCGAGCAGGATCAGCGTGCCGGCCCCGATCAGCAGCTCGGCGACCACGAGCCGGGACAGCGTGTTGTCCACGTCGGTCATGTCGGCGGCCACCATCAGGTAGTGGCCGGGCTGGGAGACCAGCGGGGTGACCAGCACCCGCCAGCGGCCCTGGCCGCTCATCGACGGCACCGTGAAGACGCTGTCCAGCTTGGCCGCCGCCTGGGTCGTGTTGCGCGGCACCATGGGCAGGTCGGTGGCCTGGTACTGCGAGGTGTCGTAGATCGGCTGGAACAGCCCGGTCGGGCCGACCAACTCGGCGAAGAACTGCGACGGCAGCGCCACCGCCGACTGGGTGCCGGGATGCTCGTAGTTCTCGATGGACAGCGCGTTGGAGTCCTGAGCGACGGTCCGTACGTCGCTGTCGAGCCTGCCGACCAGGTACGCGCGGAGCGCGAACACGCTGGAGAAACCGATCACCACAAGCGCGGCGGTGACCAGTGCCATGACGGCGGCTACGAGTTTGAGCCGCAACGGTGTGCGGCTGAACGGGTGGATCATGGGACTCGCTAGGGGCTCGCTAAGAGGGCAGGCGCAGCACGTACCCGACGCCGCGCAGCGTGTGGATCAGCCGCGGCTCGGTGAAGTCGACCTTGCGACGCAGGTACGAGATGTACGACTCGACAATGCTGTCGTCACCCCGGAAGTCGTAGCTCCAGACATGGTCGAGGATCTGCCCCTTGGACAGCACCCGGCCCGCGTTGGCCATGAGATAACGCAGCAGCTTGAACTCGGTCGGCGACAGCGAGATCCGCTCGCCGTTGCGCCACACCTCGTGAGCCTCCTCGTCCAACTCCAGGTCGGCGAAGGTGAGCCGGGCCGAGACCGCCGCGCCGCTGGTCCTGCGCAGCACCGCGCGGATTCGCGCGGTCAACTCCTCCAGGCTGAACGGCTTGGTGACGTAGTCGTCGCCACCCAGGGTCAACCCGCGGATCTTATCGTCGGTGGTGTCCCGCGCGGTCAGGAAGACCACGGGGGTGCGGGTACCGCTGTCACGCAGCTTGCGAATGACCTCGAAGCCGTCGAGGTCTGGCAGCATCACGTCGAGGACGATCAGGTCCGGGCGCTCCTCGCGGGCAGCGCTGACCGCGGCGGCACCATTGGTCGCCGTGGAAACGGTGAATCCGGCGAAGCGCAGGCTGGCGGAGAGCAGCTCGAGGATGTTTGGGTCATCCTCTACTACGAGCAGTCTCGCCTCAGCCTGCGCCGCACCGGACAGCGTCGCACCCCCGGATTGTGCAACGCCGTCACGTACCCCCATGCGCTTCATCGTGGTCCCCTATGCTGTGCCATAACTGAAGTCTGCCTGGGAATTGGCTGAGAATCAGCGTTCGGCACGCATTCCCCGGAGAATGCCACCGGTTTGGCCCCGCCCGTCCGGTGTCCCCGGCCACCCCGGCATCACTCGCGCAGCAGCCGCCGCAGCTCGGTCAGGGCGCTGCTTACCACCGCCGTCGCGGCCCTGAGCTGGGCCTCGCCGGCCGAGCCCTGCCGGGCCATCCGGCGCACCTCCGAGGCGAGCTGGCCGACCGCGCGCTCCAGATCGCCGAAGGCTGGGGCGTTTGCCCGGGAGTCGCCAGTTGTGCGCGTACCGCGATCGCCGTCCGGCCCACCGTGGCCCTGGTTCCCATCGACCGAGTTGGTGTCGACCGAGTTGGTGTCGACCGGGTTGGTATCGACCGGGCTTCCGTCGGCACCCTGGGTCCACGGGCCCGGCGTGCCCGCTCCGCCGGCCGGCGCCCCGGGTGTCCACCGCCGGTGGGCCTGCTGCCAGGGCGCCCGGCCGGCGGAGCGGACCTGCCGCGCGGCGTCCCGGAGTTCCTGCTTGATGTCCCGCACCGAGCCACTGACGTGCTGCTCGATCTCGGAGGCCAGGGTGGTCAGGTCGGCCACCGACGCGTGGATCTCCGCCTCCAGGTCGGCCAGCTCGCCGGCCCGCTGGGTGAGCTCGGCCCGGCCGTCCCCGGTGAGCTCATAGACCTTGCGGCCGCCGGCCTGGGTGTGGGTTACCAGTCCCTCGGACTCCATCCGCTGCAGCCGCGGGTAGATGGTGCCCGCCGACGGCGCGTACAGGCCGAGGAACCGGTTCTCCAGCAGCCGGATCAGCTCGTACCCGTGCTTCGGCCCCTCGGCCAGCAGCTTGAGCAGGTACAGGCGAAGCCGGCCGTGGCTGAACACAGCCGTCATGTCGACGCCTCCACCGAACCCGTGCCGACCGGCCCCGGCTCGTCGTGGGCGAAGTCCTCATCGACCGGTCGGTGCAGCAGCGCGATGTTGCCGCCCATCGCGTTGGCGGAAAGCCGCCCGGTACCCGCGCCGATCCTGCCCCGCACCGATGTGCCCCGCTCGCCCTCGACTGCCAGATCCGGGAAGGCGCTGGTCACCCGGCCGTGCACCGCCGACAGCCGCACGGTCAGGTCACTGTCCTCGCGCACCCGGATGATGATCTCCCCGGAGATCGTCTCAAGATTGATCTCGCTGTCGTGCGGCGGGTTGTCCAGGTCGGCGGTGAGCGCCCCGGAGATCGTCTTCGCGGTCAGCCGCCGGGCGGCGGTGTCCGCCAGCGTGATCTCCCCGGAGACCGTGTCCAGCGTGATGTCTCCCGCGCAGCCCAGCGCCTCGATCGAGCCGGAGACCACGCTGGCCTTGATCCGCCCATCGACGCCCAGCAGCGTGGTTCGGCCGCTGGCACAGTCCACGCTCAAATCGGCGTGCACGGTCGAGACGATCACCGAACCGGACCCGACCTTCAACGTCGCCGGGGTCTGGAACGGGACGGCTATCGACACGTCCGCCGAGAACCTGCGCCGGCCGCCGATCCACCACCACCACAGCGGCTTGAAGATCCCGGGCCAGGCGCGCGGCACGTCATGGTGCACCGACAGCTGTCCGTCCTCGCTGCGGACGTTGAGCTTGAGCTCCCCCACGGCGCTGACCTCCACCCGGGCCGGCCCGTCGGTGCCGACGAGGCTGAGCCGGCCGGCCAGCAGGGAGACGTCGAGCCGGTCGACGCGGTCGATGTCGAGCCGCCGAGGTTCGGTGATCGCCCAGTAGGCCACCGCGCACCTCCAGGAAGAGATTCGAATGGTACGGGCGCGACGTGTGTCGCGTTAGATCGTGACCAGACTATCGCGATGTATCGCGAATTCCCAGAGTCGGCGCGGCTCGTCGGCAGGAGTGAGTAAATGCGGCTGTCTACGGCCGAGAATCAAATGATTGCGGCCGTAGACAGGTAGTTGATATGAAAAACCGGCGCTCGACGCGGACGGGCAGCGCGCCGCTCAGGCCGCCCGCCGCAGCGCGAGCGGGCCGGCCGCCCCCTCGTCCGCGACCTCGGTCCGCAGCGGGATCGGGGCCACCGGCGGCACGGCGACCGGCGGCACGGCGACCGGCGCCTGGCGCCGCGTGCCCCGGTCCGCGGCCGGACCGGACGCGCCGACCGCCATCGCGGCCACCCTCGCCAGGCTGCGTCGGGTCGCACCCGAGGCCGGGTGGATGATCGATCCGCAGACCAGCCGGATGTCCAGCCGCGGCAGGCGCATGATCCGGCGCAGCGAGTCGAGCAGCGTCTCGTCGCCGATGAAGGCCGCCGCCGCGGTCCGCCCGGCCCCGGCCAGCCCGAACCTCAGCGTGACCGGGACGATCGCGGCGCCCGCCTCGACGGCCGCCTGGAAGAACGCCGGCCGGAACCGGCCGATCGACCGGCCGCAGGAGGTCGTTCCCTCCGGGAACACCACCACCACCTCGCCGGCCTCCAGCGCCGATCGGACGTCGGCCACCGCCGCCGGCAGCGCGCGGGGCCTGGCCCGGTCCACGAAGATCGTGCCGGCGTACCTCGCGATCCGGCCGACCACCGGCCACTCGCCGACCTCGCACTTGGCGACCAGCCGGGTGCGCCCGGCGGCCAGCAGCACCACGATGTCCAGCCAGGAGATGTGATTGGCGACGACCAGGGTGCCGCCGCAGGCCGACCCGGCCGCACCGCGCCCCGCGGCGGGCCGCCAGCTCGGGATCCGGCCGCGCACGCTCACCCGGATGCCCAGCGCGCGCAGCACGCCCCGGGCGCACCAGCGCACCGGCCGCGCCCGGCTCCCGGCCGGCAGCAACGGCAGCACCGGCGTCAGCACCACCGCCACGAGCATGACGCCGGCGGCGGCGGCGAACCGGCTCGCGCTTCTGAGCCGGCCGACGGCCGTGAACGGCTCGTCGTCGTTGAGGCAGTTCACGTCGCACGATGACGTGGGCTGCCACAGGTCGTTCACGACCCGCACCTCGCTCACGGGGCGCCCCGCCTCCGTGGTCGGCCCGCCGTTCACGGCATCGCACCCAGGAAGTGCCGTAGGTAGCGCGGGTCCACCCGGTCGAGGCCGAGCAGCACGTAGAAGTCGGCGCAGCCGAAGTCGGGGTCGTACGCGGGAGCCCCGCACACCCAGGCGCCCAGCCGCAGGTACCCGCGCAGCAGCGGCGGCACCGCCACCCGGCCCGGCGCCTCGGTCCCCGGGTGCCACGGCTGCCGCGGTGTGACCCGGTACTCCTCGGGCGCCAGGTGCCGGCGCTGGACCAGGTCCCACACCCCCGTCGCGACCGTACCGCCGTCGTCCAGCCCGACCGAGGCGCAGCCGGCCAGCCATTGGTGCCCGGTCAAGTGCATATACCGGGCGATACCGGCCCACATTAGGTTAATCACCGCTCCGCCCCGGTGATCCGGGCGCACGCAGGAGCGGCCCGTCTCCACCAGGTCGTGGGCGATCCCGGCCTGCGCCGAAAGCTCGAACTCCGTGTCGGAGTAGCGCCCCTCGATGCGCCCCGGCGGGAGCATCCGGTAGGTGCCGACCACCGCACCGGTCAGGTCCTCGACGACGATCAGGTGGTCACAGTGCCGGTCGAATTCATCCACGTCCAGGTGCGGCGTACCGGTGTGCAACCGCGCGCCGAGTTCCTCGGCGAACACCTCGTACCGCAGGCGCTGCGCCGCGCGGACCTCGGCGGGGCCATCCGCGATGCGCAGCGTGTACCGGGCCGCTCCGGTGGTGGGTGTGCTGACGGCTAGTACAGTCATACAACTCTGTGTAAATCCGTGGCCTGCCGAAATGATGAACGTCGACCGCTCACCGACGTGGAATCCTGATGAACGGCTGTGACCGGGGTCGACCGGATGCCGGGTGATCGACGGTCGTGCCCATTTATCACTCACGGTTATCCGGCGGGACTCTCGGTCATCCGGCGAGGGGTCCGCATCATGATCACGTCGGGTCGGGTTTTGGACACAGACCGCCACGACGGGGCAGCGCGCCATTCATCGCGTGCGGCACAATCGTGGCGTGCGGTGCTCATGCCTATCGATCAGGCGCCAGGATATTTCCTGATTGTTGCCGCCATATCAGAGGTCGCTCCGCCGCCCGCAAGCGAGATCGCGCGATCGGCGCGATAAGCACACGTGAATCAATTTCTGTGAGGCGTCACACGGTACGAAGCCGGTGGAGTCGGCCGATGCTTGTACGCGTAGCCTGAGAACACACTCAGGTCAAAACAGACTCGTGAAGAAACGAGAGAGCGGCAGTGTCGACTCAACAGGCATCGCAGGAGAATCCGCTGGCGGATTTCGGTCCGAATGAGTGGATCGTCGAAGACATGTACCAGCGCTACCTCGCCGATCCAGCGAGCGTAGACCCGGCTTGGCACGACTTCTTCGCCGACTACAAGCCGACCCTCGAGCAGCCGACGGGCGTCGCGACCGCTCCACCGACACAGCCACCCGCCTCGCCGCCGGCACCCGCCGCCAACGGTAGCGTCGCCCCGGCCAAGGCCGCGCCGGCGCCCGCCCAGGCCCCGACGGCCGCGCCCGCCGCCACGACGGCCGCGCCAGCGGCGCCGGCCAAGCCCGCGACCCCGGCCAAGCCCGCCGCCAAGCCGGCGACTGCCGCCAGGCCCGCCGCCGCGGCGAAGCCGGCCCCGCCGGTCACCGCGCCGTCCGCCGCGACCACGACCGTGCTGCGCGGGGTGGCCGCCCGGATCGTGCAGAACATGGACCAGTCACTGTCCGTACCGACGGCGACCAGCGTGCGCGCCGTGCCGGCCAAGCTGCTGTCGGACAACCGCATCGTGATCAACAATCACCTCGCGCGCGGCCGGGGCGGCAAGGTCAGCTTCACCCACCTGATCGGGTACGCGCTGGTCAAGGCGCTGGCCTTGCACCCGGAGATGAACAACTCCTTCGCCGAGGTCGACGGCAAGCCGGCGCTGGTCGCGCCCGAGCACGTCAACCTGGGCATCGCGATCGACCTGGCCCGCCCGGACGGCAGCCGCAGCCTCGTCGTGCCCAGCATCAAGGGCTCCGAGGAAATGGACTTCCGCCAGTTCTGGCAGGCGTACGAGGACATCGTCCGGCGCGCCCGCAAGAACGAGCTGACCATGGACGACTACGCCGCCACCACGATCTCGCTGACCAACCCTGGCGGCATCGGCACCGTGCACTCGATGCCCCGGCTGGTCACCGGCCAGGGCACGATCATCGGCGTCGGCGCCATGGAGTACCCGGCCGAGTACTCCGGCATGTCGGACGAGGCGCTGGCCAACAGCGCGGTCAGCAAGATCATCACGCTGACCAGCACGTACGACCACCGGATCATCCAGGGCGCCCAGTCGGGCGAATTCCTCAAGGTCATGCACGAGCTGCTGCTCGGCGAGCACGACTTCTACGACGAGATCTTCACCGCGCTGCGCATCCCCTACGAGCCCGTGCGCTGGGTGCGTGACGTGGCACACACCTCCGAGGGCCAGATCGACAAGGCGGCCCGGATCATCGAGCTGATCCACGCGTACCGGGTGCGCGGCCACATGATGGCCGACACTGACCCGCTCGAGTTCCACATCCGCCGCCACCCGGACCTCGACGTGCTCGAGCACGGGCTGACCCTCTGGGACCTGGACCGCGCCTTCCCGGTCGGCGGGTTCGCCGGCAAGCAGAAGATGAAGCTGCGCGAGGTGCTCGGTGTGCTGCGCGACTCGTACTGCCGCCGGGTGGGCGTCGAGTACATGCACATCATGGACCCGGAAGAGCGCAACTGGATCCAGGAGCGGGTGGAGCGCAAGTACACCAAGCCCGACGCCGAGGAGCAGAAGCACGTCCTGTCCCGGCTCAACGCCGCGGAGGCGTTCGAGACCTTCCTGCAGACCAAATTCGTCGGCCAGCGCCGGTTCTCCCTGGAGGGTGGGGAGAGCCTGATCCCGCTGCTCGACGAGATCCTGTCCCGCTCTGCGGTCGGCGGGCTGGATGAGGTCGTGATCGGGATGGCCCACCGTGGCCGGCTCAACGTGCTGGCCAACATCGTCGGCAAGCCGTACGAGAAGATCTTCTCGGAGTTCGAGGGCCACCTCGACCCGAAGACCGCGCAGGGCTCGGGCGACGTGAAGTACCACCTCGGCCAGACCGGCAAGTTCAGCACCCCGGACGGGGAGCACGGGATCACCGTCTCGGTGGTGGCCAACCCGTCGCACCTGGAGGCGGTCGACCCGGTGCTGGAGGGCATCGTCCGGGCCAAGCAGGACCGGATCGACCTCAAGCTGGAGGGCTACACCGTGCTCGCGGTCGCGGTGCACGGCGACGCCGCGTTCGCCGGCCAGGGCGTGGTGCAGGAGACGCTCAACCTGTCCCAGCTGCGCGGGTACCGCACCGGCGGCACCGTGCACGTGGTCGTCAACAACCAGGTCGGCTTCACCACCGCCCCGGAGTACTCGCGGTCCAGCCTGTACTCCACGGACGTGGCCCGCATGATCCAGGCGCCGATCTTCCACGTCAACGGCGACGACCCCGAGGCCGTCGTCCGGGTCGCCCGGCTGGCCTTCGAGTACCGCCAGGCGTTCAACAAGGACGTGGTCATCGACCTGGTCTGCTACCGGCGGCGCGGGCACAACGAGGGCGACGACCCCTCGATGACCAACCCGCTGATGTACCACATCATCGACAACAAGCGCTCGGTTCGGAAGCTGTACACCGAGGAGCTGATCGGCCGGGGCGACATCACGCTCGACGACGCGGAGGAGTCGCTGCGCGACTTCCAGCAGCAGCTCGAGACCGTGTTCAAGGCGACCCGCGACACCTCGACCACGAGCCGTCCGGCCCGCAACCGCGAGCCGCAGCCCGAGCCGGTGGTGGAGACGGCGATCACCGCCGAGCTGGTCAAGCAGATCGGCGAGGCGCACGTCAACCTGCCTGAGGGCTTCACCCCGCACAAGCGCGTGGTCCAGCTGCTCGAGCGGCGCGCGAAGATGTCCGTGCAGGGCGACATCGACTGGGGCTTCGGCGAGATCATCGCCCTCGGCTCGCTGCTCAACCAGGGCGTGACCGTCCGGCTGGCCGGGCAGGACTCGCGGCGAGGCACGTTCGTCTCCCGGCACGCCAGCGTGGTCGACGCGGAGACCGGTGACGACTACCTGCCGCTGTTCGCGGTGAAGCACGACGACGCCCGGTTCTTCGTGCACGACTCGCTGCTGTCGGAGTACGCGGCGATGGGCTTCGAGTACGGGTACTCGGTGGAGAACCTGGACGCGTTCGTGGCCTGGGAGGCGCAGTTCGGCGACTTCGCCAACGGGGCGCAGTCCGTGGTCGACGAGTTCATCTCCTCCGGCGAGGTCAAGTGGGGCCAGCGCTCGGCGGTGACGCTGCTGCTGCCGCACGGCCACGAGGGCCAGGGCCCGGACCACACCTCGGGGCGCATCGAGCGGTACCTGCAGCTGTGCGCCGAGGACAACCTGCGGGTCGTGCTCCCGTCCACCCCCGCTCAGCACTTCCACCTGCTGCGCCGGCAGGCCCTCTCGCCGAAGAAGAAGCCGCTGGTGGTCTTCACCCCGAAGTCGCTGCTGCGGCACAAGCTGGCGGTCTCGGCGGTGTCGGAGTTCACCACCGGCACCTTCCAGCGGGTCATCCCGGACACGGTGGCGCCGGCCAGCATCACCCGGGTGCTGTTCTGCTCCGGCAAGGTCTATTACGACCTGATCCAGGCCCGGGCCGACCGGAAGATCACCAACACCGCGATCGTCCGGGTCGAGCAGCTGTACCCGCTGCCGGTGGACGAGATCCGGGCGGCCATCGCCCAGTACCCGGCGGCCAACGACTTCTCCTGGGTCCAGGAGGAGCCGGCCAACCAGGGTGCCTGGTCGTTCATGGCGATGAACCTGCTGGAACACCTCGACGGCGTGTCGCTGCGGCGGATCTCGCGGCCGGCCGCGGCCGCCCCTGCGGTGGGCTCGGCGAAGCTGCACGAGGCCGAGCAGGCAGCGCTGATCGAGGCCGCCCTGCCGCGCGCCTGATTGGCAACCAATGGGCCGCGGGTGCCCCCGTTTCGTCGGGGGCACCCGCGGCCCATATCGTGAGGTCATGTACTTCACCGATCGCGGCATCGAGGAGCTGGCGCAACGGCGGGGCGACGAGTCCGTGTCGGTCGAGTGGCTGGCCGAGCGGCTGCGCGACTTCGTCGACCTCAACCCGGAGTTCGAGACGCCGATCGAGCGGTTCGCCACCTGGCTGGCCCGGCTCGACGACGAGGACGACGACCTCTGAGGCGACCCGCGACCAGCCGCCGAACGAGCGGACCCGCACCGATGGGCAGCGCGGCCGGAGCCGGTTCAGGACGCGGGCGCGGGCATGGCCGCGCGACCGGTCGGGTGATTACCCTGGCGAGATGAGCTCCTGTCCTCACCTGGCCGAGATCGCCGATGTCAGCCCGCAGCCGCTCGGCGGTTGCGCCGAGTGCCTGGCATCCGGCGGTCGCTGGGTACATCTGCGCGAGTGCCTGACCTGCGGGCACGTCGGCTGCTGCGACTCGTCGCCGAACCGGCACGCGACCGCGCACTACCACGAGACCGGGCACCCGATCGTCACGTCCTACGAACCGGACGAGGACTGGGTCTGGTGCTACCCGGACGAGGCGATCGTCGGCACGGCCGCCCGCCCCGCCGGTCAGCGGGGCCTGGGCGGCCCGGCCGCCGATCCCATCAGCTGAGCAGCAGCCAGCCCACCACCACGACGACGACGACCGCCACCACAATGCCGACGATCATCGGCAGCGGGGAGCGCTTGGCCGGCTCCGGTTCCTTGCTCTGCGCGTACGCCTGGAACTGTTGGGTGCTGCCGCTCGGATCGATCTGCTGGTTCGACATGCGGTAGACCCTAACGGGTGATCACAGCATGTGCGGGTACGTGTGGTCGGTCGGCGGCACGAAGGTCTCCTTGATGGTGCGCGGCGACATCCAGCGCATCAGGTTCTGCCAGGAGCCGGCCTTGTCGTTGGTGCCAGACGCCCTCGCCCCGCCGAAGGGCTGGTGGCCCACCACGGCACCGGTCGGCTTGTCGTTGACGTAGAAGTTGCCGGCCGCGTACCGCAGCGTGTGGCTGGCCCAGTCGATGACCCGGCGGTCGGTGGCGAAGATGGAGCCGGTCAGCGCGTACGGTGCGGCCGACTCGGCCTGGCGCACGACGTCCTCGAAGTCGCCATCGTCGTAGACGTAGACGGAGAGGATCGGCCCGAAGTACTCGGTGCGCATCACCTCGTGGCCCGGGTCCGTGCACTGGACGACCGTCGGGCGCACGAACCAGCCCTCCGAGTCGTCGGCGGTGCCGCCCGCCAGGACCGTGCACGCGGGCGAGTTCTTCACCATGTCCAGCGCGGCCGTGTGCTTCGCGAAGGCCCGCGCGTCGATGACCGCGCCACCGAAGTTGCCGAAGTCGCTGACGTCGCCGTAGGTCAGCGACTCGGTGGTGGCCACCAACTGGTCGCGCAGGCCGGCCTCCCACAGCGATCGGGGCAGGTAGGCCCGGGAGGCGGCGGAGCACTTCTGGCCCTGGTACTCGAAGGCGCCCCGGACCAGCGCGGTGTTCAGCGACGCCACGTCCGCCGACGCGTGGGCGATCACGAAGTCCTTCCCGCCGGTCTCGCCGACCAGGCGCGGGTACCCGCGGTACCGCCCGATGTTCTCGCCCACCGTCCGCCACAGCGTCTGGAACGTCGCGGTGGAGCCGGTGAAGTGGATGCCGGCCAGGTCGGGATCGGCGAGCACCACCTCGGAGACCGCGAGCCCGTCACCGGTCACCATGTTGATCACGCCGGGCGGCAGGCCGGCCGCCTCCAGTACCCGCATGGTGAAGTGCGCCGCGAACTGCTGGGTGGGCGACGGCTTCCACACCACCGTGTTGCCCAGCAGCGCGACCGAGGTCGGCAGGTTGCCGGCGATCGCGGTGAAGTTGAACGGCGTGATCGCGTACACGAAGCCCTCGAGCGGCCGGTAGTCGAACCGGTTCCACACGCCGGGCGAGGACAGCGGCTGCTCGGCGAGCAGCTTGCGCGCGAAGAAGACGTTGTACCGCAGAAAGTCGATGAGCTCGCAGGCGGCGTCGATCTCGGCCTGGAACGCCGTCTTCGACTGGCCCAGCATCGTCGCGCCGTTGATGGTGTCGCGCCACGGCCCGGCGAGCAGGTCCGCGGCGCGGAGGAAGACGGCGGCCCGGTCATCAAAGGACAATTCACGCCACATCGGGGCGGCTTTCTTCGCGGCCGTCACCGCATCGACGGCGTCGCCGTTGGTTGCGTTGTGGGTGAGTCCCAGAACGTGCCGATGCACGTGCGGCTGCACCACTTTGATGGGTTCGCCGCCGGCCATACGTTGCCGTCCGTCGACGGTCATCGTCAGGTCCAGCCGGTCTCCGGCCAGCTCATCGAGGCGACGGCGCAGGCTGTCCCGTTCTGGACTTCCCGGCGCGTACGTCCGGTTCGCTTCATTACGTGGCTCTGGTACGGCGGAAACGGCATCCATGGCGGGCTCCTCCGGAGGGATCTCGGCGGCATCGGCGAGGCCACACCCATACTGGCACGGCCGGCGGACCTCACCGACGGCCCCGCGCCACGTGACAGGCGCCGTTACCCACGCGCGTACCCTGAGTCATCGGCGACAGTGGTAAAGGGGAGCCGAGATGCCTGAAGACGCCGAGCGTCCCACCGGCCAGCGCAGCACGATAGTGCTGTTCGCGCTCGGTCTGATCTGGCTCGCCGCCTATTTGTGGTCGGCGCACGCCAGCATCGACGAGGCCGGCACGGATCAGCTCATCGCCGTGTTCGACGCGGCGCTGGCGCTGCCCGGCGTAGTCGCCGCCACCATGCTCGCCGGCGCCACGGCCGGCGTCACGGCGCTCGGCTGGCTGCGACCGCGCCTGCCCGGACCCGGTGGCTGGGCGGTGTCGGGCGTCGCGCTGCTCGCCGGCCTCATCGTCGGCGGCCTGGCCGGCGGCATGATCCTGGTGGGCTACGGTCACCGTTCATCGATCACGGTACTGGCCTGGGCGGTACTGGCCGCCGGAGCGGTCGGCGGCATCCTGGGCAGCGCCCGGCCCCGCGAGATGACCTCCGCCGGACTGGCCGCCACGATCGTCGCGTTCCTCATCGGGTTCGTGCTGAACTACAAGCAGGACTCGCTGCTCAACCTGTTCGGCGCCGGAGCCTCGGTGCAGTCGCGGGCCGACGCGCTCAACCGGCTCACGCCGACCGAATCCCTGCTGGCTGGCCTGCTGGCCGGCATCGTCGCCTACCTGTACCTGCGCCGGACCGGCACCGGGCTGCAGTTCTGGCCACGATTCTGGGCGCATTTGGCGGCCGGCGCGACGCCGGGGATCATCCTGCTGCTCGCCGAGGCGGTGACCCGGCTTGGCGGGGGCCAGCTGTTCGGGGCCGCGGGCAGCGACAGCGCGATCGACCAGACCGCCGTGGCGTACTCCAGCGGCGCCCGGCTGAACCACGGTCTCCTCGTCCTCTTCACGGGGGCGTTCGTCGCCGTGATCGCGTTCGGCGGCACCATCCGCCGGGCGAACGCCGTCCGGGCCGAGACGGCCGGGGGCCGTGGCGCGGCCGGAGGCGTGGGCCATCGTGGGGTCGCGAGTGCCGCCCGGAGGGCTGCGGCGCCGGCCGGCCGGGACTCGGTGGCGGCCGTCGCGGGCCCGGCCGAGGTGGCCGCCACGGGCGCCGACGAGCTGACCGCCACGGGTCCGGCGGGGCTGGCCTCCGCCGACGCCTCCCCCGGCAACGGCTCGGGGGCCGTCGAGTCCTGACCGAACCGTCGAGGCCCGCGGATCGGGCGGTCAGGCCGGATCAGGCGGTCAGGCCGGATCAGGCGGTCAGGCCGGATCAGGCGGTCAGGACAGGATCAGGCCGTCAGGCCGGATCAGGCCGTCGAGGCCCGATCCGGTCCGGCCGACGGGAAGGGCCCGGCGGGCCGGCGCAACGGCTCAGGCCGCGCCCTGCTCGGGCGGCATGCGCATGTGGTCGAGCTCGGAGACGTCGTACCAGGCCAGCTCGTGGTCCTCGGTGGCGTCCACGGTGAACTGCGCGTCCTGGTCCCCGGCCATGGCCGCTTCGATGACCTTGGCCGCCGCCGTGACCTCCCGCTCCGCCAGGGCGTCGTCGATGTGGATCGCGGCGACCGCGGCGAGCGGCACCGGGCCGGCCAGCCGGATCTCGCTGGAGCCCAGCTCGGGGATGGCCTTGCCGAGGCTGGGCCGCGGCAGGTCGACGGAGATCACCACCCGGCGCCGAGGAGCCGCCGGAGCCTGGCTGAGCAGCCGTAGGGAGGCCTGAGCCGCCCGGGTGAAGGCGACGTACTCCAGCTCCTCCTCGTCGCCCTCGGTGTACCACTCGCGCAGGCTCGGCGTGACCGCGTGCGCCAAACCGCCCTGGCCGTCCGGGAGCAACTGGCGCCCCTCTCGCAGCTCGACCAGATCGGGAAGGGTCGCGGGCAGGTAGATCCGGATCAGCTCGTCCGTCACGGTGGCGCACCCCCGGGCGCGATCAGTTTGATGTCGCCACCCGGTGTACACCCCGGGCAGCCCGGAAGGAAGGCTATCCGGTCGATCGGGACGGGCATCGTCGCCGGTGGCCCGGACCGGATCGCGCCGTTGCACGCAATCGATGGCAAACTAAAGCAATGCCCGCTCGCTTCATGCAGATGCAAGAGGTCGCCGACGAGCTGTCCGTGTCGGTATCGCAGGTCTATCACATGGTGCGCAGCGGTGAGCTGCCCGCGATCAAGGTCGGCGGCCGGGGCCAGTGGCGCATCGAGCGGGCCCGGCTCGAGGACTACATCGAGCGCAAGTACACGGAGACCGCCGACTGGGTCCGGGAAAACCCGCTGATCGGGCGGGAGGACGAGATCGACCCGTCCGACTGAGCCGACCGCGCGCGACGACTGAGCCCAACCAGCGAAGACGATCCCAACCAGCGAACACCAGCCAGCGAGGACGGCCGCCGATCCCGGAAGGGACGGCGGCCGTCGCGCGTTCCCGGGCCACCCCTCCCGAAGATCGGGCACTATCCGGGGTCAGTGGGGAGTTGACGGGATAGACCACGGTCGACTACAAACCAGTGAAGGCAAACGAAGGCAAACGAAGGTATCGACGACAGAGCTGGGGAGGCTCCCGTGACCACATCGCTTGCCGTCCGCTCCCGCCCGGAGCGCTCGCGGAAGGGCTCACCTCCGCCGCAGTCCGGCCCCGGCTGCGCCCCCTCGGACAAGGCCGCGCGCGTGGCCGCCGTCGGCGCGGTCCCGCTGGTGCGGGTCCGGCCGGCACCGCTGTGCGAGCCGCCGTATGACGACGAGGCGATCCCGTCGGAGCCGGCATCGGGAGCCATCCGCGCCACTACCCGGCTCGGGGGCGCTCCCCCAGGGGCGGCGCGCGACACCGGCCGTGAACCGGGGCCGGCGACGGCCGGCGGGCCGCAGCCGTGGTCCACCAAGGAGGAGGCCGCCCAGAACGGGGCCACAGGGGACGGCATCGCCCGCGACGGCACCGCCCGCGACGGCACCGCCCGCGACCGCATCGCCCGCGACGGCACCGCCCGCGACGGGGCGCGCGAGGAGCCGGGACGCAGCGAGCCCGCGCACGGCGCCCCTTCCGCCTCGCAGGCCGCTGGGGCACCGCCCCGGACCGGCACCGGCGGGCACGCCGCACACCGGTACGTCAGCCTGTGCATCGAGGTGCTGGAGGGCTTCCGGCCCATCGGGCATCTGCGCAGGTTCACGGCGCCGCTCGCGTTCGAGTCGATCGCCGGCCAGCTGGCCCGGCCGGTGGCCCGGATGGGGCACCGACCGGGCGGTGAGGCCCTGGCCGCCCCAGCGGACCGGTGGGGCCTCGCCGGACGCCCGCCGGGACCGTCGGCGGCCCCGCCACGAGCCGTGGGGACGATGGCGGTCCAGGGGCGGCCGGGGGCCGCGGCGTCCCCTGGGCGGCCCGGGGCCGCAGCGACTTCTGGGCGGCCGGCGGGGGTGGGCGCCGACAGGCTCAGGCTGCGGCGCCTGCGCCTGTCCGAGCCCCGTGAGGGGGTGGTCGAGGCGGTCGCCGTGCTCGGCCGGGCCGGGCGTGCCTGGGCCCTCGCGCTGCGCCTGGAGCAGCGCGGGGAAGCCTGGCTGTGCACCCACGTCGAGGTGGTCTAGCGGCGCTGACGGGCCCGGAAACGACCGCGGCGGCCGGCGGACCCTGGGGGTCCACCGGCCGCCGCCGGGCTTGCGCGTCAGACCACGGGAGCGCCGTGGCAGCGCTTGTACTTCTTGCCGGAGCCGCAGGGGCAGGGCGCGTTGCGCGAGGGGTTGCTGCCGACCGCCTGCCCCGCGGGGGCCTGGCGACCGCCGGTCGCCAGGTTGGAGGACGGGCCAGGCCGGCGGGCCGGCGGTTCGTCCTCCTCGCCGCCGAGGCCGAGCGCCGGCGCGTTCTCCATCATCACGCTGCCCCGGCCGGCCTCACCGTCGACGGCCGGCGCCGAATACTGCAGCGCGCGGGGCGTGGTGCGCGATCCGCCCAGCCCCTTGGCCTTGATCCCGACCGGCGCCTCGGGGCTCGGCTGCGGGGTGGTCGCCGCCGGCTCGCCGTCCTCGGTCTCGCCGGGGGCGGCGGGCGCCTGCTGCTGCTCGACCTGAACGTCCAGGTTGAACAGGAAGCCGACCGCCTCCTCCTTGATGCCGTCCAGCATCTGGTTGAACATGTCGAAGCCCTCGCGCTGGTACTCGACCAGCGGGTCCCGCTGCGCGTAGGCCCGCAGACCGACACCCTCCTGGAGGTAGTCCATCTCGTAGAGGTGCTCGCGCCACTTGCGGTCGATGACCGCCAGCAGTACCTGGCGCTCCAGCTCGCGCATGGCCTCGGAGCCCAGCGTCTCCTCGCGCCGGGCGTACGCCTCCTGGGCGTCCTCGATCATCCGGGCCTGGAGGAACTCCGAGTCGAGCTGGTCGCGCTCGGCGTTGGTCTCCTCCTCGATGTCCTCGACCGTGATCCCGACCGGGTAGAGCTGCTTGAGGCTGGCCCAGAGCTGGTCGAGGTCCCAGTCCTCCGCGTACCCCTCGCTCGTGGCGCCGGCCACGTACGCCCGGATCACGTCCTCGGTCATGTGGGTGACCTGGTCGTGCAGGTCTTCGCCGTCGAGTACCCGCTTGCGCTCGGTGTAGATCACCGTGCGCTGCCGGTTGAGCACCTCGTCGTACTTCAGAACGTTCTTGCGGATCTCCGCGTTCTGCGCCTCGATCTGGGTCTGCGCGCTCTTGATCTGGCGCGTGACCATCTTCGACTCGATCGGCACGTCCTCGGGGATGTTGAAGCGCTCCATGACCGCCTCGACCGCACCCGCCCGGAACCGGCGCATCAGCTCGTCCTGCAGCGACAGGTAGAAGCGGGACTCACCCGGGTCGCCCTGCCGGCCCGACCGGCCGCGCAGCTGGTTGTCGATGCGCCGGGACTCGTGCCGCTCGGTGCCCAGCACGTAGAGCCCGCCCGCGTCGACGACCTCCTCGGCCTCCTCGCTGCACAGCTTCTCCCACTTGCTCAGCGCGTCGGTCCAGGCCGCGGCGTATTCCTCCGGGCCCTCCTCCTGGCTGAGGCCGCGCTGGCGCAGCTCGGCGGCGGCCAGGAACTCCGCGTTGCCGCCCAGCAGGATGTCGGTACCGCGGCCGGCCATGTTGGTGGAGACCGTGACGGCCCCCTTGCGGCCGGCCTGCGCGACGATCTCCGCCTCCTTGGCGTGGAACTTCGCGTTCAGCACGTTGTGCGGGATGCCCTTGCGGCGCAGCATCTGCGAGAGCACCTCGGAATTCTCCACCGAGACCGTGCCGACCAGCACCGGCTGGCCCAGGGAGTGCCGCTCGGCGATGTCCTCGACCACGGCGTTGAACTTCGCCTTCTCGGTCTTGTAGATCACGTCGGGGCGGTCTTCGCGGATCATCGGCCGGTGGGTCGGGATCGGCACGACCCCGACGTCGTAGACCTTGTTGAACTCGGCCGCCTCGGTCTGGGCGGTACCGGTCATGCCGGCCAGCTTGTTGTACAGCCGGAAGTAGTTCTGCAGGGTGATCGTCGCGAGGGTCTGGTTCTCCTGCTTGATCTCCACATGCTCCTTGGCCTCGATGGCCTGGTGCATGCCCTCGTTGTACCGGCGGCCGTGCAGGATGCGTCCGGTGAACTCGTCAACGATCAGGACCTCGCCCTCGTCGCTGACGATGTAGTCCTTGTCCCGCTTGTACAGCTCCTTGGCCTTGATCGCGTTGTTCAGGTAGCCGACCAGCGGGGTGTTCACCGACTCGTACAGGTTGTCGATGCCCAGCCGGTCCTCGACCTTGGCGACACCCGCCTCGCTGACGGCGATCGTCCGCTTGGACTCGTCGACCTCGTAGTCGCCCTCGCCCTCGGTGCCCCGGATCATCCTGGCCACGACCTGGGCGAACTCCTGGTACCACCGGGCGGACAGCTCGGCCGGCCCGGAGATGATCAACGGGGTCCGGGCCTCGTCGATCAAGATCGAGTCAACCTCGTCCACCATCGCGAAGTTGTGCCCGCGCTGCACCAGGTCCTCGGCGGACAGGCTCATGTTGTCGCGCAGGTAGTCGAAGCCGAACTCGTTGTTCGTGCCGTAGGTGATGTCCCGGCCGTACGCCGCCTTGTGCTCGGCGCTGGACTGGTTGGGCAGGATCACCCCGACGGTCAGCCCGAGGAACCGGTGCACCTGCCCCATCCACTCGGCGTCGCGCTGTGCGAGGTAGTCGTTGGTGGTGACCACGTGCACGCCGTCGCCGGACAGGGCGTTGAGGTAGACCGGGAAGACCGAGGTCAGGGTCTTGCCCTCACCGGTCTTCATCTCGGAGATGTCGCCGAAGTGCAGTGCGGCGCCACCCATGATCTGGACGTCGTACGCCCGCTGGCCCAGCACCCGACTGGCCGCCTCGCGGGCCGTGGCGAAGGCCTCGGGCAGCAGATCGTCGAGGGACTCGCCGTCCTTGTACCGCTGCTTGTACTGATCCGTCAGCTCACGCAACTCCTCGTCGGTGAGATCGACGTAGTTGTCCTCGATCGAGTTCACGGCGGTAGCGATGGCCGCCAAGCGACGCACCATCCGCCCCTCGCCGGCGCGGAGGATCTTTTCGAAGAACGCCACGGATTCCGCTCCCTAGACAGTCTGCCGAACCATCGTAGGCGGAGAGGAGGCCGAACTGTCAGCCGCGCGGAGATCCAATGCCGTGATCGTGACTAATCGGACCCACAATTTTGAGTCGATCATGAAAATGACGGTCTGGCGCCCCTCGTATCCGGTCCGTAACCTCATGATCCATGTCGAGCCCGCTCATGGAGATCCACGCCGGAAACATGCTGATCCGGCCGTGGCAGCCGGCCGACGCCGGCCCCGTGTACCAAGCCTGCCAGGATCCGGAGATCCAGCGGTGGACCCGGGTACCCCGCCCGTACCGGCCCGAACACGCCGCCGACTTTGTTACTGAAATGTCGCCGAAAGCCTGGGCCGGGGGCAGCGCCGCCCCGCTGGGCGTTTTCGATCAGGCGACCGGCGAGTTGCTGGGATCCTGCGGGCTGGTGTCCATCCGCGACGGTTCCGGCGAGGTCGGGTACTGGACGGCACCCTGGGCGCGCGGTCGCGGGGTGGCCGTGACCGCGCTGCGCGCGGTGGCGCTGTTCGCCTTCGAGTCGCTGGGGCTACGCCGGGTCACCTGGCACGCCTACCTCGGTAACCACGCCTCCCGGCTGGTGGCGCTGCGGGCCGGGGTGCGCGTCCACGGCCGCACCCGGGTGGTGGACGGGCCGCCACCGGGCGCGTTCGGACCCGCCAACGATCACCGGGCCGGCGATCATCCGGCCGGCGATCACCCGGCCGGGGACGGGCCGGGTCGGGGTCAGACCGCGCCGGCCTGGCGGGACGCCTGGTGGGGCACCCTGGTGCCGGGCGAGGTCACCGGGCAGACCCCGCCGCCGTACGCGCCCGGATCGCCGGCCGCGCGGCGGGCCGCCCTGTTCGCCGGGCCGCAGCCCCGACTGCCCGGCCTTGCCCCGCTGGGCGAGGCCGATGTCGACGCCCTCACCAGCGCCTGCCAGGACCCGGAGTCCGCACGCTGGACGACCATACCGGTGCCCTACGCCCGGGCGGACGCGGAATTCTTCGTGCGGCGGCACGCGCCACTGGTCTGGGCCGCCGGGCTGGGTGCGGCGTACCAGATAGTGGACGGGCGGGGAGCCTACGCCGGGTCCGTGGAGCTGACTCTCGACGAGCGCGACGAGGCCAGCGCCGAGATCGGGTTCCTGGTAGCGCCGTGGGCCAGGGGGCGCGGGCACGCGACCGCGGCGGTGCGGACGATCTGCGGCTGGGCGTTCGACGCCCTCGGCCTGACCCGGATCGTCTGGCGGGCGCACGTGGGCAACGAGGCGTCCCGCCGGGTCGCCACGAAGGCCGGCTTCACGATGGAGGGGGTGCAGCGCGCCGGCTGCGCCCAGCGCGGCGAGCGCCGCGACGCCTGGGTGGGCTCGCTGCTGGCCACCGACCCCCGCCCGCGCTGAGCCACGGTGGGCGTTCGCGCCGGCGGGCGGAGGTCGGTCGGTCAGGCGAGCCAGACCGACGGGTCGGGCCCGGCCGGAACGATCCCGCTCGGGTTGATCGCCTCGTGGGTCAGGTAGTAGTGGCGCTTGATCTGGTCGAAGTCCACCGTGTCGCCGAAGCCCGGGAGACGGTAGAGCCGGCGCGCGTACTCCCACAGCACCGGCATCTCGGTGATCTTGTTGCGGTTGCAGCGGAAGTGGTTGTGGTAGACGGCGTCGAACCGGACCAGGGTGGTGAACAGCCGGACGTCGGCCTCGGTGAGCCGGTCCCCCATCAGGTACGGGCGGCCGTCCGACAACCGTGCCGCCAGCGCGTCCAGCCGGGCGAACAGCCGGTCGTACGCCTCCTGGTAGGCATCCTGGCTGCTGGCGAAGCCGGCCCGGTACACCCCGTTGTTGACGTCGGCGTAGACGTCGGCCATCAGCTCGTCCAGTTCGGCGCGCTGCGGTTCGGGGTAGAGCTCGGGGGCGCCGGCGGCGTGGAAATCCACCCACTCCGTGGCGAGGTCCAGGGTGATCTGCGGGTAGTCGTTGGTCACCACGCGTCCGGTGAGCGTGTCGACGATGGCCGGTACCGTCACACGCCCCTCGTAGGTCGGGTCGGTCGCCAGGTACGCCTCGGAGAGCAGCCCGATACCGAGCACCGGGTCGCGCCCGTCCGGGTCGAGGGTGAACCGCCAGCCGCGTTCGTCGCGGATCGGATCGACCGTGCCGAGGCCGATCGCCCCGGTCAGACCCAGCAGTGCCCGTACGATCACAGCGCGGTGCGCCCACGGGCAGGCACGCGACCAGATGAGCCGGTACCGCCCCGGCTCGACCGGCCAGCGACCCCGCTCGTCGGGCCCGCCGCCGGCCGGCGAGCTGGAGTCTCTGCTGATCCGGTCGGTGAAGCGGTTGGACTGGCGGACGAACCGCCCGTCCCGCTCCTCGGCGACGAACTGTGGGGTAGGCATTGTTCAAGGATGCCGTGGAAGGTGGAGCATGGGCCAACCGATCATGGGAGGCGACGGGGTCGTCCTGCGGGCGCCGCGCCCGGGCGACCGCGACGGCCTGCGCGCCGGGGTGGACTCGCTGGTCACCCGGTTCGTCCCGGCCGTACCGGACCCCTGCACCCCACGGGACATCCAGCGCTGGATCGATCGGGTACGCGGTGGCGCGCCCGACCGGGTGGACTACGTGATCGCCGATCCCGGTACGGACGAGATCCTGGGCGCCGCCGGCATGCACCACCTGCGCTGGGAGGAGGGCACCGGCGAGGTCGGGTACTGGGTGGCGCCGTGGGCCCGGGGCCGCGGCGTCGCGACCGCCACCGCGATCGCGCTCACCCAGTGGGGCCTGGTGCACGGCCTGCACCGCGTGGAGTTGCTCACCCACCCCGACAACTGGCCCAGCCAGCGGGTCGCGATCAACGCCGGGTACCGGCGGGAGGGCGTACGCCGCGGCGGCGGGATCAACCGGGACGGCAGCCGGTACGACCTGATCGTGTGGGCCCGGCTGCGCACCGACCCGGACGGGCCCGGGCTGCGCACCCTGCCCGACCTGCCCGGCGGCGAGCTGACCGACGGCGTGGTCTCGCTGCGCCCGCTGTGGTCCGACGACGCGCCGAACGTGTTCGCCCTGCGCAGCCTGCCCGACGTGGTTGCCACCACGGTGCCCTCCCAGCTGCCGAAGCTGGACCAGATCGAGCGGCGGTGCGCGCAGGCTCCCGCCGAGTGGCTTGCCGGCACCGCCGCCGACCTGACCATCCGGGACGCGGCCAGCGGCGCGTTCGCCGGGGAGATCGGGCTGCGCTACACCGAGCCGATCACGGGCCAGGCGATGATCGGGTACAGCCTGCTGACGCCCTGGCGCGGGCGCGGGTTCGCGTCCCGGGCGTGCCGGATGATGGCCGCCTGGGCCTTTGAGACGGTGGGTGCCGTCCGGCTGATCGCCGGTACCGCCCCGGGCAACGCCCGCTCTCAGCGGGTACTGGAGCGCGCCGGCTTCCGCCGCGAGGGGTACGAGCACTCCCGGCTGCCGGGTCCGGCCGGTGCCCGGGTCGACAACATCATGTACGCACTGCTGCCCGAGGACCTGGCCCCTCGGTCGGGCTGACCCCGTCGCCGGCCGCGAGCCCGCCGGGTCCGCCACCGGGAGGCGTCAGCCCCACCAGAACACAGCGGCGATGATCACGTAGAGGCCGATCAGGATCGAGCCCTCCAGCCAGTTGGACTCGCCGTCGAACACGATCAGGGTCACCAGCACCACCGTGACCACCACCGCGGCGACCAGCATGGGCGCGAAGACCAGGGTCAGCGTGGTGGCGGTGGTCAGGCTGAGCAGCACCAGGGCGGGCGCGAGCAGCAGGGCCACCTGCAGCGGACTGTTCAGGATGACGGACAGCGCATAGTCCGACTGGTTGAGGTACGCCAGCCGGATGCCCACCACGTGTTCGATGGCGTTGCCGGCGATGGCCACCACGACCAGGCCCGCGAACGCCTGCGACAGGTGGAGCGTGGTGATCGCGGGCTGCAGGGCGTGCACGAACCAGTCGGAGACCAGGGCGGAGGCCCCGCCGGACGCCGCGAGCAGGCCCACCGCCAACCAGATCGGCCAGCGTGGCGGCTCGTTGCCCTGGGCCACCTTGGCCGTCTTGGCGGCCGGCGCGGCCGCGGCGGCCTTGCCGCCCCCGGTCGAGTCGCCGGCGCGCCTGGCCAGCGCGGCGGGCAGCGACAGCACGAACACGATCAGCAGCACCACCGCCACCGTGTCGGACAGCACCCGCAGGTGCGGAGCCGCCGGGCTGTGGCTGAACTGCGCCATGCTGGGCAGCACCAGCGCGGCCGTGGCCAGGACCAGCAGCACGCTGGTGTCCCGGGCCCGGGCCCGCTCGAAGCGCTGCGTCCCGTGCTTGAGCCCGCCCACGACGAATGCGGCCCCGAGCACCAGCAGCAGGTTGGCCAGCATCGAGCCGATGATGGCCGACTGCACCACGACCCGCAGGCCGGCCCGCAGCGCGAAGAACGAGATGAACAGCTCGGGCAGGTTGCCCAGGGCGCCCTGCAGCACTCCGGTGGCGCCCGCGCCGAACCGGTCCCCCATCTGCTCCACGCTGCGCGCGACGAGCGCGGCCAGCACCGCGACCGCCACGGCGGCGCAGACGAAGGCGAGGATGGCGCTGGTGTGCGCGAACCGGGTGAGGCCGGCGGCCACGACTCCGATCGCCCCGCCGACGAAGATCACCACATCTGACCGGGTCAGCGTCCTCGCGTTCGCCGTCCGGTCGTCGGTTGACGGGGAACCGGCCTGGTTCTCGGGCACCGGGTCATCGCAGGGTCGGACGAGTCCGGCCGGCGTTCACCGGGGGCCCGCCCCGAACCGGGGCGGGCCCTCCCGGACCCGGTATCGGGGTCACGCGACCAGCGAGATGAGGCCGTAGTCGTACGCCCGCCGCCGGTACACGACGCAGGGGCGGCCGGAGTCTTTGTCGAGGTACAGGAAGAAGTCGTGGCCGACGAGCTCCATCTGGAACAGGGCGTCGTCGACGGTCATCGGTACCGCCATGTGCTCCTTGCACCGGGCGATGTGCCACGGCGCGTCGTCATCGAACTCGTTGAGCTCGCGCACGGCCGTGCGGGCCCGCACGACGACAGGTTCGGCGGGCAGTTCGGGTGTCGGCAGGCCCGACGTGGCCGCGGCGACGGACACCGGCGCATGCCGGCCCCGATGCACCCGGCGCCGGTCCGCGGCCCGCCTCAGCCGCGCCTCCAGCTTCGCGGTGGCCTGGTCCAACGCGCTGTAGAAGTCCCCGGCGCAGGCCTCGGCCCGAACCACCGGACCCCGCGAGACGCAGGTGACCTCCACCCGTTGGCAGTGGTCGGACTGGCGACGGTTGCGTTCGTGGGAAAGTTCGACTTCCCAGCGAATGATCTTGTGGTCGTAGCGCTCGATCTTGTGCAGCTTGTCCGCCAGGTGCTGCCGGTAATGATCCGGCACCTCCACGTTGCGGCCCTTGACGACGATGTCCACAGGTCTGACCTCCCCCAAGGTCTGTGTCCGGACGCCACCGCTGCCCCCTGGGTCAGTGGCGAACTGTCCATGTGGCTTCTGATGTGACTCGGCCCTGGCGACCGACCGTTGGTTGAGTACCTCCCTCGATCGGCTGCGCTCCTCCTTAGATCTCGCTGCCAGTTCCCGATGAGGTCCGACGCTAACCCTTGTTGGTTCGGACGTCACCCCTTGCTTTCAAGAACGTTTTGGAGTAATTCGCCCGCTCTATCAGCCGGGAAAATCATGGGAAAATCACCCGGAAGGCGTACGCGGACCGGTGCGACGCCGGGTCGCCGCGACCACCACCGCCAGCGGTACCGGGACCCCGGCGTCACGCAGCCCGGCGGCCACCGCGGCCAGGGTGGCGCCGGTGGTGAGGATGTCGTCGAGCGCGATCACCAGGGCTCCCCGGGCGGCCACCTCCGCCATCCTCGCCAGCTCGCGAGGGCGGGGAGCGAACGCCTGCGCCGCGGCACTGGCCCGGCCGGCACGGTCCAGATGGGCCGAGTCGGCACGCGGCCGGGCGGACAGCGGGGTGGCCAGGCCGGCCGGCCAGCCGCTGGCGTTGAGCCGTGCCGAGGCGCGCCGGGCGAGCCGGAGCATGTGATCGCCGTACCGGTCCCGTGCCGCGGCAGCGGTGTCCGGCACCGGTACCAGCAGCAGCGGCGTTCCGGCGGGCGGCCCGGCGAGCCGTACCCCGGCCAGGACGGCGGAGGCGAGCAGGTCGCCCAGCGAGCGGGCCAGGGTGTGCCGGCCCCGCTCCTTGTACGCCAGCAGCACCTCGCGCAGCACTCCCTCGTAGCCGCCCATGGCCACGCACCGGGGCAGGCCGGGCGGGGCCGGCGTCGGGCGTACCGGGTGGGCCCGCAGGCCGCGCAGCGCTCGGAGGCAGTTCGCGCACATCGCGCCCGGGCCGCCGGCCCCGCAGCCGGCGCAGGTCCCCGGCAGCACCAGATCCGCCAGCCCGGTCCACGTCTGCCCCAGCCAGCTCACGGCCGAGCCCCTAGTCTTGGTAGAACGGGTTGCTCGGCACCGGCTCGCCGGCCGGTGCGTGGCTGGGCGACGGGCTCGGCGATGGAGCGCTGGCCCCCAGCTTGATCGACCGCGAGCTGACGCGGGTGGAGTGGTAGGCGATGTTGTGGTCTGTTTGCACCATCGCCCGGTCAATCTGGCTGGCCACCGGCACCGACGCGGGGTTGGGCAGGGCCACCACCGAGACGATCCGGTACGAGTAGGCGGCCTTCCACTCGGTGGCCATGGCGCCGTCGATCGTCGCCTCGACCAGCTGGTAGTTGACGGCACCCCGGCCGGCGATCAGCACGCGGTCGAGCTGCGACCACGCGATGCTGGTCAGGTCGGTGAGCCCGGACGAGATGTAACGCGGCGGCCCGACGGAGATGCTCATGCCGTCGACCCGCAGCGCACAGACCCAGGCGGAGCCGTTGGCGATCATGGCTATCCGGTGGCCGTCCGGCGCCACGGCGAAGGCGGTGACCGCGAGGTCCCCGACGCCGATCTCGGTCTGGCCGCCGCCGAGGTCCACCCGGTGCAGCCGGCCGTCGACGGCGACCAGGACCACCGCGTCGGCGGCGGGCAGGAAGACCGGCCGGGTCCAGTTGCGGCCGTTCAGGTCGGACCGCACGAACACCGCGTCGGAGTTGTCCCGGGGGGTATGGCCGATCCAGAGCGAGTTGTCGGTCTTGACCAGGGCGGCGTACGGGTAGCCCGTCCGGAGCGCGGCGAACCGCACGTTCCGGTTGTCGCGATCCAGGTTCCGCAGCACGTCCGGCAGCCGGTCCGGGTTGTCGATCTGGCGGACCACCCCGCCCACCACGCAGTACGCCGTGTCGTCGCCCTCGAAGTACGGCCGGTCGGCCAGGTTGGAGTTGACCAGGTACTTGCTGCTCGAACCGTCCACCTTGACGTTCTGCGAGCTCTCCTGCAGCCGCACGGTGCCCTCGTAGCCCTCGTACGACGGCCGCAGCGACCAGCGCAGCTGGTTCATGATTTGCGGCGGGGTGAGCCCCTGCGGCGCGGCGGACAGGTTGATCAGCAGCCCGTTGGGGTCCGGCGGCACCAGGTTCGGCCCGACCAGGGTGATGCCGGCGTAGAGGTTGTTGAGGACGGCGCTGGTCAGCAGGTCGGAGGGCCCACCGAGCACCCAGTTCACCATCTCGGTGCGCTGGATCTCCTGGCTGAGCTGCCCGACCTTGGGCACATAGCGCAGATCCGGCACCAGGCCCCTGCGGTCGCTGTCGGTGGACCAGAAGTAGACCAGGTGCGGGTCGTACCAGCGGCTCAGGCCGGTGCTGTCCAGCAGCATCCCGGTCAGCGTGGACCCGTTCGCGGACCGCGGGCCGATGTCGTCGATGAGGTAGGTGCCGGGCTGCCGGTCGCTGAGGACCACGGTGAACCGCATCGCCACCTGCGGCGGCGGTACCGGGGTGTTCGAGCCGGGCGCCACCGTACCGTCGTTGCGCAGGATGCCGACCGGCTGGAGCGTCACGTCGACGAACGTCTCGCCGGCCGGGCCCGCGCTGGAGGCGGGGCCCTCGACCACCCGGACCACGGTGACCTGGCTACCCGACGACCAGGTCTTCTGCGCGTTGTCGGTCAGGTACGTCTTCGCCCGCTCGTTCGCCTTGTTGAAGTCGGTGTCCACGTCGAGCTTGCCGGCCACCGCGTTGAGGAAGTTCGTCACCAGTCCGCCCGCGTCGGTGGCGTCCTGCTGCAACGGCGCCTGGAGGTCGGTGTTGCTGGTGCCCGGGCCGGCAGGCGCTGCCGGGCCGTCGATGATCGGGCGGCCGCCCGACGGCAGGCCGCACGCCGCCGGTGCGGCGAGCGCCGCGGTGCCCAGCATCATCACCCGCAACACCTGGCGGCGATCAGGCATGGCGTCCTCCGCGAACGTGGGGGGTGCCCGGCTGCGCTTCCCCGAACTCGCCCGGCAGGTACTCGATCGTGAACTCGCTCGGCGCGTGCTCACCGAACTGGAGGTCGTCCGCCGGGTGGGAGTCCTGGGCCGGCAGGGCGACGCTCGGTATCACGCCGGGCGCCGGGTCCAGGGCGGCCGGGCCGGCGGTCAGCGCGAGCCGGGCCCGGACCGAGGAGGCGTCCGGCGGCACCAGCCGCAGCGGCGAGGAGGTCAACCGGTCGCCCGCGCGCAACGGCAGGGTCAGCCGGAACTGGGCGCCGTGGCCGGTCGCGCCCCACGCCTCCAGCCAGCCGCCGTGCAGCCGCGCGTCCTCCAGCGCGATCGACAGCCCGAGCCCGGTGCCGCCGGTCTGCCGGGCGCGCGACGGGTCGGCCCGCCAGAACCGGTTGAAGACCAGCTTCTCCTCGCCTATGTGCAGCCCGATGCCGTGATCCCGCACGGTGATCGCCGCCGCGACCTCGTCGGCGTACAGCGTTATCACCACCGGTCGCGCCTCGGCGTGCTCGACGGCGTTGCCGACCAGGTTGCGCAGGATCCGCTCGACCCGGCGCGGGTCCACCTCGGCGATCACCGGCGCGGCCGGGACGTTCAGGTCGATCCGCACTCCGCACCGCTCGCCCAGCGGACGCAGCCGCTCGGCCACCGCCTCGACGATCGGCACCAGGTCGCTGGGCTCGGCGTCGAGCACCGCGAACCCGGCGTCGAACCGGCTGATCTCCAGCAGGTCGGTGAGCAGTTCCTCGAACCTGTCCAGCTCGTCGTGCAGCAGTTCGGCGCTGCGGGCCATGGCCGGGTCGAACTCGTCCCGCTCCGAGTAGATCAGGTCGGCGGCCATCCGCACGGTGGTCAGCGGCGTGCGCAGTTCGTGCGATACGTCCGAGGTGAAGCGGCGCTGCAGCCGGGACATCTCCTCCAGCCGGATGATCTGCCGTTGCAGGTTCTCCGCCATCTGGTTGAACGAGGCGGCGAGCAGCGCCAGGTCGTCCTCCCCGCGCACCTCCATCCGCTGGTCGAGCAGGCCGGCGGAGAGGCGCTGCGCGGTGCGGGCCGCGGTGCGCACCGGCTGGACGACCAGCCGGGTGGTCAGCGCCGCGAGCACCGCCAGCAGCACGACCAACGCGACCCCGGTCGCCACCACCGTGGTCCGGACCAGGTCGGCGGCCTGCTGCTCGGTGATGAGCGGGAAGAAGTAGTAGAGCTCGAAGTGGCTGTTGGAGACCGTGACCGGGCTGCCGTAGATCAGGTACGGCTGGCTGGAGCCGTCGCCCAGGTCGGCGGTCACGAACTGGTGGGCCACCACGCCGACGTCGCCGGTACGCGCGCCGCTCACGTAGGCCTGCAGCTGCTTGGGGATCGCGGCCGCGATCTGGGCGTTGTTCACCGAGGTCTGCGGGGGGCGCGGGGACGGGTCCGGGTCGCTGCTGAGGATCGTGACGCTGGCGCCCTCAGTGTTGGCCGACAGCCGACTGATCACACCGGGGATCGAGGTCCGCAGGTCGCCCGGATCCTTGATCGCGTCGAGCTGCTGCTCCATCGTCTTGGTGCCCGTCTCCACCTGCTCCCGGGCGGTGGTCACCTTGGCGTTGACCAGCCCCTCCGTGATCATCGAGGCGACCAGCACGCCGAACGCGCCGACCAGCACCCCGGAGACCAGCAGGGTGATCACCACCATGCGCAGCTGGAGCGAACGCCGCCAGGCCCGGTGCCCGGACTCCCAGGCGACGATCACACGCCCGCCCACGGTACGGCGCAGTACCCGCACCACCGGACGGTGGCGCAGGTACCGGTACTGCGCGAGGAGCCAGGTGCTGCTGCTCATAGATCACCCGGTGCCGGCCTTGTAGCCGACGCCTCGCACGGTGAGGATGATCTCGGGACGCTCCGGGTCCGGCTCGATCTTCGCGCGCAGCCGCTGGACGTGCACGTTCACCAGCCGGGTGTCGGCGGCGTGCCGGTATCCCCAGACCTGCTCAAGCAGGACCTCGCGGGTGAAGACCTGGCGCGGCTTGCGGGCCAGCGCGACGAGCAGGTCGAACTCCAGCGGGGTCAACTTGACCTCGTCGCCGTCCCGGCTGACCGTGTGCGCGGGCACGTCGATGGTGATCTGGTTGCCGTTGGGGCCGATGGTCAGCAACTCGGGGGTGACGTCCTCGCCCCGGCGCAGCCTTGCCCGCATCCGGGCGACCAGCTCCTTCGGCTTGAACGGCTTGACCACGTAGTCGTCGGCGCCCGACTCGAGCCCGAGCACCACATCGACGGTGTCGCTCTTGGCGGTGAGCATGACGATCGGGATGCCGGACTCAGACCGGATCGCCCGACAGACGTCGATTCCGCTCATTCCGGGCAACATCAGGTCGAGTAGCACGATATCGGGTCGCGCCTCCCGGAACGCGCCCAGCGCGCGTTCCCCGTCCGCCACGAACGAGGGCAGGAACCCCTCGCTTCGTAGCACGATGCCGAGCATCTCGGCGAGGGCGGGGTCGTCATCGACGACCAGGACCCGAGCTCTCATGCGCCCAATATTCCATCTTCGCGACCGAATCCGGGAACCCGACCTTAGGAACCGGATGATTTCAGGCTAAAACCCGCGTATGGTGGCACGCTCCCAGACGTGCCCCGCCGCGGCCCCCGAGGTCGGGGGCTTCCATAATGCCTCGCTCCGCCGGCGGCACCCCCACCACCCGGAATTTCCCAAGATCCAATAGCCACGGATTCGGCCGGCGGGGGCCGATCGACGCGACGGCCCCGCCTACCCGAGATCGGGCGGGCGGGGCCGCCGAGGCGTCCGACGCGCGGATGCCGGCCGATCAGACCAGCTTGCGCGCCTCGGCGAAGTGGCACGCCGCCTGGTGGCCGAAGCCCCGATCGACGAGCGCCGGCAGTTCGTTCACACACTTCTGCTTGTCGCCATCCGACAGCTGGTTGGCGAACTTCGGGCAGCGGGTGCGGAACCGGCAGCCCGAGGGCGGGTTGACCGGGCTGGGCACCTCGCCGCTGAGCAGAACCCGCTGCCGGGTCCGCTCCTTGCGCGGGTCGGGCAGCGGAATCGCCGAGATCAGCGCCTGCGTGTACGGGTGGGCCGCCTTGGTGAACAGCTCCTCGACCGGGGCCGTCTCCACGATCCGGCCCAGGTACATGACCGCCACCCGGTGCGCGATGTGCCGGATGACCGACAGGTCATGGGAGATGAACAGGAAGGACAGGCCCAGGTCCCGTTGCAGGTCCTCGAGCAGGTTGATCACGCCGGCCTGGATCGACACGTCGAGCGCGGAGACCGGCTCGTCGAGCACCAGCACCTTGGGCCGCAGGGCCAGCGCCCGGGCGATGCCGATGCGCTGACGCTGGCCGCCGGAGAACTCGTGCGAGTACCGGTTGCCGTGCTCGGGGTTGAGCCCGACCTGGCGCAGCAGCTCCCGTACCTGCTTGCGGCCGTTGTCCGTCGACCCGAACAGGCCGTGGATGCGCAGCGGCTCCGCCACGATCTCGTTGACCGTCATGCGCGGGTCCAGGGACGCGAACGGGTCCTGGAACACGATCTGGAGATCCCGGCGCAGCGGACGCATCTGCCCGGTCGACAGCTGGGTCAGGTCCCGGCCGCCGTACCGCACCTCGCCCGACGTCGCGTCCACCAGGTTGAGTACGAGCCGGCCGGTGGTGGTCTTTCCGCAGCCGGACTCGCCTACCAGACCCAACGTCTCGTGCGGCATCAGGTCGAACGAGACGTCGCAGACGGCGTGCACCTCGCCGACCCGGCGCCGCAGGATGCCCTTCGACCGCACCGGGAAGTGCTTCACGAGGTTGCGCACCGACAACACCGGCTGGCCGGCTTCGGTCGATCGCGGTCCGGTCGACTGGGTGGGGATGTCGACGGTGGTCACTGTGTTACCTCCTGGTCCACCGAATCGATCGGATCCGGATCGGCGGACGTCGTGCCGAACAGTTGCGCCGCGTCCACGCCGACCAGCTTGTCATGGAAGTGGCAGGCGGCGAGGTGCGCCGGGTCGTCGGTGACCGTCAGCACGGGCTCCTTCTCCTCGCACACGTCCTGCGCCAACGGGCAGCGCGGCGTGAACGGGCAGCCGGCCGGCAGGTTGACCAGCGACGGCGGGGCGCCGGTGATCGGCGTGAGCCGCTGCTTGCGGGACGAGTCCAGCCGGGGCAGGCTGCCCAGCAGGCCCAACGCGTACGGCATCCGGGGCCGGTAGAAGATGTCGTCGATGGAGCCCATCTCCACCATCTTCCCGGCGTACATGACGCAGATCCGGTCCGCGTGTCCGGCGATCACCCCGAGGTCGTGGGTGATCAGGACGAGCGCGGCGCCGGTCTCCGCCCGGGCCGCCTCCAGCGCCTCGAGCACCTGCGCCTGCACCGTCACGTCCAGCGCGGTCGTCGGCTCGTCGGCGATGATGACGTCGGGGTCGTTGGCCATCGCGATCGCGATCACCACCCGTTGCCGCATGCCGCCGGACATCTCGTGCGGGTAGTTGTCCACCCGCTGGTCCGGGTGCGGAATGCCGACCGACTTCAGCAGCTCGATGGCCCGATCGCGGGCCGCGCGCTTGGAGATGTCGTTGTGCGCCAGCACCGCCTCGGCGATCTGGGTCCCGACCGTGTAAACGGGGTTCAGCGACGTCAGCGGATCCTGGAAGATCATCGCTATCTTCTTGCCGCGGATCTCCGCGTACTGGTTGTCGGACTTGCCCAGCAGGCTCTCGCCCTCGAACCGGATCGAGCCGGTCACCCGCGCGGACTTGGGCAGCAGGCCCATCACCGCCAGCGAACTGACCGACTTGCCCGAGCCTGACTCGCCGACGATCCCCATGGCCTCTCCCCGGCGCAGCTGGTAGCTGACCCCGCGCACGGCGCTGACCACGCCGTCGTCGGTGGGGAACGAGACCGTCAGGTTCTCGACTTCCAGCAGCAGGTTCGGGTCGACATCCGATCGGCCAAGCTGAATGTTCGTGTTAACCGTCATCGGCGTTGCCTTGTCTGTTGTGGGTCGAGCGCGTCACGCAGGCCGTCGCCAAGGAAGTTGACGGTCAGCGCGACCAGGATGATGAACAGACCCGGGAAGTAGAACAACCACGGCCGGGTGTCCACCGCCCCCTGACCGGTTGTGATCAGCACGCCGAGCGAGGTGTCCGGTGCCTGGATGCCGAAGCCCAGGAAGGACAGCGACGTCTCCAGCAGGATCCCGCTGGCCACCAGCAGGGTCGCGTTGACCACGACCACCGCGAACGCGTTGGGCACCAGGTGGCGGATCATGATGCGGAAGTCCGACGCGCCCAGTGCCCGAGCCGCCTCGACATACTCCCGCTCGCGTATCGAGAGCACCATGCCGCGCACCACGCGACCCACGTACGGCGCGGAGACCCCGCCGAGGATGATCGCGATGATCCACCAGGTACCGCCGAAGTTGTTCGCCAGGGCGGCGGCCATCGCCAGGCTGGGGATGGTGAGCACCAGGTCGGCGAAGCGCATGAGCACGGTGTCGACGGCGCCTCCGTAGTACCCGGAGATGACGCCCCACAGCGTGCCACCGATCGTCGCGATCAGCGCGATGCTGAGGGCCACCTTGATCGACTGCTGGAGGCCGCGGAGCACCTGCGCGAACATGTCGTGACCCAGGTTGTCCGTGCCGAAGGGGTGATCCAGCGACGGCGGGACGCTGTTGTCCGGCGTGATCGTCGTGTAGTGGTACTTCCACAGCAACGGCGTGATGAAGGCGAAGAGCACCAGCAGCACGAAGACGACGAGGCTGCCCACCGCCATACGGTGCCGCAGGAACCGGCGCATCGTCTGCTGCAGCTGGCTGCGGTCCTTGACGGTGAACTCGCGCTCGACCCGGCCGGTGCCGGGGTCGCCGGCGACCGGCTTGGCCCCGGTCGCGGATCCGGCGTTGGTGCGGCCGGCCTGGATAGTGGGCTCGGTCATCGGGCCACCTCGCTTACGCAAACCCCTGCGGTTGCCACGGTCGTCAATGGAGTCGCGCGCCTACGCATGACGGATCCTCGGGTCCAGGATGCCGTACAAAATGTCGGCGATGAGGTTGAAGACGATCACGATGGTGGCCGACACCAGCAGCCAGCCCATCATCATGTGCGCGTCCTTCTGCTGGAGCGCCTTCACGAACAGCGTGCCCATGCCGTTCCACTGGAACACCTGCTCGGTCAGGATCGCGCCGCCGAGGAGGGCGGCGATGTCCAGGGCGGTGACCGTGGTGAGCGGGATCAGCGCGTTGCGCAGCGCGTGCCGGATGAGGACCTTGCGCGAGCGCAGGCCCTTGGCGCGGGCCAGCCGCACGTGGTCGCTGTTGAGCACCTCGAGCATCGAGGCCCTGGTGAACCGGGTCCAGCCGGCGTATCCGGCGAGGCCCAGCACGATGGTCGGCAGCACCATGTGGCCCGCTACATCGGAGATGTGGGCCCAGGCGGTATCGCTCGGGAGATAGGGCGACTTATCGCCGATGGTGAAGAAGGTCTTCGTGCCGGTGCTGCGGTTGAACCAGATGCCCGCCTCCTTGAGGAGCACGGCGAACCAGAAGACCGGCATCGACAGGAACAGGAAGCCGAAGAAGGTGGCGGTGTAGTCCGTCACGCTGTACTGACGGATGGCGCTGACCACACCGGTGATGATGGCGAGAATCAGGGCGATCAGCACCGAGAAGAACACCAGCCGGACGGTCACCCACAGGTGGCTGCCGATGTCGGCGCCGATGTTCTCGGTGGGCTGCACCGCCTGGCCGAAGTTGCCGTGCAGCACGAGACCCTTGAGCCAGTCCCAGTACTGCAGCGGCCACGACTGATCCAGGCCGAGCCGGTGCTCCTCGAGCTTGATCGTCGCCGGCGGGGGCGGGGGGTTGCGCAGCTTGATGCCCTCCAGGGGGTCACCCGAGAGCTTGACCATGATGAAGACCAGGATCGTCGATCCGATCAGGACCGGGATCGAGATCAGCACGCGCCGGATGATGTACGCGAGCATGTGTTACCTCCAACTGTGGAGCCGTCCAGTAGTGGACCCCGGGCGCCCGCGGGCGTCCGGGGTCCACTTGGCTGACTGGCGGTAGAGCTGCCTTGCGTACTGACGGAAGATCGTCAGGACGCGGTGGCCAGGCCCCACTCCTGGTCGTTGTACGGCGGACCCGCCTGGGTGCCGTTACCGCGGATGTTCAGGATGTTCGCGTACGCGGCCAGAAGGTACGGCTTCGGGTACAGCGGGAGGACATACGCGTCGTTGGTCATGATCGTGTCGGCCTGGTTCAGGTCGTCGATCGCCTTCTGGTTGTCGGTCTGCTGCGAGGCGTCCTTGAGCAGAGCGTCGGCCTGCGGGTTGCTCCAGTGGCCGTAGTTGCTGGCACTGGTGCTCGTCCAGGTCTGGGCGGCGTTCGCGAAGACGAACGGCGGCTCGACCCAGGCGAAGTCGATCAGGTCGTAGTCACCGCTGCTCAGCGTGCCACCGAGGTCGCTGATCGAGGTGGGCGTGATCTTGATGCCCAGCTGGCCCAGCTCGCTCTGGATCAGCTCGCAGGTCTGCTGCCGCAGCACGTTGCCCTGGGTGAACGAGCAACGGAACTGGACCGCCTGGCCCGACGGGGTCTTCAGCGCCGTGCCGACGCCGGTGTACCCGCCGCTGGTCAGCTGCTGCTTCGCCTTGTCGATGTCGCCGCTGCCCTGGCCGGTCGACGAGACCACGTCCTTGTACCCGTTCATGCCCGGGAGGAAGTTGTGGTTGCCGAGGGGCTGGATGCTCGAGTCGAACTGGCCGACCGTCTTGGCGATGATCTGCTTCGTGTCGATCGCGTCGAAGATCGCCGTCCGCAGCTTGAGGTCCTTCAGCATCGAGTTCTGCAGGTTGATGTCGATGTGCTCCCACTGCAGGCCGATGCCGACCGTGCTGTTCACACCGTCAATCTGCTTGATCTGGTTCACGATGTCCGCGTCCGGCTGCGGGAAGATCGCCTGCACCTCGTTGTTCTGGAGGGCCGGCACCTCCTGCGTCTGATCCGTGATGATGCGGAAGACCAGCTGGTCAAGCGACGTCTTGGTCTTGCCGTACCACTTCGGGTTGGCCGTCTCGGTGATCGAGTTGTCCTTGTCGTACTTGCTGATGATGAACGGACCACCGGACCAGGTCGGCTGGGTGTCCTCGAGCCACTTGAACGACGCGGCGAGGTCACCATGCTGGTTGGCGAGGTGGGCCGGGTACAGCGGCCCGAAAAGGCCCTTCCAGTCCGTGTACGGCGTGTTGAAGACCACCGTGACCGTCTTGCCGTTGTCCGAGCCGGTGACCGACTTGACCTGGTCGTACCCGGAGTTGGTGGCGGCCTCGCAAGTCTTGCAGTCGACGCCGTTCATGGTCTTCCACATGTACGTGAAGTCGTCGACGTTGATCGGCGTCCCGTCGCTCCAGACCGCGTCCGGGTTGATCTTGTAGACGATCGTCTGCGGGCTGGAACTCGTCTGCGTCACCGAGGTCATCAGGTCGGTGTTCAGGGTCGGCTGCAGGTCCGGGGTGTTAATGAAAGGCGTCGGCGTGATGCCGTCGAGTGCTTCCTGGCCCTCGAGGACGTTGCCGTCGGCGCTGTTCAGGTTCCACCCGACGATGGTCTTCTCAAGCACATAGCTGATCGAACCACCCTTCTTAACCGTCCCCGAGTTACAGGTGAGCGGCTTGGTGGCGCAGTCCGCGAAGCTCCCCGAGGCACTCCCGCCGGAGGTGGAGGATCCAGATCCTCCGCCACAGGCCGTCACCGCGAGGAGAGACGCCACGCCAACCGCGAGGAGGCCGAAAAGCCCCTTCGTAGTGCGCATGTTCCCTCCAGTCGGCTACCGCAGCCCACGAAGGACCGGACGTCCAGATGACTGGACGGCGACAACTGGGGCTGCGTTGTAGTGCCTAAAGGAAACGACGCCGCGCGCCGCCTGCAAAGAGGCCGCGAGAATTCGTGACTCTCCCGTTATCGGAACCAGGGGTCAGAGTCACGTTGGTAGCCCTAACAGCTGGTTTCGGCTGACCGAAAAGTCGAGTCGGGATAGCCAGAACCGCCGACACGGATGACCGGAATGTCGGTTATGGAGGGCAGCTCTACCGCCAGTGCCCAGGGACGGGGCATCCTGCCCCAGCGTCCCACAAACAGGCCATCGATAGCTATGCCCGAATGGCCGCGCGGACCGGCCTCTCGCCGGCCCGAAAACCCCTGGTAGCGGTCAGCCCACCAGGTCCTGAGCCCAGTACCGGCCCTGCCCGGAGGGGGCCGGCGGGCAAGCGAACAGGCCCGAGCCGACGTGCTGGATATACTCATTGAGGGCATCGTGGGCACCCAGGCCCCGCTGCAAAGTAACAAACTGTTTACGCGGGTCCTTTTGAAACGCGATAAAGAACAGTCCCGCATCGAGTTCGCCACTCGCTGAAATGATGCCGTCGGTATATGAATACCCACGGCGAAGGATCCTGATCCCACCGTTATTTTCGTGAGCGGCGAGCCGGATATGGGCGTTGACCGGAATCACCGGCTGCCCGCTCGCGTCCTTGGCCGCGAAGTTCGGCGTGTCGCGCTCGTTACTGCCTGTCAGCGGAGCACCGGTGTACTTGAACCTGCCGAAGACGTGCTGCTGGTCGGCCAGGTAGTCACGGTCCCACGCCTCGATGTGCATGGCGATCCGGCGGGCCACCAGGTAGCTGCCGCCCCGCATCCACTGCTGGTCGGTCTCGTCCCCGACCCAGACGTGCTGGTTCATCAGCTGCGCGTCGCTGCCGTCGATGTTGCGGGTGCCGTCCTTGAAGCCCAGCAGATTGCGCGGTGTCTCCTGGCTGGCCCCGTTCGAGGTGGCGTTGCCGAAGCCCAGCTGGGACCAGCGCATGACCACCGTTCCCCGGCCCAGCCGGGCCAGGTTACGGATCACGTGGAAGGCCACCACCGGGTCGTCCGAGCAGGCCTGCACGACCAGGTCACCGCCGCTGCGCGCGGGGTCGAGGTTTTCCGGGGGAAGCATCGGCAGGTCGGCCAGCGCGGCCGGGCGCCGGGAGGCCAGCCCGAACCGGCCGTCGAACAGCGACGGACCGACCCCGAAGGTGATCGTCAGGTTCGCCGGCGAGGAGCCGTACGCCTCGCCGGTGTCCGCCGGCGGCGCCACGAGCGTGTTGCTGTCCCCGGGCACCGGCTTCCCGTCCGCCATCGCCGCCGCGGCGGCGGTCCAGGTCTGCAGCAGCTGCCTGAGGGCCGCCAGATTCTCCTGCGGGCTGCCGTCGACGGTCAGGTCGTAGGTGGCGAAAGCCAGCCGGGCCGGCGCCGGGGTGGCGATGCCGGCCTGGTGCGCGCCGTAGAAGGGCACCTTCGCCACGACCGGCGCGGCGGTCTTGGATGAGCCACTGTCGCAGCCGGCGAGGGCGCCGCTGGTGGCGGCGCCGGCGACCGCGGCCCCGCCGAGGGCCAGCAGCCCTCGGCGGGAGGCACGGAATTCGGTCATCAGGAGGTGACCTTAGCGGCGACCTGGGACAGGGGCTCGGCCAGGGCGTCCACCTTCTGGGTCAGCATGCGGCGCTGGTCGTCGCCGACTGTGCTGTAGTCGACAAACCCGCCGCCGGAGGTCTGGAACGGCTTGAGGGAGTCGAGGACATCGGTGAACTCCTGGCTGACCGTGCTCGCCAGCTGCGCGTCGATCTTCTGCAGCGCCGGCTGCAGCAGCTGGAACGCCTTCTGGCCGCCGAGGACGTTGGCCTGGAAGTCGGACAGGTCGGTGTGGCTGTACCGGTCCTCCTCACCCGTGATCTTGCTGGAGGCGACCTCGTTGAGCAGCTCGGTCGCGCCGTTGGCCAGCTGCGCGGGCTGGTAGTTCGTGGTGGCCACCAGGCCCTTGAGCTTCGCCACATCGGCGTCCAGCTTGTCGGCGATCGGGCTCATGCCGGCCAGCGACTTGTCCTGCCACAGCGCCTTCTCGATCCGGTGGAAGCCGGTCCACTGGCTCGGGTCCTCGACGTCGTCGACCCGGGCGTCGATGTCCGGGTCCAGGTCGCCGAAGCTCTCCGCGACCGGCTCGACCTCTTCGTAGTAGTACCGCGCCGGCGCGAACGCCGCCTCGGCCGCCGAGATGTTCCCGGCCCGCACCGCGTCGGTGAACGTCTTGGTCGCCGGTACCAGCTTGTCGACCTCACCGATCACGTACTGCTTGTACCCGGTCACCGCCTGGTCCAGCGCGGTCTGGACAGCCGGATCGACCGACTGCTTCGTGGCGGTGCCGGTCACCGTGAAGTCGGCCTTCTCGGTCTTCGCGTTCGGGCAGTAGACCGTGTAGCTGCCGGCGTCCAGGTGCAGCGAGAAGGTGCCGGACAGCCCCGGCGTCAGGTTCTCCTTCTCGCCGACGATGTTCCCGCCCTGCTGCAGCTCGGCCTCGGTCACCTTGTTCGCGCTGGTGTTGGTCACCTCGAAGGTGGCCGCGCCGGCCGGGATCGAGCTCGGCGTGGTCTTGCACCCGTTGTCGTTGAGCTCGATCTTCACCTTGGTGGCGCCGCTGGCAGCCGCCGCGTCGTCCTTGTTCTTGCTGCTACAACCGCTGATCACCAACCCGGCCAGCGCGAGTATGGCGGCCGCGCGCAGTGCGCCGGTCGGTACGGGTCGAGACATGGTGAAGCGCTCCTTGTCGGATCTGGTGACAGCGGTGGGGGTGGTGGTGCGGTGCGGGTGAATCGGCTCAGGCGTGCGCCGAGGAGCTGCTGGTCGGGGCGGGCTTCCCGGCGGCGGGCTGGCCGTTGGCGGCGGGCTGGCCGTTGGCCGCCTGGGCGGCGGCGGGCTTGCCGGCCGACCGGCGCTGGCCGCGCGGCCAGGCGACGTAGGCGAGCATCGGGATGGCGTACACCAGCCAGACGATGGCCTCGACCACGGTGGGGGTCGGCTGCAGCCCCAGCACGCCGGTCAGCAGCGAGGCGAGCACCGTGCCGGGACGGACCAGCCAGGTGAGGTCCACCGCCTGGCCCTGGCCGAAGTTGATCCAGCCCGCCTCGTGCGCGGTGTGGAACACGGTCATGGCCAGCCCGGCCGCGACCAGGACCAGCACCAGTCCGGTGATCTTGAAGAACCGGCCGAGGTTGAGCCGCACGCCGCCGCGGTAGATGCCGTACCCGATGGCGATCGCCACCAGGATGCCGATCGTCGCGCCCGCGGTCCCGGACGTCACGCTGGTGCTGTTCTGGATCACCGAGATGAGGAACACAGCGGTCTCGAAGCCCTCCCGGAGCACCGCGAGGAAGGCCATCACCACCAGTGCCCGCGCGGAGCCGGTGTTCAGCGCCTGGGCGGCCGCTCCCTCCAGCTCCTTCTTCATGCCGCGGGCGTGCTTGCTCATCCAGAGGATCATGAAGGTGACCATCGTGACCGCGAAGGCGCCGATGACCGTCTCCAGCCCCTCCTGCTGCTGCTGCGGCAGCTCCTTTGACAGGGCCACCAGCCCGATCCCGATCAGGAGGCAGAGCACGACCGCGGCGATCACGCCGATCCACATCTGACGCAGCGCGTCCCGGCGACCGTTGCGATTGAGGAAGGCGGCGATGATTCCGACGATGAGCGACGCCTCGACGCCCTCCCGCAAGCCGATCACCAGGGTTGGGATCATCGCAGCGTGCTCCTCTCCACCGTCCGCCATGGACGGTCCGACCGTGCCTCAGATGAGGCTAGCCTAAGTCAAAAACCTTAGGCAAGGCAGACCTTACTAAGGACACGTAGAGTAATGGCCCGCCTCCGGGACGGAGGCGGGCCATTGGTGCCTGCGACGCGATGAGCGGCGGCTCAGTACCGGTAGTGGTCCGGCTTGAACGGCCCCTCGGTCGGCACGCCCAGGTAGGCGGCCTGACCATCGCTGAGCGCAGTGAGCTTGACACCCAGCGCGTCCAGGTGCAGCCGGGCGACCTTTTCGTCCAGGTACTTCGGGAGCACGTAGACGCCCACCGGGTACTCCGAGGGCTTGGTGAACAGCTCGATCTGCGCAAGCACCTGGTTGGTGAACGAGTTCGACATCACGAAGGACGGGTGGCCGGTCGCGTTGCCGAGGTTGAGCAGCCGACCCTCGGACAGCACGATGATCGCGTGACCGTCCGGGAAGGTCCACTCGTCGACCTGGGGCTTGATGTTCTCCCGGCGGATCCCCGGCGTCCTGGTGAGGCCGGCCATGTCGATCTCGTTGTCGAAGTGCCCGATGTTGCCGACGATCGCCTGGTGCTTCATGTTCGACATGTGCTCGGCGGTGAGCACGTCACGGCAGCCCGTCGCGGTGACGAAGATGTCAGCGATGCCCACCACGTCCTCCACGGTGGACACCTGGTAGCCGTCCATCGCGGCCTGCAGCGCGCAGATCGGGTCGACCTCGGTCACGATGACCCGGGCGCCCTGACCCCGCAGCGACTCCGCGCAGCCCTTGCCCACGTCGCCGTACCCGCAGACCACCGCGACCTTGCCGCCGATGAGCACGTCGGTGGCCCGGTTGATGCCGTCGACCAGCGAGTGCCGGCAGCCGTACTTGTTGTCGAACTTCGACTTGGTCACCGAGTCGTTCACGTTGATCGCCGGGAAGAGCAGTTGGCCCTCCTGGCGCATCTCGTAGAGCCGGTGCACGCCGGTGGTGGTCTCCTCGGTGACGCCCTTGATGCCGGCCGCCAGGCGAGTCCACCGCTTGTTGTCCTCGGTGAGCGAGCGGCGCAGGACGTCCAGGATGACCGCGTACTCCTCGCTGTCGGTCTCGGCCGTCGCCGGCACCGCGCCCGTGCCCTCGAACTGCGCGCCCTTGTGTACCAGCAGGGTGGCGTCGCCACCGTCGTCGAGGATCATGTTCGGACCCTCGCCGTCGGGCCACAGCAGCACCTGCTCGGTGCACCACCAGTACTCCGGCAGCGTCTCGCCCTTCCAGGCGTAGACCGGAACGCCGGCCGGGGCCTCGGGCGTGCCGTTCGGCCCGACCACGATCGCCGCGGCCGCGTGGTCCTGGGTGGAGAAGATGTTGCAGCTGGCCCAGCGGACCTCCGCGCCCAGCGCCACCAGGGTCTCGATGAGCACCGCGGTCTGGATGGTCATGTGCAGCGAACCGGTGATCCGGGCGCCGCGCAGCGGCTGCGCCGCGCCGTACTCCTCGCGCATCGCCATCAGCCCGGGCATCTCATGCTCGGCGAGCTGAATCTCCTTGCGCCCGAAGGCCGCGAGTGACAGGTCGGCGACCTTGAAGTCGCCTTCCGCCACCGATCGCGCACGAGACGCCGCCGCGCTGTCAGCTGGCGTGGGAAGCGTACTGGTCATGAAAACCCCTGTCGTCGAGGCAGTGTGAAAAAGGCACAGGCCCGTCGACTGTAGCGTTTTGCCGGAGCGCGGACGGGGATTGGGTGGCCACGGGCAGCGCGCGGGGCGGTGGCCGGTGGGCGAACTTATCCGCCCATCGCTCCACCGCCCCGCGCTTCCCCCCGGTTTGGTTCCCCCGCGCGTGACTCGGACCTTCGTCGCGATAGCGCTGCGTAAGGACAGCATTACTGAGCGGAGCCAAAGCCGTCAAGCCAAACGGTAGAACTAGCCACTAATAACCGCGAATTCGGACGTTTAGCCGATAAGGGCATTCAACCGGTCAGGCGGCCGAAAAGTACCCGCGGTCAGGCGACCCCGGCCTGGAAGACATCGCCGCTGCCGGTCACCCGTACCTCCGGCTCCGACGCCGCCACGAACGCCGCCGCGCCGGCCGGCAGCGACAGCGATCCGGTACCCGTGCTGACCCCGACGGTGCCCGCGACGCACAGCAGGATCCGCGGCCCCGACGCCGGCAGCATCGTCTCGCCGTCGCGGACGCTCGCCTTGTACAGCGCGAAATCCCGGATCGGCGCGGACCAGGTGGACACCCCGTCCCGTACCGGCACCGGCCGCACTACCGGCTGCTCCAGCACCTCGAAGCGCAGCACCCGCATCAGTTCCGGCACATCGACCCGCTTCGGGGTCAGCCCGCCGCGCAGCACGTTGTCGCTGGCCGCCATGATCTCGACCCCGAACCCGCGCAGGTAACAGTGCAGGTTGCCGGCCGGCATCCAGACCGCCTCGCCGGCGGCCAGCGTAACCCGGTTGAGCAGCAGCGCGACCACCACTCCCACGTCGCCCGGGTAGCGGGCGGCCAGGTCGGTGGCGAGCGGGTGCCCGGCGGCCGCGACCGCGTCCACCAGGCCGGCTCGCTGCTGTTCCGGCCAGGACATCAACGCCCGCGTGCCGGCGCGCAGCGCCTGCTCCGGGTCGGTGCCGGCGCGCAGCGCGTCGATCACCGGCCGCAACGCGTCAACCCCCAGCGACTCCAGCTCGGCCGCGGACGCTCGCGGATCCCGGAACCCGCACAGCGCCTCGAACCCATCGTCGAGCGCGACCAGCAGCTCCGGCTTGTGGTACGGGTCGGTGTACCCGGTGCGCCCCGCCTCGTACGCCTCCCGCGCCTGCGCCGAGTTCGGATGCGCCTGCAGGGACAGCGGCTGCTCGGCGGCCAGCGCCTTGAGCAGGTACGGCAGCCGGGGGCCGAACTCCTCGACCGTCGAGGCGCCCAGCACGCCGGCCGGGTCCTTCTCCACCGCCTCGAGCAGCGAGCCGCCCGGCAGTTCCGACGGCTCGTCCGGATGCGCCCCGAGCCACAGCTCCGCCTCGGGTCCCTCGCTGGGCGTCGGTCGTCCGGTGAGGCTCGCCAACGAGGTGCGCGAACCCCAGGCGTACGCCCTGATCCGGCCGGTCAACCGCTGCACTGTCAGACCTCTCGGTAGATGTCGGGTTCGAGGTAGATCACCCGGGCGATGGGTACCGCGGTCCGGATGCGCTCCTCGGCCGCGTCGATCGCCGAGGCCACCGCCCCGGCGCTGGTCTCCCGCGCCACCGAGATCTTCGCGGCGACCAGCAGCTCCTCGGGGCCCAGGTGCAGCGTCCTCATGTGGATGACGCGCTCGACCTGGTCCGTACCCACCAGGGCGGCCTCGATCGCCGCCTCCTGCTCGGACGTCGCCGACTCCCCGATCAGCAGGCTCTTGGTCTCGGTGGCCAGGATCGCCGCCACCACGACCAGCAGCGCGCCGATGCCGAGCGTGCCCAGGCCATCCCACACGCCGTCGCCGGTGGCCAGGGTCAGCGCGACCCCGAGCAGGGCCAGCACCAGGCCGACCAGCGCGGCGGAGTCCTCCAGGAACACCACCGGCAGCTCCGGGGCGCGGGCGTGCCGGATGAACTGCCACCAGGACGCGCCGTTGCGGATCTGGTTGATCTCGTGCATCGCGGTACGGAAGGAGAAGCCCTCCATCCCGGCCGCGACCACCAGCACCGCCACCGGCAACCACTGCCAACCGGTGATCGCCTCCGGGTGCTGGACCTTGTGCACGCCCTCGTAGATGGCGAACAGTCCACCGACCGTGAACAGCACCACCGAGACGATGAACGCGTAGATGTAGCGCTCCCGCCCATACCCGAACGGGTGGCGCGGCGTCGCCTCGCGCCGGGACCGGTTGCCGCCGATCAGCAGCAGCAGTTGGTTGCACGAGTCGGCCACCGAGTGGATCGCCTCGGCCAGCATCGAGGACGATCCGCTCAGCGCGAACGCCAGGAACTTGGTCAGCGCTATGCCCAGATTGGCGCCAAGGGCCGCGACGATTGCCTTGGCCCCACCCTCACCCGTACTCACTCGGCCGACTCGTTTCGCTTGCGGTTGATCACGGTGTGAGGAAGTCCTTCATCTCGGATACGGCGGGTACCGCCATGGGATCCAGCCCGTGTGCCATGGCCAGATAGATCGATGCGAAGTCTGGTACTGCGATGAGCGATGCCAGCCGCTCCAGGGCCGAGCCGCCCTCGGCGGTGAGCACGGAGACCCGCACCCCACGCCGCTCGGCGATCTCCTGCAGCGCCTCGGCGCGGCGCTCCTCGACCTCCATCGGCTCCGGCTCGCTGCCGTCGTCCTCGGTCAGGCCGCCGTCGCGCAGCACCACGACGCGCAGCCGGGTGGCCGAGTTGTCCGCCACGTCCTCCGGGTCGGCGAAGATGTCCCGGTCCGCCTCGGCGAGCCCGCCGTACACGCCGTCGAGCAGGCCCACGCTGCCCCGCCCGGCCTCGCCCAGGGCGCCGGCCACCACCGGGTACCGGGCGTTGGAGGACAGCGTGTCGGCGAAGCGCCGGGCCGCGACCGCGGCCAGCGGCGAGGAGCCCCACACGATCGGTACCGAGTTGGCCAGGTTCAGGGCCAGCGACTTGCCGGGGTTGACGAACGACTCGGCGCTGGGCCGGCACCGCTCGGCGTCGGCGTCCAGCCGGGTGGCGGTCTCGGCCAGATCCGCCTCGTTCAGCTTGACCAGGTTCAGCGTCCGGGCGGCCAGCATCACCGGGACCGCCAGGCTCCAGATGCTGGCCCGGGCGGGTGCCCGGCGCGGGATCGGGATGAACGGCGAGCGGGCCCGTTCGGCCACCAGTTGCAGCTCCGTGTCCGGCGGGCCGATCGCGACCAGCCGGGCGCCCCGGCGGGCGGCGGCGTCGGCGGCGGCCAGAGCCTCGGGGCTTCGACCGGAGCCGGAGACCGCGATCACCACGTCCGCCGCGCCGACCCAGCCGGGCACCCCGGCGCTGCGATGCACCAGGACCGGCACCGGGCAGCGCGGTCCGGCCACCGTCGCGAGCACGTCGCCGGTGAGCGCGGCGGTACCCTGCCCGGCCACCACCACGGCGCGCGGGCGGCCCTCCTCAGCGAGGGTGGTCAGGTTGGCCTCGGCGGCCAGCGCCGCGGACTCGCGCACCTGGGCGCCGGCCGAAGCGGTGGCGCGCAGCATGCCGCCCGGGTCGGCGGCGGCCAGGGCGGCGGGGTCGTCGAGCAGCGCCTCGTCGACGTGCCGGTGCCCGCGGACCCCGGCGGTACCGTCGATCATCAGCGCTCCCCGGTGGCGGGGCCGGCCGTGGCCGGTCCGCCGGTGGCCTCGTCGAGCAGCAACACCGGGATGCCGTCCCGGATGGGGAACACCCTCCCGCACTCGGTGCAGGTCAGCGTCTGCGCGTCCTCGTCGTAGCGCAGCGGTGCGTGGTGGGTGTCCGGGCAGGCCAGGATGTCCAGCAGTTGGGGATCTAGCGCCATGCGAACTCCTCGGTCAGGCTCTGACTACCGTGAGCACCTGGTCCCGCAGCTGCGCCATCCGCTCGGCGGTCGGCGCCTCCACGTTAAGGCGCAGCAGCGGCTCGGTGTTGGACGGGCGCAGGTTGATCCAGGCCCCGTCGGAGAAGCGTACGGTCAAACCGTCGAGGTGGTCGACCTCGCCGCCCGCGCCGAACCGCTGCTCGACGTCGGTGAGCCGGGCCTGCTGGTCGGGCACCGTGGAGTTGATCTCGCCGGACGCCACGTACCGCTCGTACCTGCCGGCCAGCTCGGACAGCGGCAGGTCCTGCCCGCCCAGGGCGGCCAGCACGTGCATCGCGGCCAGCATGCCGGTGTCCGCGCCCCAGAAGTCCTTGAAGTAGTAGTGCGCGGAGTGCTCGCCGCCGAAGATGGCACCGGTGCGGGCCATCTCGCCCTTGATGAAGGAGTGCCCGACCCGGCTGCGCAGCGGCTTCCCGCCCTGCTCGATCACGATCTCGGGTACCGCGCTGGACGTGATCAGGTTGTGGATGACCGTGCCGCCCGGGTGCTTGCCCAGCTCACGGGTTGCCACCAGGGCGGTGATCGCGCTCGGCGACACCGGGTCGCCGTGCTCGTCCACCACGAAGCAGCGGTCGGCGTCGCCGTCGAAGGCCAACCCGAGGTCGGCACCGTGCTCGCGGACCGCCGCCTGCAGATCGACCAGGTTCTTGGGCTCCAGCGGGTTCGCCTCGTGGTTGGGGAAGGTGCCGTCCAGTTCGAAGTACAGCGGGGTGATGCTCAGCGGCAGCGGGTCGAGCGCGGCCGGGCCGAGCACCGCCGGCACTGTGTATCCCGCCATCCCGTTGCCGGCGTCCACCACGACCGACAGCGGCCGGATGCCCGACAGGTCGACCAGGGTGCGCAGGTGCGCCGCGTAGTCGGCGAGCAGGTTGCGGGGCTTGATCTCGCCCCGGCCGGAACCGGCGTCGGCGGCGCCGTCCAGGATCGCCTGCGCCTCGTCCCGGATGTCGTCCAGGCCGCTGCCCAGCCCGATCGGCAACGCGCCGGCCCGGCAGAGTTTGATGCCGTTGTACTGGGCCGGGTTGTGGCTGGCGGTGAACATCGCGCCGGGCAGGTCGAGCAGGCCGGCCGCGAAGTAGAGCATGTCGGTGGAGCCCAGGCCGGCCAGGGTCACATCCGCACCGGCGGCCGTGGCCCCCTCGGCGAACGCCTGCGCGAGGTCGGGCGAGGACGGGCGCATGTCGTGCGCGACCACGATCGCCGGCACCGGCGCCTCCCGGCCGAGCACCCGGACAAATGCCGCGCCGAAGGCCCTGGCGACCTGCGGCCCCAGCTGATCGGGCACGGTCCCCCTGACGTCGTAGGCCTTGACGAAACGGGCCAGCTCAACGGTCACCCTGATCGTTCTCCTCGGACTCGACGCGAGGGGTCGGACGCCTGCCGAGCCTACCGGCCGCCCGCCGCCGTCCGACCCTTGCCCTCCGAACCGGGTCGGATCGACGATGGTCTCATGAACCCACGCATGCTGCACCACGAACGGCTGGCCTGGGACGGGGCGAGGGCGTTCGTGACGCTGACCGAGTCCGACCGCGACTACCACTGGCTGGACGCCCGGCTGCGCGTCCTGCTCGGCGCCGAGGCCGAGCCGATCCTCGCGGAGAGCCGGGCCCGGCTGGATCGGCGGCGCCTCGACGCCCGTGCCGTCGAGGCCGGGGCTGTGGCGGGCCCGGCTCCACGACCTGCTCGCCGCGCGCCCGGAACTGCGCCCGGCACTGGTGTCCCTGATCGACGACGCCCGGAGCCGGGCGGCCGAGCCGGTCGCGGCGGCCGGCTGAGCCACCCGCCGCCCGGCGCCCGCGCCCGGCTCCCATCCCGGGGCGAGCACGCGGCGCCGGCGAGTCGCGCGCCTAGGTATCCACGGAACCCGTCGCCGGCAACCTTGCCCGCCACCGAATCGGTGGCGAAGATGGGGACCGACCACCGACTCGGGAGGCATGCGATGGATCTTCGCAACTTCATCGGAGGCGAATACACCGATCCGGCCGACGGTAAGCGGGCCGACCTCATCGATCCCACCACCGGCGAGGCGTTCGCCACCGCCCCCATCTCCACCGGTGAGGACGTGGACCGGGCGATGCGGGCCGCGGCCGGCGCCTTCGAGACCTGGCGCGACGCCACGCCCGGCGAGCGCCAGCGCGCGCTGCTCAAGTTCGCCGACGCGGTGGAGGCCCGGGCCGACGAGCTGATCGACGCCGAGGTGCGCAACACCGGCAAGCCACGCGGCCTGACCGCCAGCGAGGAACTGCCCCCGGCCATCGACCAGATCCGGTTCTTCGCGGGCGCCGCCCGCGTGCTCGAGGGGCGCTCGGCCGGGGAGTACCTGGCCGGTCACACCTCCTACGTGCGACGCGAGCCGATCGGCGTGTGCGGCCAGGTGACCCCCTGGAACTACCCGCTGATGATGGCCGTGTGGAAGCTGGCCCCGGCCCTGGCCGCCGGCAACACGGTCGTGCTCAAACCCAGCGACACCACCCCGGTCACCACCCTGATGCTCGCCGAGATCGCCGCCGAGTTCCTGCCGCCGGGCGCGCTCAACGTGGTGTGCGGGGACCGGGACACCGGACGGGCGCTGGTCGGCCACCCCACCCCCGCGCTGGTGTCCATCACCGGGTCGACCCGGGCCGGCCGGGAGGTGGCGGCCACCGCCGCGCCGGACCTCAAACGCACCCATCTGGAGTTGGGCGGCAAGGCCCCGGTGGTGGTCTTCGACGACGCCGACGTGGCCGCGGCGGCCGAGGCGATCGCCGTCGCAGGGTACTTCAACGCCGGTCAGGACTGCACCGCCGCGACCCGGGTACTGGCCGGGCCCCGGGTACACGACGAGTTCGTGGCCGCCCTGACGGATCAGGCCAGATCCACGAGGACCGGTGCGCCGGACGATCCGGACGTGCTGTACGGGCCGCTCAACAACGCCGCGCAGTTGGAGCGGGTGTCCGGCTTCGTGGACCGGCTCCCGGATCACGCCTCGCTGCGCACCGGTGGGGCCCGGGTCGGGCAGCGCGGATACTTCTACGCCCCCACGGTGGTCTCCGACCTGCGCCAGGACGACGAGATCAGCCAGGGCGAGGTGTTCGGCCCGGTCATCACCGTGCAGCGCTTCACCGACGAGGACGAGGCGGTGCGCTGGGCCAACGGCGTGGAGTACGGGCTGTCCTCCTCGGTCTGGACCGCCGACCACGGCCGGGCAATGCGGGTGTCCCGCCGGCTGGACTTCGGCTGCGTGTGGGTGAACTGCCACATCCCGCTGGTGGCCGAGATGCCGCACGGAGGCTTCAAGCACTCCGGATACGGCAAGGATCTGTCCCTGTACGGCCTGGAGGACTACACCCGGATCAAGCACGTGATGCACAACCTCGGATTGTGAGGTGAGTGCCATGTCATCGTCGGACGTGCACAAGCGCCGCACCGCCGCGGTCGCGCGCGGGATCAGCTCGGTCATCTCTTCCTATGTGGACAGCGCGGCGGGCGGCACGCTGACCGATGTGGACGGTCGCGAGTGGATCGACTTCGCGTCCGGGATCGCGGTCACCAGCGTCGGCAACTGTGCGCCCCGGGTGGTGGCCGCCGTTCGGGATCAGGCGGAGCGCTTCACCCACACCTGCTTCATGGTGGCGCCGTACGAGTCGTACGTGGCGGTGTGCGAGCTGCTGAACTCGCTGACCCCCGGTACCTTCGACAAGCGCTCGGCGCTGTTCAACTCCGGCGCCGAGGCGGTCGAGAACGCGGTGAAGATCGCGCGCCACTACACCGGCCGGCCCGCGATAGTGGTGTTCGACCACGCGTACCACGGCCGGACCAACCTCACCATGGCGCTGACCGCGAAGAACATGCCGTACAAGCACCGGTTCGGTCCCTTCGCGCCGGAGGTGTACCGGGCACCCCTGTCCTATCCGCTGCGCGACGGGCGCTCCGGCGCCGAGGCCGCGGCCCGGGCCATCGACGTCATCGACGCACAGGTCGGCGGCGCCAACGTGGCGGCTGTGCTGATCGAACCGATCCAGGGCGAGGGTGGCTTCATTGTTCCGGCGCCGGGCTTCCTGCCCGCCCTGTCGGCGTGGGCCCGGGACAACGGGGCGGTGTTCATCGCCGACGAGATCCAGACCGGCTTCTGCCGCACCGGCTCGTGGTTCGCCGCGAGCCACGAGGGCCTCGAACCGGACCTGGTGACCACGGGCAAGGGCATCGCCGGCGGATTGCCGCTGGCCGGCGTCACCGGCCGCGCGGAGATCATGGACGCGGTGCACCCCGGCGGGCTGGGCGGCACGTACGGCGGGAACCCGATCGCCTGCGCCGCCGCCCTGGCCGCCATCGAGACGATGCGCGAGCTGGACCTGGCGTCGGCGGCGCGGGCCATCGAGGCCCGGATGCTGCCCCGGCTGCGGGAGTTCCCGGTCGGGCAGGCGCGGGGCAGGGGCGCCATGCTGGCGGTGGAGCTGGTGCACCCGGCCTGCCTGGATCCCGACCCCGCCCGGACGGCGGCGGTGTCCCGGGCCTGCCACGACGCCGGGTTACTCACGCTGACCTGCGGCACGTACGGCAACGTGCTGCGCTTCCTGCCGCCGCTGGTCAGCCCGCCCGAGACCATCGACCGTGGCCTGGACATCCTCCAGGCGGCCTTCGCGGCGTCCTGACACGGCGACCCGAGACGCTGGCCCGAGACGAGGGCCCGAGACGAGGGCCCCAGACGCCGACCCGAGACGCCGGCCGGGGATGCCGGCCGCCTTCCCGCCGGTGGGCACCGGCGGCGGGCCGTCCGGCGCGACCGGTCAGCGCCCGGCGAGCAGGGGCTGCCGGGGGTCCCACGGATCGCCGCGCCGGCGGCGCGCGATCGCCGACAGCGCCTCCAGGACCACCCGGTTGCCCAGGTAGGCGGTGATCTCGGCGTGGTCGTACGGCGGCGACACCTCGACCACGTCCAATCCCGCGACGGGCAACTCGAGGCAGCACCGGCGCACGGCGTCCAGCAGTTGCCGCGCGGTCAGCCCGCCCGGCTCGGGCGTCCCGGTGCCCGGCGCCATCCCGGGATCGACCACGTCCACGTCCACCGACAGGAACACCGCGTCGCAGCCGTCGGTCGCGATGGCGAACGCTTCGGACAGGCATTCGTCCAGCCCCCTCGCCACGATCTCGCTCATTTCGTATGAGCGCATGCCGTGCTGCGCCATCCAGTCCAAAATGGACGGACCGGGCCAGTACCCGCGCAGCCCGATCTGCAGGAACCGGTCCCCCCGTACCGCCCCCGACTCGATCAACCGGCGCATCGGCTGCCCGTGCCCGTACAGCGAGCCGAACTCGATCTCGCCGGTGTCGGCGTGCGCGTCGAAATGCACCACGGATACCGACTCGTGCGCCCGGGACACCCCCGTCACGTCCGGCAGCGCGATGCTGTGGTCCCCGCCCAGCACCACCGGGATGGCGCCGCTGGCCGCGACCGTGTGCACGGCGCGCTCCAGGCTGGACAGCGAGCGCTCGACGTCGCCGCCGAACATCTCGACGTCACCGGCGTCGAACACTCTCAGGTCGCGCAGGCCGTCGACGCGCAGCGCGAGCGACGGCCGGGAGCCGTCCTGCGGCAGGTAGCACGCCTGCCGCATGGCCATCGGGCCGAAGCGGGTTCCGGGGCGGTGTGAGGTGCCGCCGTCGAACGGCGCACCGAGGATGACGGCATCGGCATCCGGGAGATTGTCGAGGTCGCACCGCCGGACGCCGAGGAACGTGAGGTCCGGTCCGTACATCGCGATCGTCATCTATTAGTGATACCCCAGGGGGTGCCGTACTCCACAAGCTTGTCCAGGAACGGCTGTGGATCGAACGCCTCCGGACCGAGCACGCCGGAGCCCCGCCAGGCGCCCTCGGCGAGCAGTTCCAGGGCGATGACCGGGTTGACCGCGGTCTGCCAGACCACCGCCTGGTGCCCGTACTCCCGCATCGACCAGGCGTTGTCCACGACGTGGTAGAGATACGACTCGCGGGCGGCCCCGTCTTTTCCGGCACCGCGCACCCAGGTACCCGCGCAGGTCTTGCCGTACATCCGGTCGCCCAGTGTCGCCGGGTCGGGCAGGCAGGCCGCCACCACGTCCCGCGGAGCCACCTCCACGCCGCCCGCCCGCACCGGGCGGGTGCCGTCCAGCCCCAGCTTGTGCAGCGTCCTGAGCACGTCGATGAACTCCCTGCCGAGGCCGTACTTGAAGGTGACCCGGCCGCTGTTGACCCAGCGCGGAATGAGCACCACCTCCTCGTGCTCGACGTTCACGCACTCGACGCGGCCTATCCCGTCCGGAAACTCGAACACCTCCGGCTCCGAGAACGGCTCGGTGGTGTACCAGCCGCGGTCGTGTTCGTAGATCACCGGCGGGTTGAGGCACTCCTCGATCGTGGTCCAGATGGAGAAGGACGGGGCGAAGTCGTACCCGTCCACGACCAGGTTCGCGCCGTCCCGCACCCCGATCTCGTCGATCCGGCCGAACAGCCGGTCCGCGGCGTACCGGGCGAAGACGTCGGACAGCCCGGGCTCGACGCCGATGCCGACCAGCGCCAGTCGGTTCGCACCCACCCAGCGGTCGGCCGCCGCGAACTGCTCGTCGCCCAACTTCACGCCGACCCGCCGGTACGGCTCGGTGGGGTGCGGCCGGGACAGCGACATCGCCAGGTCCAGATAGTGCGCGCCGGCGGCGAACGCACCCTCGAAGATCGGCATGACGAAGCGCGGGTCGACGGCGTTGAGCACGTGCGTGACGCGGTGCTCGCGACACGCGGCGGCCACCGCGCCCGGGGTGGAGGCGTCCAGACCCACCGCGGAGAACCGGGCGTCCCCGACCGCTGCGGCACGCGCGGCTCGCCCGGGGTCGTAGTCGGCGACCACCACCTGTTCGAAGAAGTCGCGGCGGGCGGCGATGGCGACCGCGGCGGAGCCGACGCCACCGGCGCCAAGAAGGAGAACGCGCATCGGTTCCATGGCCTCCCGGCAGATGGCGACAAACGCCGCATCCAACCACGTAGCTGCGTGGTTCGTCAGGGGCAATCTGACTGAAACAGTGTTCCCGCCAGGTTACTGCGACGGAAACCCTTGTCAAGGCCGCAGAAACCTGCGATAAACGCAGCAACGATCCGTCGCGTCATTGATCCGCTATCCATCGCTCATCACCCCGAGGATGGCACCCATGACCACGACCGCACCCCCAGCACCCCCTGCGGAACACGACCCCTCGTTGGCCCGCAAGGGCCTCAAGCTCGGCGCGATCGGTCTCATCTCCAGCATCGTCATCGCGATCGCGTCCACCGCGCCCGCCTACAGCCTCACCTCGGCCCTCGGCAGCGTCGTCGGTGAGGTCGGCACCAAGGCGCCCGTCGCCATGCTCATCGCCTTCGTCCCGATGCTGTTCATCTCCTACGCCTACAAGGCGCTCAACAACGTGGACCCGGACTGCGGCACCAGCTTCACGTGGGTGGCCCGGGCGTTCGGCCGGCGCACCGGCTGGATCACCGGCTGGGTCATCGTCATCGCCGACATCATCGTGATGGCCAACCTCGCCGAAATCGCCGGTAGCTATACGTTCCAGCTGTTCGGCGCGTACGGGCTGGCCGACAGCACCGGCTGGACGACCCTCGCCGGATGCCTGTGGATCCTGCTGATGACGCTGATCGCCTGGATCGGCATCGAGCTGTCCGCCCGCACCCAGGTGGTCCTGCTCAGCCTCGAGCTGCTGATCCTGGCCATCTTCGCGGTGACCGCGCTGGCCAAGGTGTACTCCGGGCACGCCGGCACGCTGGCGATCCACCCGTCGCTGTCGTGGTTCAACCCGTTCGGGGGCGGGATGAGCTTCAGCACCCTGTCGGCCGGCTTCCTCGCCGCCGTCTTCATCTACTGGGGTTGGGACTCGGCCGTGGCCGCGAACGAGGAGACCACCCACTCCCACATCACTCCCGGCCGGGCCGCCGTCATCTCGACGGTGGTCCTGCTCGTCACCTACGTGCTGGTGACCGTCGCCGCGCAGTCGTACGCCGGGGTCGGCTCCACCGGGATCGGGTTGACCAGCGACGCGGCCGGCACCGACGCGCTGTCCGGCATCGGGCAGGCGGCATTGGGCACCTTCGGCTTCAAGCTGCTGGTGCTGGCGATCCTGTCCTCGTCGGCGGCCTCCGCGCAGACCACCATCCTGCCGACCGCCCGGACCACGCTGTCCATGGCGGCGTACAAGGCCCTGCCCAAGGTGTTCGGCGACGTGCACCGCAGGTTCCAGACTCCCACCGTGTCGACCTGGGCGATGGGTCTGCTGTCCATCGCCTTCTACGCGGTGATGGTCTACGTCAAGGACGGTGGCCTGCTCAACGACATGATTCTCGCGCTGGGCCTGCAGATCGCCTTCTACTACGGGCTGACCGGCTTCGCCTCGGCGTGGTATTTCCGCAGAGAACTGACGACCAACGCCCGGAGCCTGTGGCTCAAGGGCATCCTGCCGGTGGTCGGCGGCGTCGTACTGTTCGCCTCGTTCTTCTACAGCGCGTACCAGTTCTGGACGCCGTCCACCGACGACGGCGACGTCCAGTGGCTGGGCGTGGGTGGCAAGTTCTGGCTGGGCATCGGCGCCATGGTCCTCGGCGTCCCGATCATGATCGTTTGGAACCTGTTCAACGCCGCCTACTTCAAGGGCGGCACCATGGTCGGCCCCGACCGACTGGTCAGCAAGGCCGAGCCGGCGGCGCCGGCCTCGGCGACCGCGCCAGCCTGAGGGGCGGTGGACCGGGCCCGATGACGCGCTCCCCCGTACGCGTCGTCGGGCCCCCGGTCCGCACGCGGGGAACGGGACCACCACGCCAGTCATCGATACAGATACATATTCGGAATCAGTGTCGTACCGCGCTCGATTCAATGGAATCAATTGCCTATGAGGGGGATCTGGGCAAGAATCCTGACGTGACCGAGCCTGCCCCCACACCTGCCCTACTCGACGACGTAAACAAACGGATCATCGATCAACTCCAACAAGACGGCCGGATGTCCTACGCGGCGCTGGCCAAGGTGGTCGGCCTGTCGGAGGCCGCGGTGCGGCAACGGGTGCAGCGGATGCTCGACAGCGAGGTCATGCAGATCGTCGCGGTGACCGATCCGCTCACCCTGGGCTTCACCCGCCAGGTGATGATCGGCCTCAAGGTGACGGGCGACCTGCACAAGGTGGCCGCCGACCTGGCCGCCGTCCCGGAGGTGGACTACGTGGTGATCTGCGCCGGCCACTACGACCTGCTCGCCGAGTTGGTGTGCACCGACGACGAGCACCTGCTCCGGCTGCTGAACGACCAGATCCGGACGATCACGGGGGTGACCAGCACGGAGACGTTTGTCTACCTGAAGCTCGCCAAACAGACCTACGCATGGGGTACCCGATGAGCGACCTCTCCGAATCCGCCCGCGACCGCCTCTGGATGCACTTCACCCGCCTCTCCAGCTATGCCGAGACCCCGGTGCCGATGATCGTTCGCGGCGACGGTGCCTATATCTATGACAGCGATGGCAAGCGGTACCTCGACGGGCTCGCCGGACTGTTCGTCGTGCAGGCCGGGCACGGCCGGCAGGAACTCGCCGACGCCGCCGCCAAGCAGGCGGCCGAACTGGCCTTCTTCCCCCTCTGGTCGTACGCGCACCCGAAGGCCGTCGAGCTCGCCGAGCGCCTGGCCGCGCTCACGCCCGGCGATCTCAACCGGGTGTTCTTCACGACCGGGGGCTCGGAGGCGGTCGAGTCGGCCTGGAAGCTGGCCCGGTCCTACTTCAAGCGCACCGGCAGGCCGGGCAAGTACAAGGCGCTCTCCCGGCACGTCGCCTATCACGGCAGTTCGATGGGCGCGCTGTCCATCACCGGGCTGCCCGCCATCAAGCGGGACTTCGAACCGCTGGTCCCGTCGACCGTTCGGGTGCCCAACACCAACTATTACCGCCGGCCGCCCGGCGCCGGGGACACCCCGGAGGAGTTCGGCGCGTGGGCCGCCGACCGGATCGCCGAGGCGCTCGAGTTCGAGGGCCCGGACACCGTGGCCTGCGTGTTCCTGGAGCCGGTGCAGAACTCCGGCGGCTGCTTCCCGCCGCCGCCCGGGTACTTCCAGCGGGTACGGGAGATCTGCGACAGGTACGACGTGCTGCTGGTGTCGGACGAGGTGATCTGCGCGTTCGGCCGGCTCGGCGAGTACTTCGGCTCGCTGCGGTACGGGTACCAGCCCGACATCATCACCTGCGCGAAGGGCATCACCAGCGGGTACGTGCCGCTGGGCGCGATGATCGCCAGCGACCGGCTGGCGGAGCCGTTCCTGACCGGCAAGAACTGGTTCGCGCACGGGGTGACCTTCGGCGGCCACCCGGTCGCCTCCGCGGTCGCGCTGGCCAACCTGGACATCTTCGCCAGGGAGGACCTGACCGGCCACGTGCGGGCCAACTCGGCGACGTTCCGGTCCTACCTGGAGCGGCTCACCGACCTGCCAATCGTCGGCGACGTGCGCGGCGACGGGTACTTCTACGGCATCGAGCTGGTCAAGGACAAGGCGACCAGGCAGACCTTCGACGAGGCGGAGTCCGAGCGACTGCTGCGCGGGTTCCTGTCCAGGGCACTGTTCGACGCCGGCCTCTACTGCCGGGCCGACGATCGCGGCGACCCAGTGGTGCAGCTCGCTCCGCCGCTCATCTGCGACGAGACGCACTTCGCCGAGATGGAGCAGATCCTCCGCGAGGTGCTGACCCGGGCGTGGCAGATGATCTAGGAAGGCGCCACGCCAGGCCGCCGGGCCCGTCACGGCTCGCGGATCTTGGAGATGCCGATCTTGGGCAGCCTGATCTTGGGCATGCCGATCCTGGGTACCGACCCCCGACCCCCGACCGCGGCACCGTGCCGCAGGTCACTGTGCGGGCGGGATCACCCTCAGGTGGCCGCGCCGCCCGACCTGGTTGTCCGAGGCCGGGGGCACCTCCTCCCGACGCGACGGCCGGCCGGCCTCACGGACGGCCTCGGCCAGCGCTACCAGGTCGTCGCTGCTGGGCGGGGGTGGCTCGAACTCCCCGTCATGGCGTACGAGATCCCATCCGCGCGGCGCGGTCAGACTGCGGGCATGCTGTTCGCACAGGTCGTAGGTGTGCGGCTCGGCGAAGGCGGCAAGCGGGCCGACGACAGCGGTGGAGTCGGCGTACACATAGGTCAGCGTGGCGACGGCCGGTTTTGGGCAGCCGTTACGGGAACAACGCCGTGGAGACCTCACTGCGGCACGGTATCTCCCCCGGCGTCCCTTACCCTCCCGTTGCCCTCGCGACACGCCGAACCATCCGCGCACCGGCGCCCGCCAGCCTCGCCGGAGAGGGCTACTCTGGCGGCGTGACCAGTCCCGGACCTCGTGGTAGCCGCTTTGGTGGGCCCGGCCGCCGGCCCCGGCGCGATCGGCACGGACGGGGCCTGCGCGGCCGGCTGGTGCCGGCCAGCGTGCCGCTGTCCCGGACCAAGGCCGAGCTGTTCGACGACCTGGTTCTGGACGCCGTGGAGACCTTGGAGCGGCAGTTCGGCAAGGAACTGGCGGGCGTGGAGTTCGCGGTCGAAGAGGTACCACCGGACCTCAACGTGTACGACTCGGACGTCCTGGAGGACGGCGAGGTGCCGCTGGCGCGGTTGCTACCGGGCGGCCCGGGCAGGATGAACGTCCCACCACGGATCGTGCTCTACCGCCGGCCCCTGGAGTTCCGGGCGATCGACCACGAAGACCTCGCCGACCTGGTGCACGATGTGATCATCGAGCAGGTGGCGAACCTACTGGGCGTCGACCCCGAAGACCTGGGCTAGATCCCGAACCCGGCCCCCCTCGGCCGGCTTCCGGATCTCCCCGTGGTGGCGGGGCGGGCACCCTCGCCCGCTACGCCGCCCGGCGCTTCAGCTTCCGTCGCTCCCGCTCCGAGAGCCCACCCCAAATACCAAACCGCTCATCGTGACCGAGCGCGTACTCAAGGCATTCGGACTTGACCTCGCACCGGGAGCAGATCCGCTTCGCTTCCCGGGTAGAGCCCCCCTTCTCCGGGAAGAACGCCTCCGGATCGGTCTGCGAGCACAGTGCCCGCTCCTGCCATTCCGGCGCGTTCCCCAAGAGGTCGACCGCTTCCACTCGGCCGTCCATCAGCGTGCCTCCTTCTTTCGCACCGGCCGCGGCGCCGATGCAACCCCCCACGCGGAAGGCAATCCTTCCATTAGTTCGATCAATGGCGATTCGCCATGCCCCACTCGAACAACCCCGTTGAAATTACACGCGTGTAATACGTGCGTCGTCAAGCGGAACCTGATAGATGAGGCCGTTCGGAGGTCTTTCGAACCCGCCGCCACCGCTTCCCTATCGATCCAGGCGACCGCAAGGTAACGCTCGGTCGGCGAGTCGCGACGAATCGCCGCAGCGGCCGACCGCGATCGGCCCCCGCCGCCCACCCATGCCCGCCGTGGCGCGCTCAGGCAAGGGCGTACGTGGTGGTGCGCTGGCGGGCCGGGCGCCCGGCCACCGTCGCGATCGCGGACAGCTGAGCGACCGTACGGGCGGAGCCGTGCTCGGAGCCGGCCATCCGCGAGATGGTCTCCTCCATCAACGTGCCGCCAAGATCGTTCGCGCCGCCGCGCAGCATCGCCACCGTGCCCTCGTCGCCGAGCTTCACCCAGGAGCACTGCACGTTGGCGATCCGGCCGTGCAGCAGGACCCTCGCCATCGCGTGCACCGCCCGGCTCTCCCGCCAGGAGGCGCCCGCCCGGGCGATCCCGGCCAGATAGATCGGCGCATTGGTGTGCACGAAGGGCAGCGCGACGAACTCGGTGAAGCCGCCGGTGCGGTCCTGGATGTCGGCCAGCACCCGGAAGTGGCCGAGCCAGTGCCGCGGGTGGTCGACGTGCCCGTACATCATCGTGGCGGACGAGCGGATGCCCAACTCGTGCGCCGTGCTGACCACCTCGATCCAGGTGGCCGCCGGCAGCTTGCCCTTGGTCAGCACCCAGCGCACGTCGTCATCGAGGATCTCCGCGGCGGTACCGGGGATGGTGTCCAGCCCGGCCTCCCGCAGCCCGGCCAGCCACTCCCGTACCGACACGCCCGCCTTGGCCGCACCCGTGACGATCTCCATCGGCGAGAAGGCGTGCACGTGCATGCCGGGCACCCGGGCCTTCACCGCCCGCACCAGGTCCGCGTACGCCGTAGCGGGCAGCTTGGGATCGATGCCGCCCTGCATGCACACCTCGGTCGCGCCGTCCCGCCAGGCCTCCTCGGCCCGGTCGGCGACCTGCTCGACGGAGAGCCGGTACGCGTCGGCGTCCCGCTCGCGCTGGGCGAACGCGCAGAACCGGCAGCCCACGTAGCAGACGTTGGTGAAGTTGATGTTCCGGTTGACGACGTACGTCACGTCGTCGCCCACCGCGTCGCGGCGCAGGTCGTCCGCGATGCCGGCGAGCTCGTCCAGGGCCGACCCGTCGCTGTGCAGCAGCGCCAGGGCCTCGGCCTCGTGCTCGGGCCGCAGCAGCGACGCCGGATCCGAGGCGGCCAGCCGGAGCCCCGCCAGCACGGTCGAGTCGAGCCGTCCGGCCGGGCCGGCGCCGAGCGCCCCGCCGGGCCGCGGCCCCGGGTGGCCGGCCGGCACGGGGTCCGGCGCGTCCGCGTCGGCCCCGGCGGTGCCCAGCGCGGTCAGCGCCGCGTGCTCGGCGACCTGCGACCAGTCGCCGTACACGGCGTCGAAGTCGGACCGGCGGTCGCTGGTGCGGCCGGTCGTGTCGACCTCGGCGTGGAGGTTGATCCGTCCGCCCGGCGCCTCGTCCGGCTCCTGCCACGGGCGCCCAACCGGACGGGCGGACTCGTCGGCCAGCCCGGATGCCGGATCGGCCAGCGCGCCCACGTGGCCGGCGAGCCTCGGGTCGAGCCACGGTTCGCCCCGTCGCACGTACTCGGGGTAGATGGTCAGCCGCTCGCGCAGCTCGAAGCCGGCGGCCGCGCTGCGCCGCGCCAGCTCGTCGATCTGCGGCCAGGGCCGTTCCGGGTTCACGTGGTCCGGGGTCACCGGCGACACCCCGCCCCAGTCGTCGATCCCGGCCCGCAGAAGCAACGCGTACTCGTCGTCGATCAGGTTCGGCGGGGCCTGGATCCGCGCCTTCGGCCCGAGCACCAGGCGGGCCACCGCGATCGTGGCGGCCAGATCCGCGAGGTCCGCGTCAGGCATCGCGCGCATGGCGGTATCCGGCTTGGCCCGGAAATTCTGCACGATGACTTCCTGGATGTGCCCGTACTCGCGGGCCACCCGGCGGATCGCGAACAGCGACTCGGCCCGCTCGGTGAGGTTCTCGCCGATGCCGATGAGCACGCCGGTGGTGAAGGGCACCCCGACCCGGCCGGCATCCTCCAGCGCCCGCAGCCGCACGGCCGGCTCTTTGTCAGGGGAGCCGAAATGCGGGCCGCCCGGCTCGGACCACAGCCTGGTGGCCGTGGTCTCCAGCATCATGCCCATGCTCGGCGCGACCGGCTTGAGCCGTTGCAATTCCGCCCACGACAGCACGCCGGGGTTGAGATGCGGCAGCAGGCCGGTCTCCTCCAGCACGGCGATGGCGCAGGCGCGCAGGTAGTCCACAGTGGATTCATAGCCGCGCTCGTTCAGCCACTCCCGGGCCACCGGCCAGCGCTGTTCGGGACGGTCCCCGAGAGTGAACAGGGCCTCCTTGCAGCCCTGCGCGGCGCCGGCCGCAGCGATCGCCAGCACCTCGTCGCGCTCCAGATAGGGCGCGGTCAGGCGGTGCGGCACGGTCACGAAGGTGCAGTAGTGGCACCGGTCGCGGCACAGCCGGGTGAGCGGGATGAAGACCTTCTTGGAGAAGGTGACGACGCCCGGCCGGCCGGCCTCGGCGAGCCCGGCGTCGCGGACCGCGGAGGCGTGCGCGAGGAGCCGATCCAGGGCCTCCCCTCGGGCGCTCAGCAGGATGGCCGCCTCGTCCACGTCGAGGCTGCGGCCGTCCGTCGCCCGGCGCAGCGCCCGGCGCAGGCCCACGTCTCCGGCATCGGGTTGACCGGCGCTCGCCGTCGGGCGCGCAGGCCCGTTCACGGCCTCGGACTGGCGTTTCGGCGTCGCTTCGGCTGGCTCGCGCTCATCAGACACACGTGAAGCCTATTCCGCGGGTACGGCGAGCAAGCCGTTCACCCGGATCCCACCGAGGGGATCCGGGTGAACTCCCGCCCGCCGGCGGAGCGTCGCCACCGGCTGTCACCTGGCAATTTCGCGGGGGCCGGTCAGGCTCGGCCCCCGCGCGCACCTGCTTGCGGCCGGACACGTGGTAAGGATCACCAGCGCTGGGTGGGCTCCTCGCCGGACCCGCCCGTGGAGCCCTCGGTCCCCTCTCCGCCCATCGGCGGGATGACCTGGGTCTTGTCGTGCCCCTCGTCCTCGGACGGCACGGCCGCAGCGCCCGACGTCGCCGCCGGTGTGGCGGACGCGGGCGCGAACGGGGATGCCGTCGGGGCGGGAGTCGGCGGGACTGGCGAGGCGACGGTGGCGTCGCCAGGGCCGGGCCAGCCCGCATGGGTGGACGCCTCGCCACCCGTGGCGGGCGGGGCGGAGGCCGGTGCCGGTTCGGTCGACGGCGCCGAGTAGGACGGGTACTGACCGCCGAGCGGCGGGGCCGACGACGGCGCCGTGGCCGGCTGGTAGCCGCCGGGAGCCGGGTACGCCGGCTGGTATCCGCCGGGCTGGGCGTATCCGGGCTGGCCGTAGGGCGGCTGACCGAAGGCCGGCCCAGCGGGCTGGACGCCGCCGGGCTGCCCGTACCCGGGCTGGCCGGGCGCGGGCTGGCCGTACCCGGGCTGGCCGTAGCCCGGCTGGCCGTAGCCCGGCTGGCCGTACGCGGGCTGGCCGGCGGCCGGCTGACCGTAGGGCTGGCCGTAGCCGGGCTGCCCGTACCCGTACCCCTGGGGCGGGTACGGCGCCGCGGCCGGCTTGGGTACCGAGTAGGCGCCCTGCCAGACCTGCCAGGTCAGGAAGGCTGCGAACCCGAAGACCGCCAGCAGCACCAGGTGCTCCAGCAACTCGATGAACGCCGGGCGGAACCCCCCACCGAACTGGTCGCCCAGCACGTAGACGAAGCCGGCGAACAGGCAGACGATGCCGAACAGCCCGGCGACCGCGTAGTCGATCAACGCGATGAGGGTGACCGTCCTCGCCCTCCGTGTGGCCGGCTTGATGTGCGTCGCCAGCAGCACCGCGCCCAGCGGGAAGAAGATCGGCACGAGGCCGATGAAGTCGCTGAAGTCCGAGTCCGCGCGGAGGGTGAAGTCGTGCGCGAACCCGTGGATCACCACGAACAGGTCGATGAGCCCCAGTAGGAGCAGCGCCGCCGTGGACAGCACCAGGATCAAGGCGCCAATCTCCCGGTGGGGCGCGGTGAACCTGGTCGCGTCCCGCGGCTCTCCCGCCGGCGCGCTCGGCGGCACCGGCGAGGGGCTCGGCGGCGCCGGTGGAGTGCTGGGCGGATATGGCGATTGATCTGAAGGTTGGGTCACATCTCCCCCTTGGTGAAGGTGGGCGGGGTTTGCCCCGCGAGCCTAGCCCCGCCCGCTCCAAGCTGCCTTTCAGCGAGCACGTGTTGCCGGCACGGACACCCGCTGTTCGCCAAAGTGAGCCGCCGCGGGGCCCGCCGCCCCTGATCACGGCGTCGCGGACCCCTGATCACGGCTTCCCTGGCGTCCGATCACGGCTTCCCGTCCTCCCGAGCGCCGCGTCGCGGGCGGCCCGGGCATGGCGTCCGGAGGTCGGACCGCCCGGGTGCGGCGTCGCGCGAGGGGTGCGCCGGTGCTGGACGCCCCGGGCGCGGCCGGGCCCGGAGGGAACGCCGGGTATTGCCGGCCGCCGACACCCGGCCGGGCCCCCTGGGAGAAGATTAGCCGCATGCGGATCGTGGCACTGGCGGGCGGCATCGGCGGGGCCCGCTTTCTCCAGGGGGTTCGGGCGACGGGCGCGGAGGTAACCGCGATCGTCAACGTCGGCGACGACGTGACCCTGCACGGCCTCCGGATCTGCCCTGACCTGGACAGCGTGATGTACACGCTGGGCGGCGGGGCGGATGCCGAGCGCGGTTGGGGCAGGGCCGGCGAGAGCTGGGCGGTCAAGGAGGAACTGGCCGCGTACGGGGCCGAGCCGACCTGGTTCGGGCTGGGCGACAAGGACGTGGCCACCCATCTGGTACGAACCCGGATGCTGGACGCGGGCTACCCACTGTCCGCGGTCACCGAGGCGCTGTGCGCCCGCTGGCAGCCCGGGGTCCGGATGCTGCCGGCCACCGACGACCGGCTGGAGACCCACGTGGTGGTCGCCGACCCCGACCCGGCGACGGGTGCGGAGGAGTCCGGGCACGACGGCGATCCGGAGGCCGGCGGCGGCAGCCGGGCGATCCACTTTCAGGAGTGGTGGATCCGGTACCGGGCGGCGCTGCCCGCCCAGCGGTTCGTCTTCGTCGGGGCGGATGTGGCCAAGCCGGCTCCGGGGGTGCTCGATGCCCTCGCCGCGGCCGACGTGGTGCTGGTCGCGCCGAGCAACCCGGTCGTATCGATCGCGCCGATCCTCGCCGTCGCCGGTCTGCGCGACGCCCTGGTCGCCGGTACCGCCCCGGTGATCGGCTTCTCGCCCATCATCGGTGGCTCGCCGGTGCGGGGGATGGCGGACAAGTGCCTGGCGGCCGTGAACGTGCCGGTGACCGCGGCCGGGGTCGGGGGGCTCTACGGCGCCCGATCGACCGGCGGCATCCTCGACGGCTGGCTGGTGGACGCGTCGGACGCCGACACCGCCGTCGACGGCGTCACGGTCCGGAGTTGTCCACTGTGGATGACCGATGAGCGGGCCACGCAGACCATGGTGGAGCAAGGCCTCGCGCTGGCCGAGGAGGTCCGGTGAATCTCACCATCCTGCCGGTGAACGGGATCGGCGACGTGCGACCGGGCGACGACCTGGCCACCCTCATCACCGATGCCGCGCCCTGGCTGGCCGACGGTGACGTGCTGGTGGTCACCAGCAAGATCGTGTCCAAGGCGGAGGGCGGACTGATCGCCGTGCCGCCGGAGGGGCCGGAGCGGGAGGCCGCCCGCGTCGCGGCCGTGGCGGAGCAGGCCGTCCGGACGGTGGCCCGGCGCGGCAACACCCAGATCGTGCAGACCCGGCACGGGTTCGTGCTGGCCTCCGCCGGCATCGATGCGTCCAATGTGGACAAAGAGCACCTGGTACTGCTGCCGGCCGACTCCGACGCCTCGGCCCGTGCCCTGCGCACGGCCCTGCGCGACCGGTACGGGCTGGACGTGGCCATCATCGTCAGCGACACCATGGGACGGCCCTGGCGCAACGGCCTGACCGATGTGGCGTTGGGCGCGGCGGGTATCGACGCGCTGCGCGACTACCGGGGCGAGGTCGACCCGTACGGCAACGAGCTGCACCTGACTCAGATGGCCGTCATCGACGAGCTGACCGCCGCGGCCGAACTGGTCAAGGGCAAGTACGACCAGGTGCCGGTCGCGGTGATCCGCGGGCTGAACACGGTCGCCGCACCCGACGGGCCGGGCGCGGCCGTGCTGGTCCGGGACGCCGAGCTCGACCTGTTCTCGCTGGGCACCGCCGAGGCGCGCGCCGAAGGACTGCTCGCCGCGGCCGGACTGTCCAATGTGGATCAGTTCGCCGATGCGCTGGTGACCGACGATCTGGTGGCCGCGGCGTCCCGGGGACTGACCGAGCCCCAGTTTCTGGAGGTACCGGTGAAGGCCGGGCTACCGGCGGGTACGGCACGGGCGCTGGTACCGCACGTGCCGGCGGACGCGGGGCCGGCCGCGCTGGCCTGGGCCGGGGCCGAGGTGCACCGGCTGCGCTGCGCCCTGGCCGCGGCCGGGGCGGCGAGCAGTTGGCTGCCCGACGCCGACCCGGAGGGCGTGGACGTACCGCCGGGCCGGATGCCGCTCGGCCTCATCGCGGTCGGTATGCCGGCGGCCTGAGACGCCTGGGGGCGCGGCCTGAGACTCCTGGGGCGTGGGCCGAGACTCCTGGGGCGGGGCCGAGACTCCTGGGGCGGGGCCGAGTCAGTGTGGGGGGCGGCCAAATCCGGTCGGGGGCGCGGCGCGAACGGCCACGCGGCGCTCCGGATCCGTCAGGTCAGCCGCTGGTCGCCCCGCTCTTTGAGCCGGTCCACCAACAGCTTCACATCCTGCGCCCGGTCGCGCGGGCAGACCATCACCGCGTCCGGGGTGTCGACGACTATCAGGTCGGACAGCCCGATGGTGGCGATCAGTCGACCGGACTGCGGCACCACCACCAGGTGATCGGAGTCGATCAACAGCATGTCCGGCTTCTCCGCCGAGTCGCTCGGGCCGACCACCACGTTGCCGTCACTGTCCGAACCCAACACGTCGCCGAGCGTGTGGAAGTCGCCGACGTCGTTCCAGCCGAAGTCGCCCGGCACCGTGGCCACCAGGCCCGCCTCGGCCGCACCCTCCATCACCGCGTAGTCCACGGAGATCTTGGGAAGCGTCGGCCACACCTCGCCGAGCACCTGCTCCCGGCGGTCGGTCGCCCAGGCCGCCGCGATCCGGGTGAGCCCGGCGTGCAGCTCGGGTTGCTGGCGGGCCAGCTCCCGCAGGAAGACGTCCACCCGCCAGACGAACATGCTGGCGTTCCAGAGGTACCGCCCCGAATCCACATAGGACCGGGCCACGTCGTACGACGGCTTCTCCTTGAACTGGTCGATCCGGCGCACCGGTCCACCGTCCAGCAGCTCGCCGCACTCCAGGTAGCCGTACCCGGTCTCCGGGTGGGTCGGCTCGATCCCCACGGTCATCAACAGGCCCCGCTGCGCCCCGGCGATCGCGTCCTGCAACACCCGTACGAACTGGCGACCGTCGCGCACCAGGTGATCGGCGGCGAACGAGCCCATCACCCCGTCCGGATCCCGGGTGGCGATCAGCGCGGCCGCCAGCCCGATCGCCGCGCACGAGTCGCGGGGCGACGGCTCCACCAGGATGTTGTCCTCCGGTACCGACGGGAGTTGGCGGGCCACGCCGGCGGCGTGCGCCACACCGGTCACCACATAGGTGCACTCCGGTGGGGTCAGCGGCGCGAGCCGCGCGACCGTGGCCTGCAGGAGGGTGGCCTCGCTCCCGGTGAGCGGGTGGAGGAACTTGGGGTTACCCGAGCGGGACAGTGGCCAGAGACGAGTGCCGCTGCCGCCGGCAGGGATGACCGCGTAAAGCATCAAACCATCATGCCGGGCAAGCTCAACGGCCGTCGCCTCGGGGCGGGCAAAGTAGCCAATAGTGACTCGAATGAGATGCGTTCGGCCAGCATAATTGTCGGTTCAGCCCGTAGCCGCTCGCGCCCAGGCAGCCAAGTGCACCTCGGCACTCGATTCCCAGGTGAATTCCTTCGCTCGATCGAAGCCGGCCTTTGCCAGATCGAGTCGCCGGGTCTCGTCGTCGAGCAGCGCGCCTAGATCGCGGCCGATCTCCTCAGCGCTCTCACCCGTGTACGCGACCGCGTCGCCGCCGACCTCCGGCAGTGACAGCCGGGGCGTGGTGAGCACCGGCGCCGCGCACGCCATGGCCTCCAGAATCGGCAGCCCGAACCCCTCGCCGTGCGACGGGTAGGCGGCCACCAGCGCGCCGCCCAGGTATCCGGGCAGGTCGGCGTAGCGCAGATAGCCGGGCCGGAGCAGGCGCAGGTCGGCCGGCACCTCGGCGACGGCCTGGTCGATGTCATCGTCGTGCCCGGAGCCACCCGCCACCACCAGGGCCGGAGGCCGCTCGCGGCCGGTCACCGCAGCCACCCAGCCGCGGATCAGGTTGGGCACGTTCTTGCGCGGCTCCTTGGCACCGAGGAACGCCACGTACGGCGTGTCACCCAACCCCAGCCGCGCCCGGACCCGCGCCTTCTCGTCGTCGCTCGGCGCGTGGAACGCCTCGTGGTCGACGCCGTGGTAGGCCACGTCGATCCGGGTCGGGTCCGCGTCCAGCAGCCTGATCAGCTCGTCCCGGGTCGCCTTGCTGGGCACGATTACCCGCGCCGCGCGGCGCAGCGACGTCTTGATCGCGCTGCGGAAGAACGTCCGCCTCGACTTGTCGTAGTGCTCGGGTTCGGTGAAGAAGGTCGCGTCGTGCACGGTCACCGTGACCGGGCACGACGCCCGCAGCGGACACGTATAGAAAGGTGAGTGCAGCACCTGCGCACCGACCTGCTGGGCCAGCAGCGGCAGGCCGGTCTGCTCCCACGCGAGCCGGGCCGGCCGGTGGGCGACGGCCGCGGGGGCGCCGATGACCTCGGCGTTGCCCAGCAGTCGGCCGTAACGCTCCGCATCGGTTCGCTGGCACACTACTGCGAGATCAGCATCGAGCGCGCTGAGTGCCTTGAGCAACCCGTCAACGTAACGCCCGACGCCACCCCGGTCCGCCGGGACACTGGTCGCATCGAAAAGTACGCGGGTCGCTTGACCGCCGGTCACGAGTTCACTCCTCATCGGGCCTGCCGCAGGACTCCTACCGCCACACTACGCCCGGAACCCGTCCCGTCAGTGACCGCAACGCGACGATCATCCCAACCTATCCGGCTGGGCGTTCTGATAACCGCCGATGTGCTACATCTGCCCAGGTGAACAACGTGCGCGAACTTTTCACCACGGCGGTCGACCTTGATCCGACACGCCCGCTGCTGACCTTCTACGACGACGCGACCGGAGAACGGACGGAATTGTCCGGCGCAACACTGTCGAACTGGGTGGCCAAAACCGGCAATCTGCTCGTTGACGGGGCCGCGCTCGGCCCCGGAGACACCGCGCTCGTGCTGCTCCCGCCGCACTGGCAGACCGCCGCGGTGCTCCTCGGATGCTGGTCGGCCGGCCTGTCCGTGCGGCCCGACGGGGCCACCGAGGAGCCCTTCGACATCGCGTTCGTGGCGGCCGATCGGACCGACGAAGTCACTGTGGGTGATCGGTACGCACTCGGGCTGCACCCGTTCGGGCTACCGCTGCGCGACGTGCCCCCCGGGTACCAGGACTACTCGGTCGAGGTGCGCGGCCACGGGGACCGGTTCGCGCCCTCCGCCCCGGCCGACGATCAGGGGCCGCTGTGCGCACGGGCGGTCCAGCGCGCGGCGACGTTGGGAATCGCGGAGGGCGCGCGGGTGCTCATCGACGCGAGCGCCTATCCGGACCCGGTCGACTGGCTGCTCGCCCCGCTGGCCGCGCGGGCCAGCCTCGTCCTGTGTGGACATCTGGATCAGGATCGGCTGGCGACGCGCGTCCAGTCGGAACGGGTCAGCCTCGTCGTCTAGCCCGGGACAACTCCTCGAAGGCGAGCAGGGACTCCGGGTTGGCCAGGGCACCGCGGGCGGCCGCCGCGTCCACCGGCGTACCGGTGAGGATCTTCTTCACCGGTACCTCCAGCTTCTTGCCGCTCAACGTCCGCGGCACCGCGCGTACCTGGTAGATCTCGTCCGGTACGTGCCGGGGTGACAGCGCGACGCGCAGCTGCCGGGCGATCCGCGAGCGCAGCGCGTCGTCCAGCTCCATCCCCTCGGCGAGCACCACGAACAGCAGCAGCTCGCCGGCGCCACCCTCGTCGTCCTCCAGGTGGACGACGACGGAGTCATCGACCTCGGGCAGCCCGTCCACCACCGAGTAGAACTCGGCGGTGCCCAGCCGAACCCCGCCCCGGTTCAGGGTGGCGTCCGAGCGGCCGGTGATTACGCAGGTACCCCGCTCGGTGATGGTGATCCAGTCCCCGTGCCGCCACACCCCGGGAAACACGTCGAAGTACGCCTCCCGGTACCGCTCGCCGTCCTCGTCGCCCCAGAAGCCGACCGGCATCGACGGCATGGGGGCGGTGATCACCAACTCGCCGAGCTCGCCGACTACCGGCTTGCCGGCCGGGTCGTAGGCCTCGACGCGCGTGCCCAGCGCCCGGCACGAGATCTCGCCCTGGTACACCGGCACCAGCGGCGAGCCGCCGACGAAGCCGGTGCACACGTCGGTGCCGCCGGACAGCGAGGCGAGCAGGATGTCCGCGCCGACGTTCTCGTACACCCAGGCGAAGCCCTCCGGCGGCAGCGGCGCGCCGGTCGAGCCCAGCCCGCGCAGGGTGTGGCCGACCAGGTCGCGCGGCACCACTCCGGCCTTACGGCAGGCCAGCAGGAACGGGGCCGAGGTACCGAAGTAAGTAATGCCCAACTCGCCGGCCATCCGCCAGAGCGCGGCCGGGTCGGCCTCGGCCGGCCGGCCGGGCTCCGCCGACACCATAGGGTTGCCGTCGAACAGCACAATCGCCGAGCCGACGGCCGGCGCGGAGACCAGGTAATTCCACATCATCCAGCCGGTCGTGCTGAACCAGAAAAACCGGTCACCGGGGCCGAGATCCTGATGCAGGGCCAGCATCTTGACGTGCTCCAACAGGATGCCGCCGTGCCCGTGCACGATGGGCTTGGGCAGTCCGGTGGTACCCGAGGAGTAGAGCACGTACAGCGGGTGGTCGAACGGTACCGGTGCGAACACCAGCGGCTCATCGGTCGGCGCGGCCAGGTCCGCCCAGCCGTCGGGTGCGTCACCGTCGAGATAGGACACCGTCACGGTGTGCTGCAGCGACGGCAGCGCCTCCCGGATCGCGGCCACCTCGCCGCGGCGGTCGATCGGCTTGTCGCCGTACCGGTACCCGTCGACGGCCACCAGTACCTTGGGCTCGATCTGCCGCCAGCGGTCGGTGACGCTGCGAGTGCCGAACTCGGGAGCGCACGAGGAGAAGATCGCGCCCAGGCTCGCGGTGGCGAGCAGCAGCACGTACGCCTCCGGGATGTTCGGCAGGTACGCGGCCACCCGGTCCCCCTCGCCGACCCCGAGCCGCACCAGCCCGGCCCGTACCCGCCGGACCTGCTCGCGCAGGTCGGCCGCGGTCAGCGTCACCTGGGCCCGGGTCTGCGAGACACCGAAGACCATCGGAGTGGAATTCGCCACACCGGGCATGCGGAGCACGTGTTCGGCGTAGTTCAGCCGGGCACCGGGGAACCATCGAGCCCCGGGCATGTGCGCATCCGCTAGTACGGCGGTCGGTGCGGTGTGCGCGGACACCATGAAGTAGTCCCAGACGGCTCCCCAGAATCCGGCGAGGTCGGTGGTCGACCATTCCCACAGCGCGGGGTAGTCGGCGAAATCCAGCCCCCGCTCGCGGTCGAGCCAGTTCATGAAATCGCCTACGCGGTAACGGTTTTTCGCGTCGGCGGGCGGCGTCCAGAGCACCTTGTTCGCGGTCATCGCGCTCCTCCCCACATCGGTGGTGAGATCCATCCTGCACCGTTCGCGGTGACAGTGGTCACCGCCGGTCGGGGCGGGGCCGAGCCGGTCCGGCGGCGCCGAGCGCGGGCCCGACCGGGCCGACGGGCGCGGCGCGGGGTGCCCGGGAACGGACCGCCCGGAGGGATCCGGGGGCGCGGCGAAGGGGCGGCATCGACGGTGAGCAGCGGGATGGCGCGCCCGGCGAGGCAATCGTCCGTCGTGCCGGGAGTTTGTCCGGAACACGGTACGGTCCCCGGTATGCGACACATCGCAACGTTGATCGCCGCGATCTTCATCGGCCCGCTGGCCTGGATCCTGATCGCCTTCGGGCAGGAGCGGTCCGCGACCGCGTTCGCCCGGGCCGGCAGCAGCGGCGCGTTCCATACCGGAGACTTCGTGCGGCCGCTGGCCTACCTGGCGGTGGCCGGGGTGCTCATCGGTCTCATCGCCACCCTGCGGTTCTCGCCGCTCGGCGCGGTGCTGACCGGCGTGGTGTACGTGCTCAGCTACGTATGGCTGCTCGTCGACCCGGACGAACTGCTGGACCTGTTCAAGCGCGACCTCGACATCTTCGGCCGGACGGCGGACCCGACGGTACCGGTGCGCACGGGCACCACTCTGATCGTCGGTGCGCTGCTGCTGGTGTCGGTGTTGAGTGCGAAGCGCTGGCGGCGGTGGCCCCGGCCGGTACTCGCCGAGGTCGCCGGTCCGTCGCCCGAACCGGTACCCGAGCCGATCGAGTACGACCTTGGTCGGCTCGGCTTCGCCGACACCGATGCACCGCGCCCCGACAATGAGCCCGACACGTTGGTCAACCCGTTCGGCCCCGCCGCCGGGGCGCCGGCCGGGCATGCTCCGATCCCCCGTACCGCGCCGCTCATCGAGTCCACGCAGCCGGCCGTCTCGCACTTCGTGACGCCCACGCCACCGGGGGCGGCCGGGTCGCGGATGGAGCCGGCGCGGGGCGAGGACCCGACCGCCGACCTGTCCGCGCCGGTCACGGCGCCGGCACGCCCAGAGCCCTCGACGGCCGATGTCTCGCTGCCCACCGCCGACCTGTCGCCGCCCACTACCGACCTGTCGGCGCCAGCGGCAGTCCCGGCGCAACGCAGCGAGTCCCCCGCCAATCCGCCCACGCTGGACGAGCCCACGCCAGCGCTCGGCGAGCCCACGCCAGCACTCGGCGAGCCCGCGCCAGCACTGGACGAGCCCGCGCCGGACGAGTCGGCCCGCGGTCAGCTCGTGATGGACGAGCCCTCGCGGAACGAGTCGGCGCGGAGCGAACCTGTGACGGACGAGCCCGCGCGGGATGAGTCGGCGGTCGCCGCGTCGACCGGCGACGAGCCGATCGGGAACGAGCCGACCGTGGACGAGCCGACCGTGGACGAGCCGACCGTGGCGACGATCCAGGCGGCGAAGCCGTCGGACGCCGAGCCGATCGACAGCGCACCAGCCGGAGCCGCGCCGAGCCAGCCCGAGCTAGCTCTTACCGAACCGAACACGGCCGAACCGAACATGGCCGAACCGACCCGTCCCGATCCAAGCCCAGCCGAAGCGAGCACGGCCGAACCGAGCACGGCCGAACCGAGCACGGCCGAACCGAGCACGGTCGAACCGGTCCAGACGGAATCGAGTCAGGCGCCGTCGACCGAGACGCCGTCGACCGAGACACCGGTGGCCGAGACGCCGTTGGCCGAGACGCCGTCGACTGAGGCGCCGTTGGCCGACGCCGAGCCGGACCGGGAACCGTCGCCGCAGGCGCCCCCGGCCGGGGATGAATCGAGCCCGGCAACGCCCGTCCGGATGTCACCGGCCGAGGGCGGGTCCGGCGGACCCGCCAGGGCCGAGCCGGTGGAGCGGCCGTTCGATCGGTGGGCTGCCGTCGAGTCGCAGGCGCCTCGGACGTACCAGGGTCGGACCCCGCCGGCCGGCTCGCCGTGGGCTACCCCGCCGCGTGAGGGCGCCGACGATTCGCCGAGCTGACCAGGCAGCCGCTCGTACCGCTCGCCGGGACCGCTCGTACCGCTTCGCGGGGGCCGGCACCCGGACGCCCCGATCGGCCGGTCATTCAAACCGGCCGATCGGGCTGATATCCATCGGCACGTCGACTACCCATAGGCGCACCGACGAGTTGGCGCTCAGCCGCGCAACAGCTCCCGCGCCATCACGATCCGCTGCACCTGGTTCGTGCCCTCGTAGATCTGCGTGATCTTCGCGTCCCGCATCATCCGCTCGAGCGGAAAGTCCTTCGTGTACCCGTACCCGCCGAGCAACTGCACCGCGTCGGTGGTGATCTCCATGGCGGCGTCCGAGGCGAAACACTTCGCCGCCGCGCCGAAGTAGGTCAGGTCGGCGTCGCCGCGCTCCGACTTCCCCGCCGCCGCGTAGGTGAGCTGGCGCGCCGCCTCCAGCTTCATGCCCATGTCGGCGAGCATGAACTGGATGCCCTGAAACTCCGCGATCGCCTTGCCGAACTGCCGGCGCTCCTGGACGTAGCGCTTGGCGAAGTCCAGCGCACCCTGGGCGATGCCGATCGCCTGGGCCGCGATGGTGACCCGGGTGTGATCCAGCGTCCGCATGGCGATCTTGAAGCCCTCACCCGGCTTTCCGATCATCCGGTCGGCCGGCACCCGGACGTTGTCGAAGTACACCTCGCGGGTCGGCGATCCCTTGATGCCGAGCTTCTTCTCGGGTGCGCCGAAGGTCACGCCGGGGTCGGACTTCTCGACCACGAATGCCGAGATGCCACGCGAACGCTCACCAGGCGCGGTCACCGCGAAGACCGTGTAAAACTCCGAGACGCCCGCATTCGTGATCCACCGCTTTGCCCCGTTGATCACATAGTGATCATTGTCACTCACCGCACGGGTCGTCATCGATGCCGCGTCGCTGCCGGCCTCGGGCTCTGACAGGCAGTACGAGAACATCCCGTCGCCGCGCGCCACTGGGGCCAAATACCGCCGCTTCAACTCGTCTGAGCCGGCCAGCAACAGCGGCATGGTGCCCAGCTTGTTCACGGCGGGAATCAGCGAGGAGGCGGCACAGGCGCGGGCCACTTCCTCGATCACGATGGCCGTGGCCAGCGCGTCGGCGCCGGCGCCGCCGTACTCCTCGGGGATGTGCGGTGCGTGGAAATCCGCGCTGCGCAGCGCGTCGTACGACGCCTGCGGGAACTCTCCGGTCTCGTCGGCGTGTGCCGCGTTCGGCGCCACCTTGCCCTCGCAGAGCGAGCGCACCGCGTCCCGGATTTCCTGGTGTTCTTCCGGGAGTTGGTACGCGTCAAAACCCGTCATCCGGGAACCCTCCCTGTCGGAGATCCGGGCTGTTCGGTGTACCTGACAGGCCGGAAGGTATGAGGTGTGGGCGCTAGGCTGGGCGCGTAGCGGGGCTAAGCTTACTGACCGGTAACCCGATGTCGTTGCCAGGCCGGGTGGGTCAAGCACTATCCTCGCCGGGACGGCGCGGTGGCCGCAAACGCCCGTCCGGCCCGGAGCGGAAAAAGTTTCGAGGCCGCGGCATATGCGGCACGTGTGCGAGCGGAGACCAGGTGTGACGATTTCGTTCCCAGGAGCCCAGCCCCTGACGCCCCCAGAGCTTCTGACCCCGCCGTCCGGCGCCGGTCGGCCCCGGCTGACCTTCCTCGGTACGGGCTACCTGGGGGCCACCTACGCGATCTGCTTCGCGGAGATGGGCTACGAGGTTCTCGGCTTCGACGTCGACGAGCCGAAGATTGCCAAGCTGGCCAGCGGCGAGGTGCCGTTCCACGAGCCCGGCCTCGACGAGTTGCTGCGCAAGAACCTTGCGCATGGCCGACTGCGCTTCACCACCTCGTATGACGAGGTGGCCGAGTTCGGCGACGTGCACTTCATCTGCGTGGGCACCCCGCAGCGGGCCGACGGCCTGGCGGCCGACCTGACCTACGTCGAGAGCTCCGTGACCGGCCTCGCCTCGCGGCTCACCCGCAAGGCGCTGATCGTCGGCAAGTCGACGGTGCCGGTGGGCACCGCCGAGTGGGTCGAGGAGATCATCGGCCGGCACGCACCGGCCGAGGCCGAGGTCGAGGTCGCCTGGAGCCCGGAGTTCCTCCAGGAGGGCTTCGCGGTCGAGGACGTGCTGCGGCCGAACCGGATCATCTTCGGTGTCAAGAGCGACTGGGCGTACGGCATGCTGTACGCGTCGCACAAGGGCGTTTTCGACCTCGCCCAGACCGAGGACCGTGAGGTGCCGATCGTGGTCGCCGACTTCGCGACCGCGGAGCTGGTGAAGGTCGCGGCCAACGCGTTCCTGGCCACGAAGATCTCGTTCATCAACGCGATGGCCGAGGTCTGCGAGGCGGCCGGCGCGGACGTGACGCAGCTCGCCCGGGCCATCGGGTACGACCCCCGCATCGGCAACCGGTTCCTGCGCGCCGGTCTCGGCTTCGGCGGCGCCTGCCTGCCCAAGGACATCCGGGCGTTCCAAGCCCGGGCCCAGGAGCTGGGCGTCGGCGAGGCGCTGCGGTTCCTGCACGAGGTCGACCTCATCAACCAGCGGCGGCGGCAGCGCGTCGTCCAGCTGGCCGCGGAGCTGCTCGACCGCCCCAACGGTCCGGCCGGTCCCGACCTGAGCGGGCTGCGCATCGCGGTGCTGGGCGCCACCTTCAAGCCGAACTCCGACGACGTGCGGGACTCGCCGGCGCTGTCGGTCGTGCGCAAGCTGCACCGCACGGGCGCGTCGGTCGCGGTGTACGACCCCGAGGGCATGTCCAACGCGGAGCGGGAGCTGCCCGAGGTCGGGTTCGCCAAGACGCTCACCGACGCGGTCGCCGGCGCGGACCTGGTCTGCGTGCTGACGGAGTGGGAGGAGTTCCGCAACGCCGACCCGTCCGCCCTGGCCGAGCTGGTGAACGGCAAGCGAGTCATCGACGGGCGCAACTGCCTCGACCAGTCGGTCTGGGTACGCGCCGGCTGGGACTACCGCGGCATGGGGCGTCCCGAGCCGATGTGACAGGTTGGGCCGAAGGTCCAAAAAAAGGGGCGCCCGGCGTGGCGCCCCTTTTGTCACTGGCGTCGGGTCATGGTCGCTCGGCATCCTTTTGCGTAGAGGCGACGGGAGGGTGCCGTGGGGACATACCCCTGCTCGAACTGTGGCACGACGGCGGACACCGCCACTGGCTGCCCCAACTGCGGCCACAGCGTCCAGCAGGAGATCGCTGACCTCAGTCAGGTGATCACCCAGATGCAGTTCCGCAGCCGGGCGATGGTCGACGAGCGGGGCCTGCTGATGAAGCGCCTCCAGGGCGCGATGACCACCCGCAGTCTGCTTGAGGCGGCGGCGGTCGAACCCAAGCGCGGTGGCTCGTCCAAACAGGCCGGTCCGAAGCCCACCCCGCTGCGCCGGGTCGTCCGGCCACGAACGGCCGCCGAGGGCGCACCGCCCGCCGACGAGGTCCCCACCTTCACCGGCGGCCCGGTGCGGCCCGGCCGCCGGGTGCGGATGCCGAGGCGCCCTGCCGGCGCACCACGGCCCGACCCGGCAAAGCCCGACGCGCCGCGGGCCGGCGCACGGGAGCCCGGCGCACCGCGGACCGCCTCATCGCAAGCCGACCCGCCGGACGCCGCCCAGCCGCGCGCCGACGCACCGCACCCCGGCCCACCGCACCCCTCGGCGCACCCGCCGGAGACCTCGACCCGCACCACGCAGAACGCGCTGCTCTGGCTGGGTGCCCTGCTGTTCGCGGTGACCGGCACCGGGTACCTGCTGCGCGAGCTGCACGGTGGTGCCCGGGTCGCGGTCTTCACCCTGCTCGCCGCCGCCATCCTGGCCGCCCCGCTGCCGATCGCGCGGCGTGGGCTCGTCTCGACCGCCGAGACGCTGGCCTCGGTCGGCCTGCTGTTCGTGCTCCTCGACGGGTCCGCCGTCTGGGCCACCGGCGCGCCGGCCGCGGCGGGGATCCCCGCCGCCGCGTTCGGCGGCCTGATCTGCCTGGCCACCGCCGGGGTGGCGGCCGGGTACCGGACGATCAGCCACCTGGTCGCGCCGCGGTTCGCCGCCATGCTGCTGCTGCAGCCCGTGCTGCCGCTGCTGCTCGCCGGCGTGATCCACGGCGTGGCCGGGTGGTCGGCGATCCTGGCCGCCGTGGCCGCGCAGGACCTGGCCCTGTCGCTGGTGCTGCGCCACCGCCTGGGGCGCGTGGTCCGCCGCCCCACCGGGACGATCATCGATCTAGAGGAGATCGAGGCCGAGGCCGAGGTCAACAAGCACGCCGCGGAGGGCACGCCGTACCTGCGGGATGCGGTGTGGGTGCTGCACGGCCTGGCGGTTCTCGCCGCCGTGGTCTGCGGAGTGGTCACGCTCGCCGGCGCCCACGCCACCACCGTCGCGCTCGGCGGCGCCGCCGGCCTGCTGCTCGCCGCCACGGTGGGCCTCGGCGGCGGGCTGAGCCTGCGCCGTCGGCCCCTGCCCGACGCCGCCGCCGGCCTGGCCACCGCCGCAGTGATCCTTGCCATCGGCCGGGTGAGCGCGGTGATGCTGCCCGGCTGGGGCCTGGTGATGACGGCCATCGCCATCCTCGTCGCGGGGCTGGCCGTCCGGCTGCTCGGTGGACTGGCGCACCAGGGTCCCCGGCTGGCCGGGGCGCTGTGCGCGGGCGTGCTCGGCCTGGTGCTGCTCGCCCGCGGCCTCGACGCGATCATCGCGCCGCTGCGCGCCGCCACCCCGGCCTGGCACGCCGACCTCGGCCGGTACGCGCGGGCAGTGGCAACCTCGGCCGGTCCGCACAGCGGGCAGCTCGCACTCGCCGCGGTGATCCTCACCGCGGCGGCGGTCACCATGCTGCCCAACCGGGACCGCGCCGACGGCGCCGTCGCCGGGCTCACCCTCGCGCTCCTCCTGGTACCCACCGGTCTGGCGCTGCCGTGGGCCGCCGTACCGCTGATCCTGGTGCTGGCCTCGGCGGCCCTCGGCGCGTACGCGCTGATCAGCCCGACCCGGCGGGCCTCCTGGGTACGGATCGTCGCCGCCCTGATCGTGGGCTGCTACGCGGTCGGGGTGGCACTGGCCCGGCCGGACGCCGCCGCGCTCGCCCTGACCGGGATCACCATCGCCGGGGCCGCGATCGGTGTCGCGCCCCGGCTGGCCGAGGGCTCCCTGGGTGCCCAGGCCGAACGGGCCACCGAGGCGGGCTGGGCCGGTGCCGCCTTCGCCCTGCCCGGCGCGGTCGCCTTCGCCACCGCCGGTACCGCGCAGAGCGCCGGCTCCGGCCCGGTACCGGTGCTCGCGGCCGCGTTCGTGGCCGTCGCCGGTACCCTCACCGCCGCCGCCGTGGCGCAGGTCGCGCGGGAGCGCCCGGCTCCCCTCCTGGTGGCCGGCAGCACGCTGGGTACCGCGGCCGTGTCCATCGCCGCGTTCGTGGCGGGCGGGGTCCCGCTGGTCGACATCGGCGTCGCCGCGCTGCTCCTGATCAGCGCCGTGCTGCTGTGCCTGGCGCCGTGGCTGGACCTGAGCCTGCCCACCGCCGGGCTGGCCGGCGGATCCGACATCGCGGCGACCGCGGTCACGGCCGCGTCGGTGGCCGCCATCGCCCGGGTCGCCGGCCTGCTCGTGCCCGGGTACCAGTTGGCCACGGCCGCCATCCTGGTGCTGCTGCTCGCCGCCGGCGTCTGGGCGATGCCCCAGGCGTGGCGGCGCGGCCCGATCGTGGGCGGCAGTCTGGTCGGCATCGTCGTCGGGCTGATCGCCGGCGTCGAGGCGGTGCGTGGGGCGCTGGCCGCCCTCGCCGCGCTGCCGCCGGTCTGGCACACCGACCTGCCGCACTGGTCCGCCCACGTCTCCGGCCCGTTCGGCGTGCAGATCCCGCTCGCTCTGCTCCTGCTGGCCGCCGCCGCCACCATCGCGCTACCGGCGCCGTCGTCGTACGCCGTCGGCGCGGTCGCGGTCGGCCTCGCGGCGCTGTCGGTGCCCGCCGCCCTCGACCTGGCGTGGTGGTCCCCGATCCTGTTCAGCGGGGTCACCGCCACCGGGCTCGGCATCGCCGCCGGCCGCAGCACCGTGCGCGAGGCGGCCTGGGCGCGGTACGCCATGGCCACCGTGCTGTTCGCCGACACCATCGGCGCCAGCCTGGTTCGGGCGGACACCACCGCGCAGACCCTGCTCGCGGCCACCCTGATCCTGGGCGGGGTCGCCTGGGCGGCCGGCGCCGCCCTGCGCGCCCATCCGGACGCCGGGCACCTGGTGCTGATCGGCGGTTCCGCCGTGGCCGTGGCGCTGGCCACCCTGCCGGCCGGCGTCGCCTGCCTGGCCCTCGCCTCGGGGGCGCCGTGGGCCTTCGCGCTGACCGGGGCGCTCGCCGCGCTCTGCGCCGGCCTGGCGCTGGCCCTGGTGGCCGGGGTCAACGCCGGGGCCTTCCTGCCGTTCGCCACGGCCGGCGTGGCGCTGGTCGGCACCGCGATCGCGGTCGCCACCATCCCCACCGCGTTGCCGATGGGCGTGTACGCGGCCGCCGCGGCGCTACTCGCGGTGCTGGCGGAGCTGGGGCGTGCGGCGGTGGACGCCAGGCACCGCGCGCTGCGCGGGACCGGGCGGGCCGACGAGTCGGTGGCCCCGCAGCGCCGGACCGGGCATGTGCTGGGGCTCGCGGCCGGTCCGGCCACGGTACTCGCGGCGGTCGCCCTCGCGCCGTCGGTAGGCGCCGCGCTGATCGGCCCGTACCGGTGGCTCGGTTCGGTCTGGGCCGGCGCGCCGGACTCGTCGCTGCACGCGCTCGGCCCGTTCGCCGACTGGGTCGGCGACGCCAACTCGGTGGTCGCCGCGCTGATCCTGACCCTGGCCGGGGCGCTGGGCGCGGTCGGCTTCGGCGGCCGTCGCAGGGTGGTGACCCGCCGGGCGGTGTCGGTGGTCATCCCGGGCCTGGCGATCACCCTGCTGATCGGCCCGGCCGCGCTGCGGATGGGATGGCCGGCGGGGCCGATTCTGGCGCTGGCGGTCGCCGTACTGGCCGGGCTGGGGCTGGCGCTGACCGCGGTGCCCGCGGGCGTCACCGAGGCCGCGCCGCAGCGCCCGGCCCGCCTGCTGGTCTTGATCATCTGCCTGCTGGCCGGGGGCGCCGGCCTGGCCGGCAGCCTGGCCACCCAGTCCGTGACGCTGTGGTCGCTGGCGATCACCGCCGTCGCGGGCGTGGTCGCCGCGCTGCGGGGCCGCGCCCGCTCGGCAAGGGTGACCGGCTGGCTGGTCACCGCGTTCGCCGGACACCTGCTGGCGCTGGTGGTCGGGCTGGCGGCCGGGCTCCCGGTGTACTGGTCGGCGTTCCTGGTCACGCTTGTCGCCGGGGCGATGCTGGTGGTCGGCTCGCTGCTGCCCCAGCTGCGCCGGCCCGAGGCGCTGTCCGAGGCCATCACGGTCGAGGCGAGCGCCTACGCCGGTGCCGTCCTCGCGCTGGCGCTGGCCGCCCGATCGCTGCCGCACCTGGCCGCGTTCGCCTGCGCCTGGGGCGCCGTGCTGTCGATCGCCGCCTCCCGCCCGAACCGCCCCCGGCTGTACCGCAACGCGCTGATCTGGTTCGCCTGCGCGCACGAGGTGGCCGCCTGGTGGCTGCTGATGTACGTGTCGAAGGTCGCGCTGCCGGAGGCGTACACGCTGGCCGTGGCGCTGGCAGCGCTGGTCATCGGGTACCTGCAGACGCGCCGGCACCCGGAGATCTCAAGCTGGCTGGCGTACGGGGTGGCCCTGGTCGCCGCGTTCCTGCCCAGCCTGGTGATCGTGCTGATGACCAACGAGACCCCGCTGCGGCGGGGCGTACTGATCGTGGGCGCGGCCGCCACCCTGGTGTTCGGGTCGTGGCGCCGGCAGCAGGCCCCGGTGCTGATCGGCGGGATCACGCTGGCCATCGCCGCCCTGCATGAACTCGCGGTGGTGTCCACCACCGCGCTGATGTGGACGGTCATGGCGCTGGTCGGCGCGGCGCTGGTCGGCCTCGGCGCCAACTTCGAGAAGCGGCGCCGGGACATCCAGCGGCTACGAGGCGCGTTCGGTCGTCTGCGCTAGCTCTTCCCGCAGGCCGTCGTTCTTGTGCGCCACCATCGCGACGAGGTCTCGCTGGTAGGCCGCCATCCGGTCGAGCAGGCTCGGGTCGGCGATGCCGAGCATCCGCACCGCCAGCAGGCCGGCATTGCGCGCGTTGCCGATCGACACGGTGGCCACCGGTACCCCGGCCGGCATCTGCACGATCGACAGCAGGGAATCCATGCCGTCCAGGTACTTGAGCGGAACCGGTACCCCGATCACCGGCAGGGTGGTCGCCGCGGCCACCATCCCCGGCAGGTGCGCGGCGCCGCCGGCACCCGCGATGATCACTTTGAGGCCCCGACCGGCCGCCTGGCTGGCATAGTCGAGCATCTCGTGCGGCGTACGGTGCGCGGACACCACTCGCACCTCGTACTCGACCCCGAACTCGGACAGCGCGTCGGTGGCCTGCCGCATGACCGGCCAGTCCGAGTCGCTGCCCATGATCACGCCTACGTTCACGATGAACCCCCCGCTCGGGTGTCCGGCATCGGTACCTGGTCCTGCAGCCAGCGCGCCGCGGCGACGGCCCGCTCCCGGGTGCGCGCCATGTCATCGCCCAGCGCGGTGACATGCCCGATCTTGCGGCCGGGCCGCGGCTGCTTGCCGTAGAGGTGCACCTTGATCCCGGGGTCCGCGGCGAACATGTGGTGAAGCCGCTCGTCGAGCGACATACCGCCGGGCTGCCCGCCCAGCACGTTGGCCATTACCACGGCCGGCGCGGTCAGCCCGGTGTCGCCCATCGGGTAGTCCAGCACCGCGCGCAGGTGCTGCTCGAACTGCGAGGTACGGGCACCCTCGATGGTCCAGTGCCCGGAGTTGTGCGGGCGCATCGCCAGCTCATTGACCAGCAGCCCGTTGCCGGTGTCGAACAGTTCGACCGCGAGCAGCCCCACGACTCCCAGCTCGGTGGCGAGCCGGATGGCCAGCTGCTCCGCCTCGACGGCCAGCTCCGGATCGAGGTCGGGCGCCGGGGCCAGCACCTCGACACAGATCCCCTCGCGCTGCACCGTCTGCACCGTCGGGTACGCGGCGACCTGCCCGAACGGGGACCGGGCCACCAGCACCGCCAGCTCGCGGCGCAGCGCCACCCGCTCCTCTACGATCAACTCGACCTCGGGCAGCTGGTCGCCCCGGTCGACGAACCACACGCCCCGCCCGTCGTACCCGCCGCGCACCGCCTTGACCACGACCGGCCACCCGGTGCGGGCGGCGAACTCGGCGACGTCGGCCGGCCCACCCACCTTCGCCCAACGCGGTACCGGCACGCCGAGTTCGGTCAGCCGCTCGCGCATGGCGTGTTTGTCCTGGGCATAGCGCAGCGCGGCCGAGCCGGGTGCCACGTTGACGCCGGCGGCCTCCAGTGCCTCGAGGTGCGCGGAGGGCACGTGCTCGTGGTCGAAGGTGACCACCTCGCAGCCCTTGGCGAAGGTGCGCAGCGCATCGAGGTCGGTGTGGTGGCCGATCTGGACGTCGGTGGCGACCAGGGCGGCGCCGTCGTCGGGGGACGCGGCGAGGATTCGCAGGGATTGTCCGAGCGCGATCGCTGCCTGGTGGGTCATCCGGGCCAGTTGCCCTGCGCCCACCATGCCGACCACGGGCAGACCGGTTCGGGTATCCATCTTGGCCGCCAGCCTAACGCCCCGCCGCGCCCGGCCCACCCTGACCTGCCACGTAGCGCCCGGACCACGCTGACCTGCCGGTAGCGGCCGAACCGCCCGGTCCCGCCTCGCCGGACAAAACCGGACCGGGCGAACTCGGACCGCCCCGGGGTCCCGAAGAACTACAGGTCCCGAAAGACTCCAGACCCCGGCAGACCTCCAGATCGGGACAGACCTCCGGATTCCGACGGACCTACAGCGACGGACCCTGCCTGCGGAGCTCGTCGACCGCGCCCATCGCCTCGCGCAGCGAGCCGAGCCAGCTGTCCGCGTGCTCGCCCACCAGGCGCACGCACCAGGCCAGCGCCTCCGACCGGGACCGGGCCACACCGGCGTCCACCAGGGTGTCCAGCACCTGCCGCTCCGGCTGGCGCAGCCGGGTCATGGTCGGCGCGGCCAGCGTGGTGAACAGCTCGGACGTGCCGCCGCAGGTCATGCCCCAGGCGACCTTGCGCCGGTACCGGTGCTCCAGCTGCTGCGCGATGCCGATCCGGCGGTCCCGGGTCCCCTCGCGGAAACTCGCGACCCGGCCCGCCTCGGCGGCGGTCTTCTCCGCGTCCGTGGCGCCGTCGCCGAGCGCCGGCTCGGGCAGCCGGCCAACGATCACGATCTCGTCCCGGTCGATGGTCACCTCGGGGCGGCCATTGAACCAGTCATCCGGGATTGCCCCGGCGATCCAGGCCGCGGCGTCGTCGGCGGCCGGAGGCTCCCCCCGGGAACCGGCCCGCGCCCAGGGTGGCCCGAAATGCTCGCGCGTCATGGCGACCTCCGTTGCAGTCGTTACTCTGATTACAGAGTTACACGACTACAGAGACAACGGAAGCCCCCCGCGTGGTCGAAAGCGTGATTTCAGCCGCGGAGCTGGGCCTCCAGGGCCGCCAGGTCGGTGACCGGGCGGTCACAGACGAACCCCCGGCACACGTACGCCGTCGGCGCACCCCCGATCGTGGGCCGATCCCGCAGTAGCGGCGCTCCCGGCCGGTCCGGCGCGCCGGCCACGATCACCGCCCCGGGCGGGGCCAGCCGCCACGCGGCGTCCAGCAGCTCGCCGCCGGCACCGGCACCACCGCCGGCACCATCAACGGCGCCCCGCGGGTCGCCGCTCGCCGCGACGATCGCGATCTCGTACGGGCCGGACAGCAGCGCCTCGCCCACGGCACACGAGTACCCGGCGAACCGGGCGAACCGGGTCGCGACCGGCACCACGGTGGCCAGCGCCGCCTGGGCGGCCTCCAGGTACCGGGCCTGCCCGCTCAGCGCGCCGTACGCGGTCAGCGCGGCGGCCATCGCGGACAGGCCGGACGGGGTCGCGTTGTCGGTCGGATCGGCCGGCCGGGACACCAGCGCCTCCGCGTCGTCCGCGGTGTCGTAGAAGCCGCCACGGCCGTCCCCGAAGTGCGCCAGGGCGGCGTCCAGCAGCTGCCCGGCCAGCTCCAGCCAGCGCCCCTCGCCGGTGAGCTGGTGCATCGCGCAGAACGCCTCCGCCACGCACCCGTAGTCCTCCAGCACCCCGGCCGGGCGCCCGACCGCGCCGTCGCGGGACACCCGGCGCAGCCGGCCGTCGATCAGGTGCCGCTCGGCGAGCAGGGTGGCCGCGGCGGTCGCCAGGCGGGCCGCGTCGGGGTCGTGGCGCAGGGCCGCGTACTCCGCCAGCGCGGTCACCGCGAGCCCGTTCCAGGCCGCGACCACCTTGTCGTCCCGGGACGGCTGCGGCCGGGCGGATCTGGCCTGGTGCAGCCGCGTCCGGATGGCGGCGGCGCGGGTGGCGAGGGACGAGTCGGGTTCGTCGTCGAGGTCACGGGCCAGCCGCAGCACGGACGAGCCCCGCTCGAAGGTGCCCTGTGGGGTGACCCCGTACAGGTCGGCCGCGAACGCACCGTCTGCCTCGCCGAGCGCCTCGCTCAGCTGGGCCGGGGTCCACACGTACGTCAGGCCCTCCTCGCCCTCGGTGTCAGCGTCCAGGGCGGAGGCGAAGCCGCCCTCCGGAACGGACAGGCCGGCGCCGAGGAACTCCACGGTCTGCGCGGCCACCCGGGCCGCCATCGAGTCACCGGTCAGCCGCCACAGCTGCGTGTACACGCGCAGTAGCAGTGCGTTGTCGTAGAGCATCTTCTCGAAATGCGGCACGGTCCAGGTCGCGTCCACGCTGTACCGGGCGAAGCCGCCGGCGAGCTGGTCGTACACGCCGCCCCGGGCCATCTGCTCGGCGGTGTGCCGGACGATCTCCAGCGACCGCTCGCTGCCGGTGCGCTGGTAGTGACGCAGCAGGAACAGCAGGTTCAGGTGCGGTGGGAACTTCGGCGCGCCGCCGAACCCGCCCCTGGCCTCGTCGAACTCGTCGGACAGCCCGGACGCCGCCGCGTCCAGCACCTCGGCGCTCATCGGAGCGGCCCCGCCCGCCGTGGCGAGCGCCCCGCCGATCGCCTCGACCACCGCCGCGCCCTGCCGCAGCACCGCGTCGCGCTGGTCGCGCCACGCCTCTGAGATCGAGCCGAGCAGCTGGGTGAACGCGGGCCGGGGGAAGTAGGTGCCGCAGAAGAAGGGCTCGCCGTCGGGGGTGGCGAAGACCGTCATCGGCCACCCGCCCTGGCCAGTCATCGCCTGGGTGGCGGTCATGTAGACGGCGTCCACGTCCGGACGCTCCTCGCGGTCCACCTTGATCGCCACGAAGCGCTCGTTGAGCAGCCGGGCCACGTCCTGGTCCTCGAACGACTCGTGGGCCATCACGTGACACCAGTGACACGCGGCGTACCCGACCGAGATGAGTACCGGAACGTCCCGCCGGCGCGCCTCCTCGAACGCCTGTGGGTCCCACGGCCACCAGTCGACCGGGTTGTCCTTGTGCTGTTCGAGATAGGGCGATGCCGAGCCCGCCAGTCGGTTGGCCATGGACCAACCCTACGAGGCGCCCTCCTGGGGGAACGGAATCACCCTGCCGCGGGAGGAGCGGACCAGCTGGTGCAGCACCCCGGAGATCTTCTCCGCCGCCATCGGGCGGAAGAAGTGATAGCCCTGCGCCGAGTCGCAGCCCAGCCGGGCCAGCTCGGAGCGCTGTTCGGCGGTCTCCACACCCTCGGCCACCACCCGCAGGTTCAGCTCCCGGGCAAGCTCGACGGTGGTCCGTACGATCGCCATGGCCTCCGGGGACTCCGCCATCCGGGCGACGAAGCTCTGGTCGACCTTCACCTCGTCGACCCGCACCCGGGTCAGGAAGGTCAGCGACGAGTACCCGGTGCCGAAATCGTCGACGGCCAGCTGCACGCCCACCTCACGTAGCGCGTTCAGGACCTCGGTGACGGTCCTCGACTCGGGTACCACCACCGTCTCCGTGATCTCCAGGATCAGCCGGTGCGGAGGCACCCGGTGCCTGGCCAGCAGCTGCGCGATCTCGCCCGGCAGCCGTACGTCCAGCAGGCTGCGCGCGGACAGGTTGACCGAGATCGGTACCGACAGGCCCTGCGCCGCCCAGTCGGCGGCCAGCGCCACCGCCCTCTCCAGCACGTACCGGGTGAACGGCGCGATCAGCTCGCTGTTTTCCAGGACGTCGATGAACTCGCCCGGCCCCAGCTCGCCCCGGCGCGGGTGCCGCCAGCGGATCAGCGCCTCGACCCCGGTCGGCGCGCCGCTGTTCAGGTCCACGACCGGCTGCAGGGCGAGGACCAGCTGCTGCGAGGAGCCCAGCGCCTCGCGCAGCTCGGCCAGCAGCGCCAGCCGGTCGGTGCTGCTCGCGTCGCCGGAGCTGTCGTACCAGGCGATCGAGCCGTTACCGTCCTTCTTGGCCCGGTACATCGCCATCTCGGCGCGCCGGATCAACTCGCCCATGTCGCAGCTGCCCGCGGCGGCCACCGTCACGCCGATGGATGCCTCCACGGCCAGCCGAACCCCCGACACCCGGGTCGGGGTGCCCAGCAGGTCCGCCAGCTCCCGGGCCCGGCGCAGCGCGTGGTCCAGCGCCGCGGCCTCGTCCCCGGCGGCCGTGGGCAGGTCGGTCAGCAGCATGCCGAACTCGTCACCGCCCAGCCGCGCGACCAACTCGCCCGGCCGGCGCTCCGAGTCGAGCCGCCGGGCGGTCACCCGCAGCAGGTCGTCGCCTGCCGCGTGGCCGAGCGTGTCGTTGACCTCCTTGAACTGGTTGACGTCCAGCAGCAGGAACGCCACGAGCCCGTCGCGCTCCAGACCGTGCAGCGCGGCGTCGCCCTTGGCCAGCAGGGCCGCCCGGTTACCGATGCCGGTCAGCGTGTCGTTCAGGGCGTCCTCGGAGCTGCGCGCGGTCATCTCCCGCAGTTCCCGGTGCGAGGTCGCGTCGTGCAACGCGGCCGCGAGGGCATCACCGAAGGCGGAGAGCTGCATCTGTTCGCGCCGGGTCAGCCGGACCGACCGGCCGAAGCTCAGCCGGAGCTCTCCGATGCTCGCCCCGCCCACCAGCAGCGGGCGTGCCGCCACCCGATCCCCGTCGGTCGGCTGGGCGGGCAGCCCGCTCGCCGCGCTGACGGTGACGACCAGCTCGACGCCCCGGCCGCCGCGGTAGCGCCACAGCACCCCCTCGGTGGGGCCGTCTGGCCGTTCGCCCGCCCCACCCGGCTGGCCCGGGCCGGAGGCGGCGACACGCGGTTGCGGACCGGGGCGCAGGATCAGCACCTCGACGCCGTCGGCCGCGAACAGCCGGGCGGCGCCCGCGACCGCGGCCTCGACCACCCCGCGCTCGTCCAGCCGGTTCAGCGACCGGGTGGCACCGGCGAACAGCCGCCAGCCGCGCCGCTCGTCGTCGCCGCGCAGCCGGTACGCGTAGGCCTGGCGCAGCAGCCACAGCATCGGCGCGAGGACCAGCAGCCAGCCCACGTCCGCACCGGCCAGGGCCACGATGAGCAGGCCGAGCGTCACGTTACCGACCAGCATGTAGAGCTTGCCGTGGATGGCCCGCACGAACACGGCGTAATAGCTCGTGCCCGTGCGCGTGTTCACCGAGGCGCTGCTCAGCGCGATGCTGACCACGGTCTCGATCGGAGCGCCGACGACGAGCCCGGCGGCCACCGGCAGGGAGAGGGCGGCCAGGTGTGGCGGCGCGATGAGCTGGGCCACCGAGGCGGAGACCGCGCCGGACAGGGCGAGGCTCGACGCGTTGAACAGCATGCGGCGCGCGCTGCGGGGCTCCTGGGTGAACTGGAGCACGACCATGGCCAGGCCGACGCCGAGGAAGATGGCCATGGGTACCCAACCCACGGGGATCAGGTACAGTGCCACGATCAACGCCGCCTCGCCCCAACCGAGCGAGAGGTAGCTGCCACCGACCCTCACCCGCACCCCGGCGATGACCGCGGTCGCGGCAGCGGCGATCACTACCGCGAGCCGGACGAAATCGGTCGAGGTGCCCAGGGAGAGCGGGTCGATGGCCAGTCCGATGGCGATCGCGACCAACGCCGCACCGGTGACCAGGCCGCACAGCAGGCCGGCCCAGCGGGGTTTGGCCACCGGGTCGGGCGGACGGGCCGCCCGCACGAGCAACGCCCGCACCCTGCCCGTGAGGCGACGACGATCAGCGGGGCTCATCATGCATCGCCCCCTCCAGGCCGGCGGCAGCACGAATCGCGCCTTGCCTGGATGACCCTATGCCATCCGACCCGGGTGCGGAATCGGCAAACAGGGCGGCAGACATCGTAGTTCGTCACTTGACATCGCCCCTTCGCCGATCTTGATCAGAGGCTTGTGGCCCCTGGGAAGGCTAAGGCACGAAAGGGTCTGACGTCAGCTACGAACCTTGTCACTTTGCCCCGGTGCGTGCACCGAAGTCGGAATATTCGGACCTCCCGACCGATCTACGAGATCGACCGGCCGATCGTTGACCGCCCGTCGGTTGGCGGGGGGCCACCGGCAGAGCCGACAGCGACAAAAATCGCTATTCCGGGCGAGATTCGCCGGACGCCGCCTCACCCGCCGCCGACGCCTCCGGCGCCGCTTCTGCTGGCTCCTGCGACTCGGCCGGCCGCGAGGCTGGCGCCTGGGATCCGGCCGGTCGCGAGGCCGGCGCCTGAGACTCGGCGGACCTCGGGGCCGGTGCGGTGGCCTCCGCTGGTGCGGTCGCCGGTTCCACCCCGGCCCGCGGGCCGGGGCCTCGCTCGGCGAGGCCGGTGGCCGCCGCCGGGGCCGAACCGGAGGACTCCATGGCGCCCGCCGACCCGCTCCCGGCCGGGGTGCCGCCCTTCCCCGCCCCGGGAACCCCGGCCGCGCCGGCCGTCTGGATCCCGCCGCCCGCCGCGGCACCGCTCGCCGCGACCGGGAACCGGTCGGGAAGCCGCTTGAGGTGCCGGTTCATGTTCCGGATGAGCAGGGCCGTCCCGATACCGAGGAGCACGATGATCAACAGTGCCGTCGGGCCGGCGACGCCATCTCCGAGGGTGTCGCCGAAGTTGTTCTGCGCCGGTGGCGGGGTCGCGGGACCCTGGGCGAGAAACATGAGCATGCCGGCCTCCTTTCGCAAGCCGGCATGCCTGGCACGCCGCTCACCGGCTCCTACTGCGTGGACGAGCCTACGCCCGCTCCGACAGTCTCTCGCACGCCGCCGAACAGGTCGTCCTCGGGCAGTGGGCTGTCGACCAGGGAGCGAACCAGCTGGTAGTCCTCGGTGGGCCACACCTCCCGCTGGACGTCCATCGGGACCCGGAACCAGAACCCGTCCGGGTCGACCTGGGTTGCGTGCGCCCGCAGGGCGTCGTCACGGGTCTCGAAATAGTCGCCGCAGACCACCCGACTGGTGATCAAGTGGTCGTTGTTGGGGCGCTTCGAGAACCTCTCCATGGACTCCGTGAACGGCGACTCCATGCCGGCGGCGAGCAGCGCCTCGTGCTGGGCCATCATCTTCGCGTGCGACCACCGGTGGTAGTAGAGCTTCAGCGGCTGCCAGGGCTCGCCAGCCAGCGGGTAGCGCTCGGGGTCGCCGGCCGCGTCGAACGCGACCATTGAGATCTTGTGGGTCATGATGTGGTCCGGGTGCGGGTACCCGCCGCTCTCGTCGTACGTGATGATCACGTGCGGCCGGAACTCCCGGATCAGCGCGACCAGGGGCTCGGCCGCCTCATCGACGTCCTGAAGCCCGAAGCACCCCTCCGGAAGCGGCGGCAGCGGGTCGCCCTCGGGCAGGCCGGAGTCGACGAATCCCAGCCACGCCTGCCGCACGCCGAGGATCTCGCGCGCCCGGTCCATCTCGCGCCGGCGGATCTCGGCGATGTCCCGCCAGACCTCGGGGCGGTCCATCTTGGGATTCAGCACGCTGCCGCGCTCGCCCCCGGTACACGTCGCCACCAGCACATCGACGCCCTCGGCGACGTATCGCGCCATGGTCGCCGCGCCCTTGCTCGACTCGTCGTCGGGATGCGCGTGAACCGCCATCAGCCGCAACCGCTCGGCCACTTCAGAGCTCCTACCCTCACGTGCCCGCCACTCGCTGTGGCCGAGCAGATCCACTCACGTGCCTGCCACTGTGCGTGGCCGGCTTCACCCACGTGCCTAGCCACTGTGCGTGGCCGGCTTTTACCCACGTGCCTGCCACTGTGCGTGGCAGGCGGCGACGCCTGCCATGATGGACTCGACAATTGTTGCCCAACCATCCGACAACTTTTCGAGGCCCGCATCATCGTGACCACCACAACGGCGCCAGTATTCCCGCCCGGCCGATACGGCCATCGTCGCGAGCCGCGACGGGGCCGTCGCTGGCTCATGTATGTGCTGCTGGTGCCGGTGTTGGCTGCTTTTATGTGGATCGCTCTGAAGCTTTACGGGCAATATAGTGATTCGAATAATTATGAGCCGGTTGTAGATAGTTTCAGCGTAATCAGTGCTCAGCAGGTCAACCTGCGGCTCCAGGTGAGCAAGGCCGACACCGACCCGGCCGTGTGCCGGGTGCAGGCCACGGACCAGCAATCCAACGAGGTTGGGTACGCCCAGATCTCCGTGCCGGCGGGCGGAGACGTCCAGGTCGACTACTCGCTGAAGACGAGCGCCCGGGCCTTTTCCGTGAGCGTTCTAGGCTGTAGTGCCGGGTAAATGCCCCAAGGGGCCGCGTTCGGTAGCCCCGACCTAACCAGGGCGCTGGTACCGTAGAAGATTCCGATTGTCCATCCCGAGGAGAACGCGTGTCCACCACCGATCGCGCGGCCACCTGGCTGTCTCAGGACGCGTACGACCGGCTCCAGGCCGAGCTCGACCAGCTGATCGCGAACCGGCCGGTGATCGCCGCCGAGATCAACGCCCGCCGGGAAGAGGGAGACCTCAGGGAGAACGGCGGCTACCACGCCGCCCGCGAGGAACAGGGCAAGCAGGAGGGCCGCATCCGGTACCTCCAGGAGTTCCTCCGCAACGCCCAGGTCGGTGAGGCTCCTCGTGCGGACGCGGTGGCGGCCGGCATGGTGGTGACGATCTACTTCGACGAGGACAAGGACGACACCGAGACGTTCCTGCTCGGCTCCCGGGAGATCGCGTCGACCACCGACCTCACCGTGTACAGCCCGGAGTCCGCGCTCGGCAAGGCGATCGTCGGCGCCCACCCCGGCGACTCGGTCAGCTACACCGCCCCGAGCGGCGCGGACATAGCGGTGACCGTGGTCAAGTTCGAGCCGTTCGGCGGCTGACCCCGGCCGGCGGGTCACCCGCCGAAAGTCACCGTGTAGCCCGCCGAGCGCAGCGCGTTGACCAGGTGGTCGGACTGCTCCGACCCCCGGGTCTCCACCGACAGATCGACCTCGACCTCGCCCAGGCGCAGCCGGGGATCACGGCGCTGGTGCTCCACACTGACGACGTTGGCACCCTGCTCGGCGATCTGACCGAGCAGGAGTGCCAGCTGGCCGGGGCGGTCCACGCACCGGACCGTGAACCGCAGGTGCCGGCCGGCCGCCACCAGCCCGTGCTCCAGCACGCGGAGGATCAGTAGCGGGTCCATGTTGCCGCCGGACAATACCGCCACGACCGGGGTCTCCACCTTGATCACCCCTGCCATCAGGGCCGCGACCCCCACCCCGCCGGCCGGCTCCACCACCGTCTTGCAGCGCTCCATCAACATCAGCAGGGCGCGAGAAATGTCCTCGTCGGAGACCGTGACGATTTCGTCGACCAGCTTGCTGACGTGGGCGAAGGTGAGTTCGCCCGGCGTACCGACCGCGATGCCGTCGGCGATCGTCGCGAACCGGGGCAGCCGGACCGGGTGCCCGGCGCTCAGCGAGGGCGGGTAGGCCGCCGCCCCGGCCGCCTGGACACCGATCACCCGGATGTCCGGCCGCAGCGCCTTGGCGGCCACCGCGATGCCCGAGATCAGCCCGCCGCCGCCGACCCCGGTCACGATCGTCTTCACGTCCGGGCACTGCTCGAGGATCTCCAGCGCGACGGTGCCCTGCCCCGCGATCACGTCCGGGTGGTCGAACGGGTGGATGAACACCGCACCGGCGGCCCGGGCGTACTCCTGCGCCGCCAGCAGCGACTCGTCCACCGTCGTACCGACCAGGCGCACCTCGGCGCCGTACCCCTTGGTGGCCGACACCTTCGGCAGCGGGGCACCGACCGGCATGAACACAGTCGCGCTGGTACCCAGCAGCCCGGCGGCCAGGGCGACCCCCTGCGCATGGTTGCCGGCGCTGGCCGCCACCACGCCGGCGGCCCGCTCCCCCGGGCTGAGCCGGGCGATCCGGGTGTACGCGCCGCGCACCTTGTACGAGCCGGCACGCTGCACGTTCTCGTACTTGAGCCACGCCGGCCCGGACAGCTTGGCGGTCAGCTGACGGCACGGCTCCAGCGGCGTCCGGCGGACCACGCCGGCCAACAGCTTCCGCGCCCGCTCCACGTCTTCGATGGTCACCAGGTCCAGCGTCATGGCCAGATCCTCGCACCCGCCTCCGGCCGGACCCTCATCGATCTGGCGTGACATGCGGCTCAGGGCTCGTGATGAGCGCGAACAACGGGACAGGGGCCTAGGATCGACGGCGTGTACAAACTCATCGTGACGCTGCACGTGCTGGCGGCGGTCCTGCTCATCGGGCCGTTCACGCTGGCGGCCTTCCTCGGCTACCGGGCGATCCGGCGGCACGATGCCGACAACACCCGTTGGGCCGGCCGGATCCTGGCGCGCTTCGGGCTCGGCTCGCTGCTGGTGGCGCTGCTCGGCGTCGGCGCGTTGTCCAGTTCGGACCGTTACACGTTCCGGACCCCGTGGGTGATCATTTCGCTGACGCTGTACGTCATCACCATGGGCCTGGCCACCGGCTACACGGTGCCGGCCATCCGCCGGGCCGCCTCGATGATCGAACAGAGCGTGCCGGAGCGGCTGTCCGCCCCGGGCACCGGCGAGCCGAACAAGAGCGAGGAAGAGGCCTCGCCGCTGCCGCCCGCCGAGCTGGCCACCAAGCAGCGCCTGGACGCCGTCGCGGGCCGGATCGCCGGCTCCGGCGGGCTCGTCCTGCTGCTGATAGTGGTGATCACGATCCTGATGGTCACCCGGCCGTTCGGTCGGTAGCCGGGGTGGCGGACTCGCGCCGCGGCCACCCGGGCGCGTGCCGCAGCCAGGGCGACGCCTGCTCCAGCTGGCCGGCCAGGCCCAGCAGAGTCAGCTCACTGCCGGGCGGTCCGACCAGCTGAACCGCGACCGGCAGCCCGTCCGGGCGTACCCCCATCGGCACCACCACGGCCGGCAGACCCGCGAGGTTCCACGGCGCCGCGAACGGCGCGTACCGCACCGAGGTCAGCAGGTTGCTGCGCCACGGCCGCTCGCGCCAGTCCTCGGCGGGCGGCGGCGAGCCGGCCAGCGCCGGGGTGAGCAGGGCGTCGTAACCGCCGGCGAACCACTGCTCACACTGCGCGCGCCAATCCTCGCGGTCGCGGTCCCGAACCAGGCCGCGCCGCTGCACCCAGCCGCCGATCGCCACGTGCCGGCGGGTACGCGGCTGTAGCGCCGCCACGTCCAGGCCGGCCTCGGTCACGTCCCGGTGGGCCGCCGCGAACCAGGTCGCCAATCCGCGCAGCCCCAGCCGGGTCGAGTACGGCGGGCTGGCCTCCACGGTCTCGTGCCCGGCACCGGTCAACAGCCGGGCCGCCGAGGCGAGCGCGGCACGGGCCGGCTGATCGGCCCCCGCACCCAGGACCGGGCTGCGTGCGCTGACCGCGACGCGCAGGTGGGTCGGCTCGGTGAGCCGGGGCGGCTGCCATCCGGCCAGCACCGCCAGCCCGACCGTCGCGTCGGCCACCGTGGTGGCGAGGATGCCGTGCTCCGCCAGGCCGAACCAGTCGCCGGCCGACATCTGCGCTGGTACCACGCCGCGCCCGGGCTTGATGCCCACCAGCCCGCAGCACGCGGCGGGGATCCGCACCGAACCCAGGCCGTCGTTGCCGTGCGCGATGGGTACCAGCCCCGCGGCCACCGCCGCCGCGGCGCCGCCGGAGGAGCCGCCGGGCGTCCGGTCGGTGCGCCACGGGTTGCGGGTCACCGCCGTCTCGTCGTCGGTCATCGGCCAGAGCCCCAGCTCCGGCATGCGGCTGGTGGCGACCACGACGGCGCCCGCACCACGCAGCCGCCGGACCACCTCGTGATCGGTCTCGGCGACCGCTCCCCGCACCGTGGCCGAGCCGCCCCACGTGGGCAACCCGGCCACGGCGGTGTTCTCCTTGACCGCGATCGGGACTCCGGCCAGCGGCAGCTCGCCCAGGTCCTCCTGCTCGTCGACCGCCTCGGCCTCGGCCACCGCCTCGGGGCGCAGCACCCGGAACGCGTTGACCACCGGTTGCTGGGCGCGGATGTAGTCGAGATGGTCGGCGAGTACCTGAGTCGCGGAGGTATCACCCCGCCGCACCGCCCGGGAGATCTCCTTGGCCGTGGCACCCACCCAGCTGCCCGATTCGTTCCACATGGCAACCTCCGGCGGCGTTAGCGCGACCCGGCGAGTGGGCCGGACCGGTTTTGGCGAGTCTCAGGCGAGCGCTTGCTCCAGGTCCGCGAGCAGATCATCCACCGTCTCGATACCAACAGACAAGCGGACCAGGTCACCCGGCACCTCCAGCGCGGACCCGGCCGCGCTGGCGTGGGTCATCCGACCAGGATGCTCGATAAGCGACTCAACTCCACCCAGCGACTCGCCGAGAGTGAACAACCGTGCGCGGTTGCACACGGCGATGGCCGCTCGCTCGTCGGCGACCCGGAAGCTGACCATACCGCCGAACCGGCGCATCTGCTTGGTCGCCGTCTCGTGGCCGGGGTGCTCGGGCAGGCCGGGGTACAGCACCGAGGTCACCCTCGGGTGCCTGCTCAGGTACTCGGCGACCCGCTCGGCGTTGTCGCAGTGCCGCTCCATCCGCACCGCCAGGGTCCGCAGGCCGCGCAGGGTCAGCCAGGCGTCGAACGGTCCGCCGACGGCGCCCATCGCGTTCTGGTGGTACCGCAGCGAGGAGGCCAGGTCGTCGTCGTTGAGGATCAGCGCGCCACCGACCACATCGGAGTGCCCGCCCACGTACTTGGTGGTCGAGTGCACGACGACGTCGGCGCCCAGGGCCAACGGCTGCTGCAGGTACGGGCTGGCGAACGTGTTGTCGACCACCAGCAGCGCGTTGTTGTCGTGCGCGGCCTGGCTGAGCGCGGCGATGTCGGCGATACCGAGCAGCGGGTTGGTCGGCGTCTCGACCCAGACGATCCTGGTGTTGTCCTGGAAGGCGGCGCGGGCGTCATCCACATTGGACAAATGGGCCGGAGTGAAGGAAAGCCCCCACCGCTCGGCGACCTTGGAGAAGAGGCGGAAGGTGCCGCCATAGGCGTCGTTCGGGATCACGACGTGATCGCCCGGCCGGCAGACGGTGCGCAGCAGGGTGTCCTCGGCGGCCATCCCGCTGGCGAAGGCGAGCCCGACCCTGCCGCCCTCAAGGGCGGCGAGGCAGTCCTGCAGCGCGTCGCGGGTGGGGTTGGTGGTGCGGGAGTATTCGTATCCGAGGCGGGGAGCCCCGACGGCGTCCTGTGCGTAGGTCGAGGTCTGGAAGATCGGCGGTACGACCGCGCCGGTGCGCGGATCGGGCTCCTGGCCGGCGTGAATGGCCAGGGTGTCGAAGCCGTAGGTCATTCTTGCGAGATTAGTGGTCGCCGCAGGAGCCGAGGACAAGACTCCACGGTCCGCGACCAGGACTTTTGGAAAGAAGGCCGGCCAGGGCGGCAGCGCCTTCGAAAAAGATCAGCGCTGCGGGGAGAACAGCCCCGGCGTCGCCGGCCGAGCGCTCGGCGGTGCGCGGAACCCGTAAGGTCGGGCCGTGGCTGACTGTGTGTTCTGTGGCATCGTCGCCGGCTCGGTCCCGGCGTTCATGGTCGCGTCCGAGGAGGCGGGGCTGGCCTTCCTGGATCTCCGGCCGGTCTTCCCCGGGCACACCCTGGTCATCCCGCGCCCCCACATCGAGACGCTGACCGACCTACCCCAAGAGTTCATATCGGGATATTTTGGACTGGTCCAGCGGGTGGCGGTCGCCGTGGAGCAGGGGATGGCCGGCGACGGGACCTTCGTCGCCATGAACAACAAGGTCAGCCAGAGCGTCCCGCACCTGCACACCCACGTGGTGCCGCGCCGCCGCAAGGACGGCCTACGCGGCTTCTTCTGGCCGCGCACGAAGTACGAATCGGATCTTGTGGCCACCGAGACCGCAGAGCGGATCAAGGCGGCGTTCACCGCCTTGTAAGGGCGGAATACCGGAGGCCCCGGCACGCTTGAACGTGGAGGCCGAAAGGAGCGCCAAAGTGTTTGCGCGTTACAAGAAGCTGAACCTGCCGACCACCGACCAGGCCCTGCCGGGCCGGGACTTCGAGACGCCGCTGCCGGCGCGCCACACGGTGCTGGACACGCCGCTGCGCGGGCCATGGCCGGCCGGAGCCCAGGTGGCCGTCTTCGGGATGGGCTGTTTCTGGGGTGCCGAGCGGCTTTTCTGGCAGGTACCGGGAGTCATCTCGACCTCGGTCGGTTACGCGGGCGGGATCACGCCGAACCCGACGTACGAAGAGGTGTGCTCGGGCCTGACGGGGCACGCCGAGGTGGTCGAGGTGGTCTACGACCCGACCAAGGTGGCCTACGCCGACCTGCTGAAGGTGTTCTGGGAGAACCACGACCCGACGCAGGGCATGCGCCAGGGCAACGACGTGGGTACGCAGTACCGGTCGACGATCTACACGACGACCGAGGAGCAACTGGCCGAGGCGCAGGCATCGCGGGACGCGTTCGCCCCGGTGGTGACGGCCGCCGGACACGGCGAGATCACCACCGAGATCCGGGAGCTGGGCTCGTACTACTACGCCGAGGACTACCACCAGCAGTACCTGTCGGACGCGAAGAACCCGTACGGGTACTGCAACCACGGACCGAACGGCATGACCTGCCCGGTCGGCGTGGCACGCGTGGGTTCCGCGCACTAACCGGTTCGGATCTTCTCAGCGGGCGAGGCCATCGGGTTTCCGATGGCCTCGTTTGTCGCCGTGGGTCAGTGCAACATGATCGACTGCCGGCAAGTGAGACTGCCCAGACTTCGCGCCACTTATTGGCTATACTTCAAGCATGACTGTTCTCCCCTTCACCGACGCCCGCAACCGGCTGTCCGAGCTGATCGACGAGGTGGCAAGGACGCACGAGCGAGTGGAGATCACCCGCCATGGCCATCCCGTCGCCGTACTCATGTCGGCCGACGACCTGGCCGCGCTTGAGGAGTCCCTGGAGGTGCTCGCCAGTCCGGAGGCCATGCGGCAGCTCGCCGAGTCCCGTGAGGCCATCAGCGCCGGCGACGTTCTCGACGCCGATGAACTCGCCACGCTCATCGCGAAGCGATCACGGCGCGCGAAGTGACGGAATCCGGTCCCCTGCCCCGTTATCGGCTTCGGGTCGCTGGACCGGCGGCGCGGGCCCTGGCTGGCCGACTACCCGAGAAAGTCGCCACCGCGGTCTACGAGTTCATCACCACCACCCTGCTCGAGGACCCTCATCGCGTCGGAAAGCCCCTGTTTCTGCCGCCGTTCGAGGGCACCTGGTCGGCCAGACGCGGCACGTACCGGGTTCTCTACGAGGTCGATGATGAAGACCTCGTTGTCACCGTCACCGCGGTCGAACACCGCGCCGACGCCTACCGGTCCCGCTGATCTAACCGATCACTCCTGTTTGCCCGACGGCGAACACTGCCACCAGCAGTACCTTTCGGACGCGAAGAACCCGAACGGCTATTGCAACCACGGTCCGAACGGGATGACCCGCCCCGTCGACGTTGCCCGGATCTAGCTCGGCCGGGGGTCCCCGGGACGAGGTCAGTCGCGCGGTCGCACGCGACAAATTCGGTGGCGTCGGTGGTCATGCCGACGATAATCGCGGACGTGGATGAGGTCGCGGTCGTCGTCGCCCACAACGAGCGCGCAACCTTGCGCGTCGGCGATGTGTTTCTGAAGATCGACGCTGATCAGAGGCGCACCGACGTCGAGGTTGAGGCGATGGCGATGTCGCCGATCCCGACTCCGGACGTCCTGTGGCGCAAGCCGCCCGTCCTCGCGCTCGCCGCCCTCCCGGGGACGGCACTCGGCCGCCTCGGCGAGCCGTCGACCGCGTCATCGACGGCGTGGGCCGCGGCGGGCGCCGCCATAAGGAGGCTGCACGACGCGCCGCTTCCGCCGTGGCCCGGGAGGAGCCTTGACGAGATGGCACTGCGCCTTGACGGCGAATGCGAGTGGCTCGTCACAAACGGCGTCCTTCCCACCGACCTGATCACCCGCAACCGCCGGCTTGCCGAGGCCGCACTCCGGCCGTGGACGCCAGTGTTCACGCACGGCGACCTGCAGGTCGACCACGTGTTCGTCGATGGTGACCAGATCACGGGCGTGATCGACTGGTCCGAGGCGGCCCAAGGCGATGCCCTGTACGACCTCGCCATCATGACGCTAGGACACGGGGAGCAGCTCGGCCACGTCGTCGCCGGCTACGGCATCGAAGTCGACCTCGACGTGATCCGCGCGTGGTGGTCCTGGCGAAGCCTGGTGGTCATCCGGTGGCTGGTCGAGCACGGCTTCGACCCGTTCTCGCCAGGCTGCGAGGTCGACGTCCTCAGATCCCAGCTGTGAGGCTGCACGAGCTGGACGGCCACGAGCGCTGGCTCCACCGCATCGAGCGGGCGCCGAAGTACCGCACCGGTGCCAGGGTTGAGAACCCGTACGGGTACTGCGACCACGGCCCGAACGGCATGACCTGCCCGTCGGAATCGCCCGCACGACGTCCGCCACGCACTGACGCCGCACGAGCCCGACCATACTCAGCTGGGCTGCCACAGCTCCACCCGATTGCCCTCAGGATCGGTGACCCAGCCGAATCGACCGACACCCTCCATGTCCTGAGTCTCGTCGGCCACGTCCGCTCCCTTGGCGCGTAGTTGCGCGAGCATCGCATCCAGGTCGCGGACACGGAAGTTGAGCATGGTCTGCTGGGCGCGGGAGCCGAAGTACTCGGTCTCGGACTCGAACGTCGCGAACACGGTCACCCCGGCTTCCTGTTGCCACAGTCCGTTTTCATCGGCGTCGAGGCCCAGGCAATCGCGGTACCACGCACCCAGCACCACCGGGTCTGCGGCCCGCATGAAATAGCCACCAACTCCAAGCACACGTTCCATGCCGCCATCCTGCACCGATACGTCACGGACCGAGTCGGCTTCGACACCGGCCGTTGAGTTGAGGCGCGCGATGGTACGCGGGGCTCATCCGCCGCCCGGTGGTCGATCGTTATGATCAACTCCGCTGCGGCCCGGATCGCCTGAGGGTCCGCCATCGTCGTGATCCGAGGAGACTACGTGCGTCCGTCTCGCCGTCTGCTGCCGCTCGCCCCGGTCCTGTTGGTCGCCGGCATACTCGTGAGCCCGCCACCACCGGCCACCGCTAACCCATCGGCGAGCGCGGACGCGCCGACCACCCTGTACGTGTTCGATTCCCCGCAGTGCGACAACTCCGGCCCGGCTACCCAGGCAGTACCGCTGTGCTCCATCCAGGTCGCCGCCGACCGGGTGCAGGCCGGCCAGACCGTCGCGGTCAAGGGAGCGATCTTCTCCGATTACCCGGCACCGGTAACGATCACGCACTCGGGCACTCCCACAGCCCCGATCACGTTCACCAAGTACGGGTCGACCAAGCCCACGCTGAAAAGCACCCTCACCCTCTCCGGGGTGCACGACGTCGCGGTCAATCAGCTCGACTTCCTGGAGCCGAAGGACCAGGTTCAAAGCACCATCCAGGTCAAGGCTTCCTCGGACGTGACCCTCGACGGGCTGCTTACCGACGGGCTCCAGGACACCGATGCCGCCATCGATGGTGATTCGTCCGATGTGACGCTGTCCCGATCCTGGCTGACGGGTAACGTTCAGGTCGCACCGGGCGCCTCGCGGATCACTGTGACCACCAACACCGTCGGTATCAACGTCCCCGGATCGGACGCGATCTCGATCGGCGGCACGACCAATGCCGTGGTCACCAGCAACAGCGTCTTTTCGTGCGCGAACGGCATCGCGATCGGCGGCGCCTCGTCCGCGACGGTGGAGAACAACACCGTCGAGATCGGCCCGGAAACTGGCTGTACGCCCACGGGCATCACGGCCGGGCTGGCCGTGAGCGCCGACTCGGCGGCCAATGTGCGCAGCGACTACAACGACTACATGGTCACCGCGCCTGCGGTCGAGTACTCCTGGGGCGGCACGAGCTACCCGACCGCGGCCGCCTTCCGCTCAGCTACCGGCCAGGGCGCGCATGACCTCGATGGTCGCGTGAGCCTCGTCGACGCGGCCGACGCGAACGCACCCGGTGAGCTGTCGACGGATGAGCTCGGAAACCCGCGGGTGAACGACCCGCTGGTGCCCGACACGGGCGTCGGGGCGTCGGCCCCGGACCTCGGCGCGCGCGAGGTGCAGGACGTGCTGCACCTGAGCGAGACCGCCACACCATCGGCACTGCAGTCCACAGGCGCCCCCTTCACCGTCGGGTTCACGGTAAGCGCGCCCGCGGTGAGCCAGTGGTCGGAGCCGATCACGACAACGGTGGACTTCGGCGACGGTGGCGGCGCCGCCCCGGTCGCGCCGGGCGACACGGTGACGCACACGTACGAGACGCGGGGCGTCTACGTCGCGACGACCACCGCGACCGACACCAGTGGCTCCCGGCAGACCCTGACGCGCACGATCACGGTCGGCACGTCCGCGCCGCCGGCGGTCACCCTTACCGCGACACCAGTTTTCGTCACCGACCCCGCGACCGGCCAGGCCAATCTCGTGCCGGGTGAGGGCAAGGTGACCGTCTCCCTCGCCGACCCGTGGGAAGTGGCGGGAGTGGACGTCGACTGGGGCGAGGGGAAGGACACGTTGACCGCCGGCAACGACGGCACGGACGAGACGGCCGGCGCCACTTTCTCGAAGAGCCACCTGTACGACCAGACCGGCACCTATGTCGTACAGGTGACCGTGACGGACCTGCTCGGGCGGACCTCGAAGGCCAACGCGTCGCTGACCGTCGGGGACGGGTTCAAGGCCCGTCCCGGTGGCCCCCAGCGCGTCTACGACAGCCGGGGCGCGCTGGGCGGCGACGGAATTCCGGCCAACGGCAAGGTCAGCCTTCCCTCCGTCCTGTTCGGGGGAACGGCGTCCAACTCGGGCTTGGAGGCGGTGCTGCTCAACGTCACCGTTACCAACCCGAAGGCCAACGGATATCTCGTCGCCGTCGAGCACGCCACGCAGATCCCCACGTCGAACGTGGATTTCACCGCCGGGCAGACCGTCGCGAATCACGTCGTCGTCCGCATCTCTCGCGGCAACAACATCGACTTCATCAACGCTAGCAGCGGTCCGATAGACCTCCTGATCGACACCATCGGCATCCAGACGCAGGGACCGGGCACGGACAGCTACCACCCCGAGGGACCGGTCCGGCTGCTGGACACCCGTACCACCCTCGGCGGGTCGCCCGGCGCGGTGCCGTCCGGAGGCTCGGTCACCCTGCAGGTCGCGGGGGTCAGCGGAGTACCGGCCGACGCCACGGCGGTGGTCATGAACCTGACCATCACCGACACGAAGTCGGCCGGCTTCGTGACCGCGTACGGGCATGGCACCACGCGACCCGGGATCTCCGATGCCGACTGGGCAGCCGGTCAGACCGGCACCGCCCTGGTGGTGGTGCCCCTCACCGACGGCAAGGTGGTGCTGTACAACTCCGGGCCGGGTACCGCCGACTTCGTCGCCGACCTGCTCGGCTACTACAGCGATCACGGAAGCGGCGCGGTCTTCCTGCCGTCGGAAGAGCCCCAGCGGGCGCTGGACACCCGGTCCGGACTGGGCACCGGTGGGCACATCGCGAAGCTGAAGTCCGGCCAGACGCTGGTGCTGCCGGTGACCTCGTTCGTCGACGCGCCGGCGTCGGGGGTGTCCGCCGTCGAGGTCGACCTCATCGCCACCAACCCCAGCTCCACCGGGTACATCACCGCGTATCCGGATGGCGCGGCGCGCCCGACCGCCTCCAGCGTCGACTTCACGGGCGGCCAGACGGCGGCGAACATGACCATCACGCCGGTCGGTGCGGACGGTGCGATCGCCCTCTACAACGGCGGGGGTGCGACGGTCGACCTGCTCGTCGACATCTACGGCGCCTACTACCAGTACTCGGAGAGCTGAGCGGCACGGCGGCCGTGCCCGGATCGCTACCGGGCCGGCCGCCATTCGTAGCGCACGTCGGGTTCGCGCTCCTCGTTGCCGGCGCCGTCAGTGCGCTCGACCGCCACGAAACCGTGCCGCTCGTAGAACCTGCACGCGGCGGCGTTGACTTGGAAGGTCCACAGCCGCAGCCCGCCCGGGTGCCGCCGCTTGGCCAGGTCGAGGAGGCGCTCGCCGATGCCCCGGCCGCGCCACGACGGGTCCAGGTACAGCTGATCCACCCAGCCGTCGTCCAGCGCCATCATCCCGACGACGACTGACCCGGCGCCCGAGGAGGCCACGGCCGAGGAGGCCACAGCCGAGAAGGCGACGGCCACCCAGGTCTCGTGCTCCGGTACGAGAACGTCGCGCACCCAAGCGCGCACCTCGTCCTCGGAGTGCGCCCGCCGTACCGTCGGCAGCGCCGCGCGGTACGAGCGCAGCCACACCTCGGCCACGGCGCCGGCGTCCGGCGTACCGGCCCGCCGGAGTTCGACATCGGCCGGCCGGAGTGCTGGATTGTCACCGCTCACAGATCGTCATGGTGCGCCGCTGCCGGCTCAGGCGCCAACGGAGCGGGACAACGGTCGTCGAGGGTGCCGATCGGACGCTTATAAAAGAGAGCGCTCTCAATCTCCACAGCCCGGCGTGATCACGTCAGTTTGGGCCACCGCTGCGATCCGGCCACGCCCAATGCCGCCGAGGCATCGATATACTTGACACTATTTGGCGACGAGCGTACAACTACCGATACCAATAGAGAGCGCTCTCTGAACCGCGGCGCCATCAGTCCTAACTCCACACGACAGGCAGGACAAGCCGTGAGACCGTCCCCTCCGGCACTGCCGCGCCGCCCGCCGGTCCGGCGAGCCCGTCCCCCTGCGCGGCACCGACGATCGGGCACCGCCGTCCCGCGCGACGCCGGTGCGGATACCGCGGTCTCACCCGGCACCGCGCCGCCCGGGCCCGAGCGGCTTTGGCGGCCGGTGTGCACACCCGATCGCACTCATCGGCTCTTCATGAGGGAGAACCATGTCTGACAGGCGAACGCTCGACGACCCGGAACGCGGTCCCGCCCGCGCCCGGGCCGGATCGCGCATCAGGGCCGGGGCCTCCGCCATCGTCCTGGTGGCGGGCACCCTGACCTTCGCCGGCGCCGCCACGGTGGCCACCACGGTCGTCACGGCCGCCCCGGCCGCCGCCGCGGTGCCGGCTCCCCCGTCCGGATTCAGCCTCACCTGGAGCGACGACTTCAACGGCGCCTCCGGCACCGGGGTGGACGCCGGAAACTGGAAGTACGACACCGGCCCGGGCAGCAGCTTCGGTACCGGTGAGATCGAGACGATGACCAACAGCACCGCGAACGTGTACCAGGACGGTGCCGGTCACCTCGTTCTCAAGGCGCTGCACTCGGGCACGAACCCGGGCACCGGCTGGACCTCGGGGCGCATCGAGACCCAGGCCGCCACGTTCGGCGCGCCCCCGGGCGGCGTCGTGATGATGGAGTCGTCGATCCAGCAGCCGAACGTGAATACCGGCAACGGCGCCGGGTACTGGCCGGCCTTCTGGATGCTCGGCTCGCCGCTGCGCACCGGGACGCCGTGGCCGACCTCGGGCGAGGTCGACATCCTGGAGGACATCAACGGACGCAGCTCGGTCTTTGGCACGCTGCACTGCGGCACGAACCCGGGCGGCGTGTGCAACGAGTCGACCGGCATCGGCAGCGGCGAGCACGCCTGCTCCGGCTGCCAGACCGGCTACCACACCTACGCCGTGCAGATCGACCGGTCGGTGTCGCCGGAGCAGATCCGGTGGTACCTGGACGGGGTCAACTACTTCACCATCTCCTCGAACCGGGTGGACGCGACCACCTGGGCGAACGCGGTGGACCACCCGTTCTTCATCATCTACGACCTGGCGATGGGCGGCGGCTTCCCGGGCGCGTTCGGCGGCGGTCCGAACGCGTCCACCATCTCCGGCGGCCAGATGAACATCGACTGGGTGGCCGTGTACAACAAGGCTCCGGGCGGCGGCGGCACGCAGCCTCCGCCGGGCAACAACATCGCGCAGGGCAGGCCGACCACGGCGTCGTCGACCGAGAACGCGGGCACGCCGGCCGCCAACGCGACCGACGGCAACACGGGCACCCGGTGGTCGAGCGCGTTCGGCGACCCGCAGTGGCTTCAGGTCGACCTCGGCCAGTCGTACGCCATCAGCCACGTGACCCTGAACTGGGAGGCCGCGTACGCCCGGGCGTACCAGCTTCAGACCTCGCAGGACGGCTCGACGTGGACCACCATCTACTCGACAACGACCGGTGACGGCGGCACCGACGACCTCGCGGTCAGCGGCACCGGCCGATATATCCGGGTGTACGGCACCCAGCGGGCCACCGCGTACGGCTACTCGCTGTGGGAGTTCTCGGTCGCCGGCACCCCGGGTGGCGGCGGGAGCGGCGGTGGCTCCCTGCTGTCCCAGGGGCACCCGACCACCGCCTCGTCCACGGAGAACGCGACGTTCCCGGCCGGCAACGCGACCGACGGCAACACCGGTACCCGGTGGTCCAGCGCGTTCAGTGATCCGCAGTGGCTTCAGGTCGACCTGGGTGCCACGCACAGCATCAGCCGGGTGGTGCTGAACTGGGAGCCCGCGTACGGCCGGGCGTTCCAGATCCAGACGTCGACCAACGGCAGCACCTGGACGTCGATCTACTCGACCACCGGCGGTACGGGCGGGGTCCAGACCCTCAACGTGACGGGCTCGGGCCGGTACGTGCGGATGTACGGCACCGCGCGGGCCACCGCGTACGGGTACTCGCTCTACGAATTCCAGGTCTACGGCAGCTGATCCGGTAACGGGAAGCGCGCGGGCCGCCGGTTCACCCGACCGGCGGCCCCAACCGCGAGCGGTGATCAAAGTAGCAGTCAGTGTCCATTTACCTGCGCTGCGCAACCGACTCGCGACCGGCCTCGCCGAACGTGAAATCGGCGGGTAGAAAGGCCGGCATGGCACCAGAAGAAAGTTCACTACTGGCCCGGATCCGGGACTCCGTCATCGGGGACGACCAGGTCATGTGGGGTCCGTACGGGGCGCGCCGGGTTACCTACGCCGACTACACGGCGTCCGGCCGGTCGTTGACATTCATCGAGGACGTGATCCGGAACGAGGTGCTCCCCCGGTACGCCAACACGCACACCGAGTCGTCCGGCACCGGGCTGCAGACCACCCGGCTGCGCGAGGACGCCCGCCAGATCATCCGGGACGCGGTCGGCGGGGACGAGGACACCCTGGTCATCTTCGCCGGCTCGGGCTCGACCGGCGCCATCGACAAGCTGATCGGCATCCTCGGCATCCGCATCCCCGCCAACCTCGACGACCGGTACGGGCTGTCCGCCGCCATCCCGCCGGACGAGCGGCCGGTGGTGTTCATCGGGCCGTTCGAGCACCACTCCAACGAGCTGCCCTGGCGGGAGTCACTGGCCGACGTCGTGGTCATCCCCGAGGACGCGGACGGGCACATCTCGGCCCCGGACCTTGAGGACCAGTTGCGCCGGTACGCCGACCGACCGCTCAAGATCGGCTCCTTCTCGGCCGCCTCGAACGTCACCGGAATCCTCAGCGATTCCGGCGCCATCACCGCCCTGCTGCACCGTTACGGCGCGCTGTCGTTCTGGGACTTCGCGGCGGCGGGCCCGTACGTGGACATCGACATGGCCGGCAAGGACGCGATCTTCCTAAGCCCGCACAAGTTCGTCGGCGGCCCCGGCACCCCGGGCGTGTTGGTGGTCCGGCGCGAGCTGCTGCGAAACCGGGTGCCGACGGTGCCGGGCGGGGGCACCGTGGACTACGTCAACGCCACCGACCACCGGTACATCGCTGACCCGGTGCGGCGGGAGGAGGGCGGCACCCCGGCCATCATCGAGTCGATCCGGGCCGGGCTGGTCTTCGCGCTCAAGCAGTCCGTCGGGGTACCCACGATCAAGTCGGCCGAGGAGCGCTTCCTGCGGCTGGCGTTCGAGTCCTGGCGGACCAGCCCCAACATCGAGATCCTGGGCAACCCCGACGCCGAGCGGCTGTCCATCGTGTCCTTCGTGATCCGCCGGCCCGGCGGCCGGTACCTGCATCACAACTTCGTGGTGTCGCTGCTGTCGGACCTGTTCGGCATCCAGGCCCGGGGCGGCTGCTCGTGTGCCGGGCCGTACGGGCACCGGTTGCTCGGCATCGACCTGGAGCGCTCGCACCGGTACGAGCAGGAGATCATCGCCGGCTGCGAGGGGATCAAGCCGGGCTGGGTACGGGTCAGCTTCACGTACTTCATCTCCGACACGGTGGCCAGGTACATCGTCGAGGCGGTGAACCTGATCGCCGAGTACGGCTGGCTGCTGCTGCCGGACTACCGGTTCGAGCCGGACACCGGGCTGTGGCGGCACCGCGCCGGCCTGGTCGAGCCGCCGCTGCGGCTGGACCAGCTGAAGTACGACGCCGAGGGGGTCCTGCGCTACCCGGCCCGCCACGAGCAGGCGCCGGAGGGCGCGCTGGCCGGCTACCTGGACGGCGCGCGGAAGCTGTTCGCGACCCTCTCGGGCCGCGAAGGCGAGCGGTTGCCGCAACCGCCGCGCCCCGGTGACCGGATCTCCGCGCACTTCGAGGAGCTGCGCTGGTTCGAGCTGCCCGAGGAGTGCCTCGCGGCGTAATTTCGCCATCTATCGCGATTACATAGTTACGCGCACAGCGAAGCCCGGGCCGGCATGGCCCGGGTATCGCCGGGCGTTGATACCGCCATGGAACCTCTCGACGCGTACAGCCAGGTCGTCACGGCCGTGGCGGCGAAGGTGCTGCCCTCGGTGGCGGCGCTGTCCGTGCGCACCGCCCGGGGCGGCGGCGCCGGATCCGCGGTCGTCTTCACCGACGACGGCTTCCTGCTGACCAGCGCCCACGTGGTGGCGGGCGCGACCGGCGGTACCGCGACCTTCGGCGACGGTACCGAGGCAACGTTTGACGTGGTGGGGGCCGATCCGCTGGCCGACCTCGCGGTCCTGCGCGCCCGTTCGATCGGCGCGCCCCCGGCCGCCCTGGGCGACGCCGAAGGGCTGCGCATCGGGCAACTGGTGGTGGCCGTCGGCAACCCCCTGGGGCTGGCCGGCTCGGTCACCGCTGGCGTGGTCAGTGGCCTGGGGCGCTCGATCCCGGCCCAGGACGGCCGGCACGTCCGGCTGATCGACGACGTCATCCAGACCGATGCCGCGCTGAACCCGGGCAACTCCGGTGGCGCGCTGGCCGACTCCGCCGGCCTGGTGATCGGGGTGAACACCGCGGTCGCCGGGTACGGGCTGGGCCTCGCGGTACCGATCAACTCCACCACCCGGCAGATCATCTCGGAGTTGCTGTCCACCGGACGGGTCCGCCGGGCGTGGCTCGGGGTCGCGGGCGCGCCCGCCCCGCTGCCGCCCCCGGTGGCCGCCCGGCTCGGGCGCCGGGTGGGGTTGCGCGTGGTCGAGGTGGTGCCGGGCAGCCCGGCCGGGCACGCCGGGCTCTATTTGGGCGATCTGATCATCACGGCCGGCGGCCGGCCGGTGGAGAACGTGCAGGCGCTGCAGCGCCTGATGCTCGGCCCGGCGATCGGTACCCGGTTGCCGATCACCGTGCTGCGCAAGGGCGCCCTGGTCGACGTGGTGGCGATCCCGGCCGAACTGGTCGGCGCCTGAGCGCGGCCGCTAGCGATCGCCGAGGTGCGCCAGCAGGTCCTGCCGGGTGATGACCCCCCGCGGCTTGCCGTCGATCAGCACCAGGGCGGCGTCCGACTTCTCCAGCAGCTCGACCGCCTCCGACACCGGCTGCCCGCCTCCGATCATCGGTAGCGGCGGCCCCATGTGCGGCTCGATCATGTCGTGCAGGTGCGCGTGTCCGGTGAACACCGCGTCCAGCAGTTCCCGCTCCGAGATCGAGCCGGCCACCTCGCCGGTCACCACCGGCGGCTCGGCCTTCAGCACCGGCAGCTGGGAGACGCCGTACTCGCGCAGCACGTCGATCGCCTCGCGAACCGTCTCGGTCGGGTGCGCGTGTACCAGCTCGGGCAGCTTGCCGCCCTTGGACTCCAACAACTCCCGCACGGTCGACTCGGCGCCACCCGCCGACAGGAAGCCGTACCGCGCCATCCAGCCGTCGTCGAAGATCTTCGACAGGTACCCGCGCCCGCCGTCGGGCAGCAGCACGACCACCACGTCCTCCGGGCCGGCCTGCTCCGCCACCCGCGTCGCGGCCACCGCCGCCATCCCGCACGAGCCGCCGACCAGCAGCCCCTCCTCACGGGCCAGCCGCCGGGTGAGCAGGAACGACTCCTTGTCCGACACCTCGATGATGTCGTCGCAGATGTCCCGGTCGTAGTTGATCGGCCAGAAATCCTCGCCGACGCCCTCGACCAGGTACGGCCGGCCGGAGCCGCCCGAGTAGACCGAGCCCTCCGGGTCGGCGCCGATGATCCGGACCCGGCCACCGGATACCTCCTTGAGGTACCGGCCGGTGCCCGAGATCGTGCCGCCGGTGCCCACCCCGGCGACGAAGTGGGTGATCCGCCCCTCGGTCTGCTCCCAGATCTCCGGGCCGGTGGTCTCGTAGTGCGACAGCGGGTTGTTCGGATTGCTGTACTGGTCGGGCTTCCACGCGCCGGGGATCTCGTTGGCCAGCCGATCCGACACGTTGTAGTAGGACCTCGAGTCCTCGGGCGCGACCGCGGTCGGGCAGACCACCACCTCGGCCCCGTACGCCTTGAGCACGTTGCGCTTGTCCTCCGACACCTTGTCGGGGCACACGAACACGCACCGGTACCCGCGCAGTTGCGCGACCAGGGCCAGCCCGACTCCCGTGTTGCCCGAGGTGGGCTCCACGATCGTGCCGCCCGGGCGCAGCACGCCGGACTTCTCGGCGGCGTCCACCATCCGTACCGCTATCCGGTCCTTCACGCTGCCGCCCGGATTGAGGTACTCCATCTTCGCCAGCACCATCGCCGGTAGGCCGGCGGCCACGTTACGCAGCCGTACCAGCGGCGTGTTGCCGATCAACTCGACGACGTTGTCGTAGTAGCGCACGCGGCGAGTGTAGTGCGGCGGCGCACCCGTGCCCGCGCGATCGCCACAGGCCGATCGCCGTAGACCGAACCGCTCAACGCACCCGCACGCGGCGCGGGATCGATCCGGCGGTGCGCCGGTGCTCCCAGACCAGGAAGCGCTCGGTCTCCGACAGCAGCGCGCCGGCCAGCCACACCGCCACGAACGAGTCGTCCACCAGGCCGAAGAACGAGAAGAACAGCTCCGGAACCAGGTCGACCGGGGACACGATGTAGAGCCCGGCCAGCGCCATGCTGAAGACCCGCCACTTGCCGTCGTACCGGCCGGTCAGCGTGGCGCCGAGCAGCCGGGGCAGGGCGATCAGGCGCTGCCAGAGCGTCGGCCCGCCGCGGTGCGAGCTGCGCAGCGCCGCCCAGAGTGCGGTCAGCGCCGCCTTGCGACCCAATCGCGCCATGGCCGGCCTCCCTAATGTGCGTCTGCGGACGAGTGCCCGACCCCATAGTGCCCAACGGGGCAAAATTTGACGCATGAAGCTCGATGAGGCAGTAGAGGTGCTGCGCACCCAGCACCACGCCGTCCTGGCCACCTGGCGGGCGGACGGAACCCCGCAGCTCAGTCCCGTGCTCGTGGGGATCGACGGGGCGGGTTGCCCGGTGATCAGCAGCCGGCAGACGGCGTACAAGGTCAAGAATCTGCGCCGGGACCCGCGGGCGTACCTGTGCGTGTTCCCGGACGGCTTCTACGGCCGATGGGTCCAGCTTGACGGCACCGTCCAGGTCGTCGACCTGCCCGAGGCCGAGGACCTCCTGGTGGACTACTACCGCCAGATCTCCGGCGAACACCCGGACTGGGACGACTACCGGGCCGCGATGGTCCGGGACCGGAGGGTGCTGCTGCGCATGAAGATCACCAAGGCGGGCCCCGACCGGACCGGCTGAGACCCCACCCCGGGCGGCCCAGACCCCTGCGCCAACCGGACTCACCGGGCAAACTCGCTGATCAGACCCCTGTTCGGCCAAAATGTGACCGACATTCGGCGACGACAGAGCTAGCCTTGAAGATCCAGATGAGGTGTGGAGGTCTCGTTCAGGGGGCGAACATGGGGCGAATCGAGCGAGTACGTCGAATGGCCGTCGCCGCCGCGTACGGTGGCGGCGGCGTCGGCCTGGTGGGCGTGCTGGCCGCAGGCACGCTGATCGGTCAGGCCAAGCTGGCCCGGCGCACCATCGGCATCGCGCAGTCGCCGCCGCCGCGCTGCGACGGCGTGTACGGTGCCGAGGCCGCCGAGGCGGCCGGTGAGATCCCGATCAAGCTGGCCATCCTCGGCGACTCGTCGGCCGCCGGGTACGGGGTCGAGCTGCCCCGCGAGACGCCCGGCGCGCTGCTGGCCGCGGGGCTGTCCGAGCGGCTGCACCGGCCGGTGATGGTCCGCAGCATGGCGGTGGTCGGGGCCCAGTCCGCCGACCTGGTTCCGCAGCGGGAGACCGTGATCGAGTGGCAGCCCGACCTCGCGGTGGTCCTGATCGGCGCCAACGACGTGACCCACCGGGTCCGGCTGCCCGTCGCGGTCGCGCACCTGGCCGAGACCGTGCGCCGGCTGCGCGAGGCGGGCATCGCGGTGGTCGTCGGCACCTGCCCGGACCTGGGCACCATCCGGCCGATCGCGCAGCCGCTGCGCTGGGTGGTGCGCCAGTGGAGCCGGGAGATGGCCGCCGCGCAGACGATCGTGGCGGTCGAGGCGGGCGCGTCCACGGTGTCCCTGGGCGACCTGCTGGGACCGGAGTTCGCCGCCGCGCCGGAGCGGATGTTCAGCTCCGACCGCTTCCACCCGTCCGCCCTGGGGTACGCGTCGGCCGCGGCCGCGATACTGCCCAGCCTGGTCGCCGCCCTGCGGGAGGCGCCGGAGGCGCAGCCGAGCCTTTCCCACGGCGAGGGGGTACGGTCTTTGGCGCAGGCAGCGGTGGAGGCGGTCGACCGTGCCGGCACCGAGGTCAGCGGCGCCCGGGTCGCCGGCAGGGAAACTGGGCCGGCCGGCCGGTGGGCGCAGCTGCGACACCGGGTACGACAGCTCACCGAGCGGCCACACGATCCGCAGACGGCGCACTCCACGCCGGCACGGTCAGCGGCGGAGTGAGACAGCGGACTGGAGCACGCGGATGGGCATCGTCAGGCAGGTTGGCAGGCAACTGGGCAGGGCGACCGCGATCACGGTGATCGCCGGCGCGGTCGGCGGGATCGCGCTACTGGCCGCCGAGGTGCTGGCCGCGCGCACCCGCCGGTACGCGCGGCCCGATCTCACCCTCGGGATGCGCACCTCGGTCGGCCCGGCCAGCGCACCCGCCCTGCGGCTGGTGCTGCTGGGCGACTCGTCGGCCCTGGGGGTAGGCGTGGACCGGGTCACCGACACGGTCGGCGGGCGGCTGGCCGAGCTGCTGGCCGGCGGGGCGGAGCGCGACGGTCGGCGCATCGAGGTGTCCAGCGTGGCGGTGTCCGGCTCGCGGGCGGAGGACCTGGCCACCCAGGTCGCCCGGGCGCTGGTCGGCGACCGGCCGGACGTGGCGGTGATCCTGGTCGGCGCCAACGACGCGCTGCGGCCGCACCGGCCCCGGCGCTCCGCCGCGCACCTCGGTGGCGCGGTACGCCGCCTGCGCGACGCGGAGGTGGCCGTGGTCGTGGGGACCTGCCCGGATCTGGGCGCGGTGCGCGCGTTCGCGCCGCCGCTGCGCCAGATCGTGGGGCTGATCGGACGCGGGGTCGCCAACGCCCAATTGGATGAGGTACGGGCCGCCGGCGGGATACCCGTCGACCTGGCCCGGCAGGTGGGCCCGGTGTTCCGCGCCGACGCCGGCACCCTGTGCCACGACGGGTTCCACCCGTCCGCCGACGGGTACCGGGTCTGGGCGCACGCCCTGTACCCCGCGACAGCGGAGGCGGCCGGCGTCACCTCCCGATGACGCCGGCCGGCACTCTCTTCGCGCGGTGAGCCTTACAGCAGCCGCTCGGCGAGCAGGAACAGCAGGCCGAGCGGTGAGCCGCGACCGGTGACCTCGTCGTACCCGCGAGCCGTGGTCAGCGACGTGTCGCGGTCGAGGGTGACCGTCCCCGATGCGTTCGTCGTGGTCACGGCTATCGGCGTCTTCGACGGCGTGACGTCGCGGTAGAGCGCCGAGGGCAGCGAGTACAGCAGCGGGTTGGCGAACCCGATCGCGTGGCGCCGGCCGGTGCTGGCCAGCGCCTGGATGCCGGCGAACACCGGGCAGGCCAGGCTGGTGCCGCCGACGGGGCGCAGCCCGAACACGCCGCCGGTCGTCTGGCCGACCGCGAAGCCGGTGTACGGGTCCGCGATGGCGCCCACGTCCGGCACCACCCGCATCGCGGTGCTGCCGTTCTTCTTCGCCAGGCTCGCCGGCACGACGCCACGCTGGTACGCCGGCTGGGTGAAGTTGAAGCTGGTGCCGCCGCCCGCGCCGAAGATGAACGACCCCGGCAGCGGGGAGGTGTAGGACGCCGGGGTGGTCGCGTAGTTGATGACGTCCCGGTCGCTGCCCCAGCCGGTCTCGAACTGGTAGTTGTTGTGCTTGTCAACGGCGAGGCTGGTGCCGCCGACGGCGGTGACCATAGGGTCGGAGGCAGGGTAGTCCGGCTCCGCCTTGGTGGTGTCGCCGACCGTCACGTCGTCGCCGTCGTCGCCGGACGAGAAGTACATGCCCATGCCCTCGATCGCCGCCTGCAGGAAGATCGAGTGCTCCAGCTGGATCTCGTCCGCCGGCAACTCCTCGCCGGCGTTGCCGTACGAGTTGCTGACGATGTCCGCGGAGTGGTGCTGCACCACGTAGTTGAGCGCCGCGTCGATGCCGTCGTCGCAGTTCTGGGCGCCGAAGTAGTGGACGGTCGCGCCCGGCGCGAGGCTGTGTACCGCCTCGACGTCAAGCGTCTCCTCCCCGTTCCAACCCGCCTCGCCCTGACACTCGGTCTGCAGGTTGAACGGCTGGAACAGCGTCTCGCTGTACTGGCCGGCCTTGAACGCCGGCTGCCCGAAGCCGGTCGCGTACGCGTTGGCGTCGGACTGCATGGTCGGCGACCCGTACGCGTCGATGATCGCCACCGTGACGCCGTGGCCGTTCTGCCCGGCCTTGATCGCGGCAGCCACCCCGTACGCCCCCTGCAACTGCTGCGGCGAGTACCCGCAGATGTTGGTCGGCACGGAAGTCTTGCCGTACGCGTCCGGCACGGTCTGGCTGTGCTGCCCCCAGTACGTCGAGCACTGGCCGAGCGGCGGAGGAGTGGCGCCCGGCGTGACCAGGTGAGCGGACGGCATGCTGCCGTCGTCCGGGATGCTCACGCTCATCGGCTTGCGCAGCAGCGCGCTGTCATCCAGCCCGGTCACCTGCGCCACGTCCGGCGCGACCGACGAGGGCACGGACACCGCCGTCGACGGTGCCCGCAGCCGCTTGCCCCGCAGCGAGTACGTCTTCATGACGGTGCCGAAAGCCTTGTTCACCTGGGCGACGGTGCCGCTGGCGGAGACCCACCGGTTTCCGTCGGCCACCGAGGTGACGGTGATGCCCTGACCGGAAAGGAAGCTCTTGACCCGGGCGACCGAGGCGTCGGTCGGGGCGAACCGGGCGTTGAATTGTGCCGGCGACAGGTAGCTCTGGTACTGGGCGCTGTTCGGGTTGGAGACCTGCTGGGCGAGGAGGTCGGCACCGGCGGCATTGTGCAGCGGCAGCGCGACGGTGAAGGAGACCTGGTCCGAGGCGGCAGGGGTACCCGCGAGGCTCGCCGAGGTCGCCCAGGTTGGGGTGGCGCCCGCGACGGACACCCGGTCGCTGGGTGATGCGGATGCGCCCACGCCGCCCAGGAACGGGACGACGAGAGCCGTGGCGCCGATCGTGATCAGCGCTCTGCGGACTGAGTGAGGCCGCATGGAACTCCTTTCGGTTTGACCGGGTTCCCACCGGGACGGATCGGCCATACGTGCGCTGATCGCCGCCCTCCCCCGGCACGTGGACCATCACACGTGGGGCGATCGAGCCATGTCAAGACATCAAGGGGCAGAAAGGGGACGGCGCGGGTGCCGAAGGTGGCTCCTATACCTACCGGGCGGTAACCTTGCGGTCATGACTGAAGCCGTCATCGTCGCCACCGCCCGCTCCCCCATCGGCCGCGCGGTCAAGGGTTCGCTGCGTGACTTCCGCCCCGACGATCTGGCCGCCACGATCGTGCGCACCGCGCTGGACAAGCTGCCCCAGCTCGATCCCCGGCAGATCGACGACCTCTACCTCGGCTGCGGCCTGCCCGGCGGCGAGCAGGGCTTCAACATGGCCCGGATCGTGGCCACCCTGCTCGGGTACGACTTCCTGCCCGGCGCCACGGTGACCCGGTACTGCTCCTCGTCGCTGCAGACCACCAGGATGGCGTTCCATGCCATCAAGGCGGGCGAGGGCGACGTGTTCGTCTCGGCCGGCGTGGAGACCGTCTCGCGGTTCGCCAGGGGCAGTTCGGACGGGCTGCCGCCGGAGGCACAGGCCCTGGTCGGTGGCGGCTGGGAGAACCCGCTGTTCGACGGCGCGCGCGGTCGCTCCAAGGAGCGAGCCGAGGGGCGCTCGCCGGCGACCGCCGGGTGGCACGACCCCCGCGAGGACGGCGAGGTGCCCGACGTGTACCTGGCCATGGGTCAGACCGCGGAGAACCTGGCGCAACTGTGCGGGGTGACCCGCCAGGAGATGGACGAGTTCGGGGTGCGCAGCCAGAACCTGGCCGAGAAGGCGATCGCCGACGGCTTCTGGGCCCGCGAGATCACCCCTGTCACCACGCCGGACGGCACGGTGGTCAGCAGGGACGACGGTCCGCGCGCGGGCGTCAATCTGGAGGGTGTGGCCGGGCTCAAGCCGGTGTTCCGGCCGGACGGGCGGGTCACCGCCGGCAACTGCTGCCCGCTCAACGACGGCGCGGCCGCGGTGGTCATCATGAGCGACACCAAGGCCCGTGAGCTGGGCATCACCCCGCTGGCCCGGATCGTCTCGACCGGCGTCACCGCGATGTCGCCAGAGATCATGGGTATCGGCCCGGTCGAGGCGTCCCGCCAGGCGCTGGCCCGCGCCGGCATGACCATCGACGATGTCGACCTGGTGGAGATCAACGAGGCGTTCGCGGCCCAGGTGATCCCGTCCTATCAGCAGCTGGGCATCCCGCTGGAGAAGCTGAACGTGATGGGTGGCGCGATAGCGGTCGGGCACCCGTTCGGGATGACCGGCGCGCGGATCACCGGCACCCTGCTCAACGCGCTGGACTGGCACGACAAGACGATCGGCCTGGAGACGATGTGCGTGGGCGGCGGCCAGGGCATGGCGATGGTGCTGGAGCGCCTCTCCTGAGCATGCCGGGCCGGCCCGCCTCGGGCCGGCCCGCTCCCACTCGCTCCGCTACGGCGTCACAGCGTCGTCACAGCATTAAGGCGCTACGGCCGAAGCTCGGCCAGCGCGGATCGCGTCTCGGCGACCGCCCTGGCGGCTTCGGCGAACACCTCGGCGGACGGGCGCGCGGCCAGCAGGTCCCGCGCGGTCACCCGCACCTGATCCGGAAGCACCAGATCGTTGGCGAGCCGGGGCACCTCGTGCCTCGGGTGCCCGGTGACCCCGGCCTCGATGTCGGCCAGCCGTTGCGCCAGGGCGTGCATGGTGACGGCCCGCGACCCGCCCGAGGCCGCCCAGCGCGCCGGCGTCCACTGCGCGACCTGGTCCACCAACCGATCCACCGAGCGGATCAGATCCTGTTCGCTCATCGGCGCAGGTATCCGAGCATCCGCAGGATCTGCCAGTACAGGTAGATCAGGCCCACCAGAATGCCAAAGGCGCAATACCACGCGTACCGCTCCGGCAACTGGTACCGGATGCCACGCTCGACCATGTCGAAGTCGAGGATGAACGTCATCGCGCCAACCACGATGGCGACCAGGCTGAACACGATGGCCAGCCCGCTCGGGCGGTCGGTCGGTCCGTACGCGACCAGGCCCGGGTTGTGGCCGAACAGCGAGAACACCAGGTTCATCAGGCTGAGTACGACAACGCCGAACAGCGCGCCGATCACGAACCTCGCGAACTTGGGGGTGGCCCGCAGCACCCGGAACCGGTAAAGCACCGCCATGCCGGCGAACACGCCGAGGGTGCCCACCGCGGCCTGCACCACGATCCCCTGGTAGACCTGCTCGAACTCCCGGCTCACCACGCCGAGTACGACGCCCTGGCAGACCGCGTACAGCGCGATGACCACCGGGTTCGTGACCCGGGCGAAGGAGACCACCAGGGCGAGCACCAGGCCGGCGATCACCGATCCGGCGACGGCCAGCCCCACGACGGCGCCGGTGCGCAGGGTCGCCCAGGAGACCGCGGCGGTGACCACGGTCAGTCCGATCAGGATGATGGTCCGGGTCACCACGTCGTCGAGGGTCATCGCGCGGCTGGCCCCGATGGGCGTGATCAGCGATGGGGATCCGGAGCCGCCGCCGTATCCGGGCGGGGCGGTGTAACCAGGCGGGGCGGTGTAACCAGGCGGGGCGGTGTAACCAGGCGGGGCGGTGTAACCAGGCGGGGCGGTGTAGCCCTGCGGCGCCCCGTATCCGGGCTGGGCGGTATAGCCCTGCGGCACGGCGTAGTCCTGCGTCGGCGACTGGGCCGTCCGCTCGGCCTGCGCGACGTTGCCCAGGCGGTTGAGTATCGGGTTGGAACTTCGCACGGTCGCCTCCACTAGGACATCTGCCCTGGTCAGTTCAGACTACTCGTCCGCCACCAGTCGCAGGGCCGACGCGTGGTAGGCGATCATCGCGGCGGGTACGGACGGGCCGCCCGAGGGTCGCGCAAGCCAGCTGAACCCGCCACGGGCCCACGGGCCCCTCGCCGCCTGCCCGAGGATCGAGCCGCCCTCCGTTCATGGACCCGATTCACGCATCGATAAATCCTCCGGCGGCTCACCTTCGCGTCGCCGCGCACCCATGGCCCTCTCATCGTCTGTCCACAAGGGAGATTCACCCGACCCGGATTGCGAACAGCGGCGCACTTCACGAACCCGGGGCCCATGGAAAGCGTTGCGGCGGCTCGAAATGAGGCAGTGTTGGTGTGCGCGCGTCGCGCTTGTGCGCCAACGGCATCGCGGCCGTGGATCTACCCACCGCCGCCGGCCGGTGTGCAAATGGCCGCCGGGGACGCCGGAGCGACCGGAGGCGATCGGGACTCCAGGCACGATTCAGCGCAATCTTGACGGAGTGACGCGAAGATCAACATCGGGAGCCTGGGACCTTTTTGATCAGCCAAGGGCTCCCAGCTGCCCGGCACGGGTACGCGAAGCGGGGCATCCAACCACGACAGCGTACGGGCGCTTCGGGTGCCCGGGGCGGGACTCGAACCCGCACGCCTTTCGGCCGCCGCTTTTAAGGCGGCTGTGTCTGCCGTTCCACCACCCGGGCAGGGTCGACTGTGCCCACGGTATCCGGTCGGTACCTGAACTTACGATAACCGGGGGCCAATAGTGCCTTGTCCGGGCGCCGACGGCATCGTAACGGCCGCGAAAGTTCCCGCCCCTCGGAGGGCCGCTAGGCGCTGATCAGGCCGACCGCTATGTCGCGGACCTCATGGGCGCAGCCCCAGGAAAGGCTCACTCCGGCGCCGCCGTGGCCGTAGTTGTGGATGACGTGGCGCCGTCCGAAGCTCACATGCTCGACCCGGACCTCCGGTCGCGACGGCCTGATCCCCACCCTCGACAGGGCGCGGATCGGCACATCCGCGAGCCTGGGCTCGATCGCGGCGCAGCGCTTGATGATCCTGGCCGCGGCGGCGGGATCGGCGACCATTTCGTGTTCGCCCTTTTCGGCGGTACCACCGAGGATCACGTGCTCGCCCTGCGGGAGGAAGTACGTCAGCTCCGACTCGTCGGAGGACTCCGCGAAGAATTCCGTCAGTCCGGGATTGTCCGCGACGACCAGTTGCCCCCGGATCGGTGTCATCTGGTCATCCGGGACGAGGTCACGGGCGCCGAACCCGGTGCAGTTGATCGCGATCGCGGCCTGCGTCAGGGCGTCCTCGATCGAGGCGACGTGGCCGGTTTCGATCTTGACGCCGGCGTTCCCCAGCCGGCGCTCGAGGTACGCCAGATACACGCTCATGTCGATGATCGGCGCTACGTAATACCAGCCGCTGACGAAGCCGTCGGGCAGCTCGCTCTGCGTGCACGGGCGGTAGCCCGGTACGTCGGTCACCCAATCGGGCGGGCATTCGTGTTCACGCGACGCCTCGATCCCGCCGACCATCCGCACGCCGGTTTCGTCGGGAGAGGCCGCGAGCTCCTTCAGGACGTCAAAGGTCTCCCAACCCCACGCCGCGGCGTGGGGATGTCGCACCAGATAGGGCCCCCAGATCGCGCCGGCCGCGAACGACGTGGTCTCGGTGGGTCGGCGGTCCGCCCGCACTCGCACACCCACCCCAGCTTCGGCAAGAGTCACCGCAGTCGTCAGTCCGACAACGCCCGCACCGATGACCAAAACGTCCGTCCGAACCCGTCTCACTGTTACAGGCTAACCGGATCGCGCCATTATTGACCCACTTCCGGATTGATCAGTGCCAGTTTCACTCTCCCAAAGGCGAGCGCGACGCGGCTACGCTCGCCTTGGACGTCGTCAATAGCCCATGGCGGCACCGGCCCTTCGGCGCGAAACGAACGGGGGACAGCGGTGTTCATGTTGGGGGAGGTAACAACGGGCCTGCTGCGCCATTCCACTCCGGTATCAGTACGGACCGCCACGGATGTCATGATGCTCCGCCGCGATCAACCGGTCCGCTGGTCCAGCCGCCCCATCGCGTACGCGGTCACGCAGGACCTGTTGACCGGAGTGGACTGCCGCCTGCCGGCTGCCGGCAGTGGGACCCGCTGCGTCGGCACCGTGCGATCCCACGCCGCCCTGACCGGCGGGCGGGTGCTGCAGGGTTCCGCGCACGTCGCGGTGGCGCGCAGCGAGCACAACCGGCGCCTGCCCTGGTCCCACTACCTGTCCCGCCCGGGTGTGGTGGAGACCATCGGGACGGAGCGGCTGCCCGAGGTCGTCGCTGGCTTCTCCGGCTCCCCGCAACAGTCCGGCAGCCTGGACCTCGGTTCGATCGGCACCCGGGTGATGAACACCGTGCAGGACTCGCCCCAGTTCGACGGCCGCCTCCCGTTCCGGATGGCCCGGACCACGCTGCGCTGGATCGTGGCGCCGACCGACCTTCGACTGCCCGACACGGCGACCGTACAGTTCACCGTCGACGGGGAAGTCCGAAGGATCCTCGTGCTACGCCTCGACCTCGACCTGGCCGAGGAGGCCCTGGAGCAGGTGGTGGCGCTCTGCGAGGACTTGGCCCTGCACGACTGGCTGCTGACCGCCCTGGAGCAGCTCATCGAGCGCAGTCAGATCGGCTCCGGACCACCGGTCCAGGTCGTGGAGCGGCTGAAACCCGCCATCGACCAGTTGCTGCACCTGTGGATGCCGGCCGCGCGGATCCACCCTGAACTGATGGAGCTGTGGCAGAGCCTGGAGCGGAGGCCGGGCTTCACCCGGCAGTGGCGCGCCGGGGTCGATCGGGTCCGCGACCAGTTGACCGCCAATACCATCGCCCTGCTGAGCTCGGCGCGACTCGAATCGCTACGACCATGAGCCAGATCGGCCGGCCCGAAGCCGTCACGGTGAAGTCCACCGTTCCCCGCAAGATAGTCATCACCCTGGTCACCAGCGGCGTTGCCTACCTGATCACCGCGCTGGTGCAGGCATCGCAGATCTGGCCGGTCGTGCTGGCCACCTTCATCGGCGGCGTCGCCGTCGTCGTGCAGTTCCTGGTCGACTTCGACGCCCGCCTGCAGACGGTCGAGCTGAGCCAGGAGAGCCGGCTGCACGCACTGCACGACGTCCAGCAGGGCCACACTGTTGAGATGGAACGGTTGGTCCGCAACGGATTCCTGAAGATCAACGAGGCGACCGAACTGTTCGGACTGGTGGAGACCTCGGCGCTGCGCACCGACGTGGTGACCCAATTCGTGCGCAACGCGACGCGCATCGACCCGGAGCCGTCGCTGCTCTTCGACTTCGCGCAGGCCGAGATCTACCGGATGTCGAAGTTCCTCAAGGAACTCAGCACCGGCGAACACGTCTCGTACGACGGCGAGGACCGCGACTGGCTGCTCGGGCTGGCCCGGCACGCCCGCACCAGCATCGACGCGACGAGCTTGACCACGGTCGACGCCAGCGCCGAGTCCGGCAGCGGCGGGCTGTGGAACAGCGACCTGGGCGCCCGGTACCTGGAGGTGCAGCGCGAGGCGATCGCGCGTGGCGTGAAGGTACGCCGGGTGTTCATCCTGAACCGGTCCGGACCGAGCCGGTACCCGAACCTGCCCGAGATCTGCCGGATCCAGCACGACCTCGGCATCCAGGTGCGGATCCTCTTCGCGCAGGAGATTTCCGGCCTGCTGCGCAACAGCCTTTTCGACTTCATCATCTTCGACGACGTGCTGAGCTACGAGGTGACGCCGGGTTCCCGGTTGGAGAGCCAGGACCATGCCGTGTTGCTGGGCACCCACCTGATCCTGGGCAGGGACCGGGTGGAGGAGCGAACACGCCGGTTCAACAACCTCTGGGAGTCCGCCACGGCCTTCGAGGACTGACGGCGGGTACGGGAGCGGTCCCCGGTCAGTGCCAGTGCTGGCTGGAGCCGGAGTACACGAAGGCGTACTCGATCCGCTCCACCAGCTCGGGCGGCAGTGTCACGCCCTCCCGATCGGCGCGCTCGGCCACCTGCGCGGCCACCACCCCGGTCACGTTCACCTGGCCCAGAATCGTCCGGACCGCGTGCTCCACCGGCAGGAACCGGTTGGCCAGCACCGAGAACGTGCGGTACGCGCTGAACGGCGCCGCCGAGGGGTTCAGCTTCAGTAGGGCAGGCAGCTCGTCCCAGCGCTCGGGCAACTCGTCCGGCCTCGGCTGCGGAACCGCGACGCCCTCCCCCAGGTTGCGCAGCATCCCGAGGCGCAGCAGTTGCCACACCGAGGCGAGGAATGGGCAGGACCAGGTGCGGGCGCTGTCGTACTTCTCGTCCCACAGCTCGACGTCCACGAAAATGGAGTGCCGGTTCGCCGCGTTCTCCACCGGCGGCTTCCACTGACTGATCACGCCCATGGCCCCGCCCTGCCCGGGCACCGGGGAACGTTGACCGTTGGACAGCCAGCCGACCTCGGTGGCCGGTGGCCGGGAACCGTCGGTGGTCGGCGCCGGCTCGACCACCAACTGGTCCTCGACGAGCTGCGCGACGGGCACCCCGTCGGCGCTCGCGCAGCCGGACTCCCGGCCCAGATAGTCGATTTCAAGTCCGGCGTCGGCGGCGGCCCTGATCAGGTCGGGCACGATGAGCCGGGGTGAGCCGAACGGGCCGAAGTAGTCGTCAACGAGGAAGCAGGTGCTGATCCTCGACCGCCGGTCGCCGATCGACTGCTGGCAGGCCCGTCGGGCCGCCTCCACCCACGGCGCCACCCGCTGGAAGTTCGCGCGCAGCCCGTCGATGCCTGCGGCGTAGTCCTCCATGTACAGGTGGCCGAGCTCGATCGACACGTGGGACAGCGGCAACTGCTCCACCCGTGGCTGAGCGCTGGCCTCCCGGAACGTCGCGTCGACCGCCATTACAGCCCGTCCCACGCTCCGTCGTCGGTGAGCTTCTTGGCGATCTCCTCGAACGCCTCCACCGTCTGGTGGTTCGCGATCTGCCGGGTGAACACGTCGGTGTTGGAAATCAGCTGCTCGCGCCACTGCAGCACCGGATCGAGCGGCACCGAGCCGAGCATCAGCGCCCGGCCCACCTTGTGCCGCCGGGCCAGCGACTGCAGGTCCGCATTGCACTCGCGCAGCCAGGCCACCTGGCCGGCGCGCAGCCCCGCCAGATCGGGCGAGTTGGGGTCGACAACGGCGGTGCGCACGAAGCGGATCGAGTCGCCGAGCCGCTGCCGACTGTGTCCCCGGTCCTCGCCGGCGTCCAACAACCCGCGCGGCCCGTAAACGAGGCTGGAGGCGGCGATGATGTGCTGCCGGGTCCAGCGGTGGTAGACCAGCCAGCGGGCGGTGACGCCGCGGTTGAGCAGGTGGGCGCTCGCTTCCAGGGCGATGTCCGCGGCGTACGACCGGCCGGCGCTCAGGTCGACGATGGTGACGTCGAACTCCTCGTCGGTCAGTAGCAGCAGTTCGATCGTGCGCCGGACCATGTCAGGGGAGACGTTGAACTCGCCGCCGCTGCTGTCGCCCGGATACAGCACCAGTCGTCCCGCGCCGGCCGGGCGACCGCGCAAGCTGGAACGATCCGATTCGGACCACACGTCCAGCTTGGTCGGCGAGGCCACCTCACCCTGCAGGTAGGAATGCAGACCTCCGGAGACGGTGCCGTGCTCGACCATCGGGATGTCGAAGATGGCGCCCGCGGTCGGCGAGCCGAAGTCGAAGTCCAGGTAGGCGATGTCGCTGTTCTGCAGGGCCCGGCGGTACGCGACGTTGCCGCTGGTGACCGAGCGACCGGTGCCGCCCTTGTCCGAGATCGCAAAGACGATCATGCTAGCTCGCCCCGCTGACGTCTTCGCGCGCCGCCGCGAGGCTGTCCAGCGCGCTGAGCACCTCGCTGACGAGCACGCCGGCGCTGCCCGGCCGGTCGCGCTGGATCCGCCGGGCGCGCTCCAGCTTCTGCCGCAGAGCGCTGATCTCCGACCTGATCGCCGGGCCCGCCTCCGATGAACCGCCCAGCAGTTCCTGGTCGAAAAGGTGTTCGGCCTCGGCCAGCAGGTCGTCCGTGTACTCGGTGAGCCGCTGGCCGCGCACGGGCGGGTCGCCGACGACCTGGGCCGCGGTCACCAGGCAGTCGACCACACGCTTGGTGTAGCTCCACGACGGCGTCGACTCCAGCCGGGGCAGCTGCGGGTACTCGTTGGCAGGCTGGTCCCACAGGTCCCGGCCACGGCCGTCGCCCAGCCGCCGGTGCTCCAGGTGGGCCCACACCTCGTCGGCCAGGCCGAGTAGCTGCTGGCGCAGGCCGGGATCGCGCAGCAGGCCGGCGATGCGGATGGTCCGGCGCAGCAGCACCGGGGAGAAGTCCGTGAAGACCCACCGCAGCTTCGGCAGGTCGTCCTCCTCGCTGCCGCCCAGCGCGATGTCGAATCCGGGGTGGTGTGTGCTGACCACGGGGTCGTTGGGGAAGCTACGCCGGTTGATCCGGTTGCGCCCGGCCAACTCCGCCAGCACCCGGCCGACCCGGCTCAGCGCCTCGTCCGGCGCGCGACGGGTCACCAGGTCCTGTACCGAGATTGAGGTGACGAGCAGCGAGAAGTAGTCCGACTCGACGCCGTCGGTGGTGCGCCACGGCAGGTCCTCCAGCGGCCACCGTTCGTTGCCGAACCGGGCGATGGTCGACCAGTACTTCTGCGTCAGGTCCCAGCGCAGTTGCAGCGACTGGGCCAGCCGGAGCTGGTCCTCGTCGAGCAGGCCCAGCAGGCGGGTCCGCTCGGCGAACAGCGCCTCGATGGCCTCCAGTGCGACTACCGTGAAGTAGAGGTAGGGCGCGTTCTCCGCCACCCCGGCGCGCTGCGGCCCGAGGTTGTCGAACCCCACGACCTTCGGCGCTTCCTTGACGATCCCCCACGACCAGCCACACTCGAACAGCAGGTTGGGATTTTCCAGCCGGCCGCCGGTGCCCGCACCGGAACCGATGGTGACCTCGTCACGCAGGCCGGCGTGGACCTCGCGAAGTTCGTTGCGCAGCCCGTCGACGATCACGCGGCTCGGCTGCCCGGACTGGTTCACCGTCTCGACCAACGCGCGGCCGAAGGTCGACTCGGTCTCGAAGACGTTGACGGCGAAGCTGCGCAGCATGCCGATCATGGCTGCGGTCAGGCGCTTGCTGGACAGCCGCTCCAGCTCGTCGATCTCGTGGTGGAGGTCGGCCCGCTTCACCACGTTGCGGAACACCCGGGTGAAGCCGATGGTGGCCAGCGTCAGCGTCACCGAGATGGCGAACGAGTCCACCACGTCCAGGCTCCGCTGGCTCTCGGACATCTCGACCGACTGGTCGCTGGACCGGAAGTAGCTGCCCCCGGAGAAGATCGGCGTGCCATCCTCGGCGGAGTACCTGACCAGGTACTCGGTGAGGATCCGGACCAGCCGGCGCGGGATCTCGACATTGTCGCCGAGCGCGCTCAGCGCGTCGACCACGTCGTCGGCCATCTGGTCGGGATCGTCAATTCTGAAGGTGGGGATGCCCGCCGCGGGACTCATGATGCAGAGCAGGTGCTCGGCATCGCTGATCGAGTTCGAGCCGTCCCGGCCGAGCCAGGTCCACTGTCCATCGGCGATCGACGACCGGACCGTCGACCGCCAGATCTCGACGATCTGCTGTCGTGGCTGAACCTTCATGGGTGAACAGCCACCTCCAGAGAGCGCTAACTTCCGCTGGCGTACCCCGTGGCCAGGATCATCCCGTCGTACCCGTCTCGCAAGGGATTCTTCCCGCTCGGGATCATCGTGACAGTGACATCGTAGGCGACCGGCGCAAGACATTCATCAACCTGAGCCTCACCCACCGACACGGCGGGGAACTTCAGCCCGTTCACCCGATAGCCGGTGGAGTGACGCATGAACGCCGCGGCGAACGGGGCTCCCTGACGCAACGATCGGACGAAGGACTGGGTGGCCCGTTCGAACTCGTCGGGCCGGGCGGTGATGGATTCCGCGACGAAGAACATCGTGCCGATGTCCCAACGCCCGCGCGGCAGCGAGAAGATGCTGCCCTGTTGGACCCCGGCCCGCTCGGCCAGCAGCCGGCGCGCCTCGATGGGCTTGTAGCGGTCCGCCTGGGCGTTGATCAGGGCTCCCCAGAACGGGTCCCAGGTCGGCGCGTAGCCACGGATCTCCTCCCTGAGCCAGCCGACGTTGGAGCGCGCACGCTCGACCATGGCGATGCTCCGGCACGACGGCAGCATGGCGAGCGAGGGGTAGAGGTTGGTGCCACTGCCCACGTCGATGCCGCTGAGGCCGGGGCCCGAGGAGGCGAGGAAGGTCGCCATCCGTTCGATGATCTCGCGGTCATCGAACCGGAGAGTCTTGTAGTTGTGGGCGAGATACCAGGCCGAGTCGAAATCGTCCCACGGCTGCAGATCGTTGCTCTGGCTCGGCGTATTCATCGGCGTCGCCTTGAGCGTGGCAAGCGGACGTCGTCCGGCCCGGCGGTCCTGCACGGCATAGCGAATACCCCTCTCGGGTCGCGCCCCCACCGCATATATCGCGCGGACCGTCCCACCCCGACAACGGTGTAACGGTCCGCTCCCACCATACCGTCATCCTCATCGATCGGCGCCGACCGGCAACGGAAAGGCAGATCCACGACTCAAGCCGGTCAAAGCGCGACCGGTGGAGTAACCTCCGTGAAGCTCTCCCGAGGCGTGTGCAGTTCGCCCAGGGAAACCACCTCGCGGCGCAGGAAGAGCGCCAGCGACCAGTCGATCAGCACCCGGATCCGCCGGTTCCAGCTCGGAATCCGGCTCAGGTGATAGGTGCGGTGCATGAACCATGCCGGCAGGCCGCGCAGCTTGATGCCGTATACCTGGGCGACGCCCTTGTGCAGCCCCAGACTCGCCACCGAACCCGCGTACTTGTGCCGGTACGGCGTCGCCGCCCGGCCACGGATGGTCGCCACCAGGTTGTCGGCGAGCCGAGCCGCCTGCCGTACCGCGTGCTGCGCGCTCGGGCCGCACAGCACGCCCGGCTCCTTCGTCAGGTCCGGCACGGCCGCGCAGTCACCCGCCGACCAGGCCCCCTCGACCGGCCGCTCCTCCGGCCCCGTCACCTGAAGCGTGGCGAGGCAGGTGAGCCGCCCCTTCGCGTCGCGCGGCAGGTCCGTGCGGGCCAGGATCGGGTGTGCCTTCACGCCCGCCGTCCACACGATCGTGTCGGCCGCGAACGAGTCACCGTCGGACAGTTTGACCACACCGTCCACACAGGACTCGAGCCGGGTGCCGAGCCGGATGTCCAGATTCCGCTTCAGCAGCTGCTGCACCGTGTAGGCACCCATGTCCGGATCGACCTCGGGCAGGACCCGCTGAGTGGCCTCGACCAGCACCCAGTGCATCTGGTCGGGCCGCAGCTCCGGGTAGTAGCGCAGGGCGTCGCGCGCCATGTCCTCCATCTCGGCCAGCGCCTCGATGCCGGCGTACCCGCCGCCGATGAACACGAACGTCAGGGCCCGCGCCCGGGTCGCCGGGTCGGATGTGGTGGCCGCCACGTCGAGCTGGTCGAGCACCCGGTTACGCAGGTAGATGGCTTCGCCGAGGGTCTTGAAGCCGATGGCGTTCTCGCGCAGGCCGGCGATCGGCAGGGTACGCGAGACGCTGCCGGGCACCAGCACGATGTGGTCGTACTCGACCTCGCGCGGCGGCCCGACGATCGGTTGCACGGTCGCGGTGCGGCGGGCGTGCTCGACGCTGGTCACCTCACCGGCCAGGATGGTGCAGCGACGCAGTTCCCGGCGCAGCGGCACGACCGCGTGCCGGGGCGCGATGCTGCCCGCCGCCGCCTCTGGAAGGAACGGCTGGTAGGTCATGTGCGGCTGGGGGTCGACCACGATCACCTCGGCCTCACGCGCCTTGAGTTTCCGGGAGAGCCGAAGGGCCGCGTACAGCCCGACGTGCCCCGCCCCGACGACAAGAATTCGCTGAGGTTTCACGCCTCCATGCTATGCCGGACTTCGATTTATTCGGACCCGCCGATACCTAGCGACGGCGCACCAGAGTCGCCAGATAACCGGCCAGCGCGGCCATCAAGGCAAGCCCCGCAAGGGATGCGACGAGATACCGCTGCCCTGGTAGATACACGGGGATGAGCAGGGTGAACATGGCCACAACGGCGGTGAGCAGCACCACTATGCCCCATCGGACCAACCACCGGCTCAGCACGCCCGGCGAGATCACCGCGTCGTAGGGCAGCACGGCGGCCAGGGCCGCGAGGGTATGCAGCAGGTAGAGCAGCCCGGCGAGCACGACCAGGCGCCAGTACGTGATCGGCTCGCTGTACGCCGTGGTCCGGGCCAGCCAGCCGAGCACCGCCGCGAAGATCACCAATGTCACCATCCGGCTGCGCGGGGCGAACACCGGCAGGATCGGGACGACCACGAGCGCCAGCACCGCCCGGCCCGTGATCACCGGGTCGGGCCAGGCAACCACCTGGGCGAGCGCCCCGGCCATGAACACCCCGCCCCGTACCAGCACCGGTCCGGGGCCGGTGCGGCGCACGGCGGTCAGCCACTCCTCGGCCCGCGCCCGGACGCCGTCCTGGCGCCCCGGAGACCCTCCCCCGCTCATCGCGGGACCGCCCTGGCTCCGCCGGCCATCCGCGACACCCCGCGCAGCACCTCGTCCAGGCTGCCGGCGCCCGCCCAGGCCACCACCGGCACCCCGTGCTCACGCAGCTGGCCGATGGTGTTGTCCCGATCCAGCCGCCACAGCCGCCCGGCCAGGGTGGAGAACGCCTCCTGCGCGGGCATCGGAAGGTCCGGCGGCAGGGTGTCCACGGCGATCACGAACCGGCCGGCCCGGGCGAACCGGGCCACCATCGCGGCCGCACGGGTGTCCAGCAGCGGAGTCAACACCACCACCAGCGCGTTGGCCGAGACCGTGTGGAGGCCGAACGCGGCCGGGGACGGCTCGTACGCGCCGTGCCGGGCGCTGACGTCGAGCAGCCACTCCAGCACCGTCAGGTACTGCCGGCGCCCGCCTGCCGCGCGCAGCCGCCGGGCCCGGAACCCGTACTCGAGCAGTGCGACCCGGTCGCCCGCGTGCAGGTAGTGCTCGGCGACGGCGGCCGCCGCCCGTACCGTCGTGTCCAGCACCGATCGGGCGCCGTTGATGCCGCCGGAGTGGCCCGCCTCGAACAGCACATCCAACAGGAGCACCACCTCGGCGTCCCGGTCGGACAGCGTCGCGGCCACGTGCAGTTCCTGGGTCCGCAGCGACACCCGCCAGTCGATCCGGCGCAGCCGGTCGCCGGGGGCGAACATCCGAACCCCGGCCAGCTCGCCGCCCTCACCCGGGCGCCGGGAACGGTGCCCGCCGACCAGGCCGGCGGCCCTGGGCATCGCCTCGACCGCGTCGAACCCCTCGGTCAACGGAAACACCTTCAGCTCCCGGTGCCCGGCCACGGCCGCATCGCTGACCAGCAGCCCATCGGCGGCCACCGCCCAGGCTCGGGCCGGCCCCAGCGCCAGACGACCCCAGCGCAGGGCGTGCCCGGTCAGCTCGACGTCGGCGGTCTCGCCGCCGCCCACCGTCGTGATGTACGGCCGGTCGGCGTACGGCAGCCGGAGCCAGGGCGAGGCGGCGGTGCGGACCACCACCAGGTCGTAGCCGATCGAATCGGGGTTACCCACGCCGATCACGGCGTGCACCGGCCGCCCCTCGGACAACACCTCGGCGGTCACGTCGATGCGCAGCGCCGGCAGCGAGCCCGGACGCCGCCACACGCCCAGCGCCGCGCCGAGCGCGAATGGGGCGGCGAGGACAACCAGGTCGGTCCTTCGCAGCAGCACCGCGACGAACAGCAGCACGCCGACGACCAGCACGGCGCGGCCCAGCGCCCGGGTCGGCGACCAGTGGCGCGGCGACCCGGCCGCGCCCGCGCCGCCGGCGTCGTCGGTCGGGGCGGCGGCGTGGCCGTCCGGTACGGCCATGCGCAGCGGCCGGGGCGCGGACACGGTCAGCTCCGGGGCGGTGCGGTGTACCGGTACGGGTCGACCAACGCGTGCTCATCGGTGCGCTCCCCGATGCCGCCGCGCGGGTCGGGAACGTAACCGGCGTCGTCCTCGTACCGGCGCTCCGGCGAGCCGCCGGTGTAGCTCGGCAGGGCCGCGCTGGCCGGTGCGGGCGTCTTCGCCAGCACGTCCGTGATCACGGTCGCGGGCTGGACCTGGCGCAGCCACATCTCCGGCTTGAGCGTGATCCGGTGCGACAGCGCCGGGACGGCCACCTCCTTGACGTCCTCCGGCACCACGAAGTCCCGCCCGGCCAGTGCCGCCCGGGCCCGGGACAGCAGCATCAGCGCGAGCGAGCCGCGCGGCGAGGCGCCGGCCATCACCTGGCTGTGCTCGCGGGTCGCCGCGGTCAACTCGACCATGTACCGGCCGATCGAGTCCTCGACCACGACATCCTCCAGCGCCGCCTGCATGGCCAGCAGGGTGTCCGGGTCGACGACCGGTTCGAGGTGCGACTCCTCCTGCCGCCGCGCCATCCGGCGGCGCAGCACGTCCCACTCCTCCTCCCGGTCCGGGTACCCGAAGGAGACCCGGAGCAGGAACCGGTCGAGCTGCGCCTCGGGCAGCGGATAGGTGCCCTCGTACTCGATCGGGTTGGCGGTGGCCAGGACGTGGAAGGGCGCCTTCAGCCGGTACGTGGTGCCCTCCACCGAGACCTGCTTCTCCTGCATGGCCTCGAGCAGGGCCGCCTGGGTCTTCGGCGGCGTCCGGTTGATCTCGTCGGCCAGCAGGAGATTGGTGAAGACCGGTCCCGGTCGGAATGTGAAGTCGTGGCTGCGCTGGTCGTAGAGGAAGGATCCGGTCACGTCGGCCGGCAGCAGGTCCGGGGTGAACTGAAGGCGGCGGAAGTCGATGCCCAGCGCCTGGGCGAAGCACCGCGCGGTCAGCGTCTTGCCCAGCCCGGGCAGGTCTTCGAGCAGCACGTGGCCGCCGGCCAGGATGCCCGAGAGCACCAGTTCGAGGGCCGACCGCTTGCCGACCACCACGGTGCCCACGGCGTCCAGCACGGCCTGGCCGAGCTGCCCGACGTCGCGGACGGCCAGGTCGCTTGTCTGCTCGCCGCTCATATGGCCTCCATCTGACTGATCAATGCCGCCAACTCACGGGCCGACGGGTTCTGACTCACCGGAGTGGTCATGAATGTCCACAGTGATTCACCCAGCAGTTCCCGCGCCCGGGTGGGGTCGGACTGCCGGGACACGCCGTGGCGCAGCCGCAGCCGCTCGTCCACCAGCTGCACCAGCCGGGGCTGCATCATCCTGACAAACTGCACCGGGTCCCGCTGCAGCCTGACCCAGGACAGCAGAGTCTCCCACCGGTCGGTCACCACGCGCAGCCCGTCCTCGCCGGAAAGGTGATCAACTGGCGGCGGCGGCCGGCGCAGCAGGCTCTCCGGCACCCGGCCGGGTTCGATCCAGGCCAGGACGCGGCGCAGCAACTGCAGGGTGAGCAGGACCATGAAGATCAGCGGGTACGGTACCGCCAGCCCGGCCAGGCGCAGCAGCAGCCCGCCGCCGATCGCGCCGGCCACCGACAGCAGCACCGGCCGCACCAGCCACCGGTACCGGTACCGGCCCGGCCGCTGGCGATGCGAACCCGGCTCGTCCTCCTCGTACCTGAAAACGTCCTCAAGGAAGCTCATGCCGGATCCTCGCTTCGCTGCGGTCCGACATGAGGCACCAACGCGCCGCAACCCCGATTCACTCGCTGACGCTCGCTCATGCCGTGGCGGTTCCGTTCACTTGCTGCTGCCGATCACGGGCTCGTTGGCCAGTTCGGTGCGCAGCTGGCGCAGGGCGCTGCGGGCCCGGTCGCGCATGCCGGTATCCACCGGCTGCGTCGCGTACCGGGCGATCCGGTAGGTCTCCGCCAGCGGGTACAGCACGGTGGCGCTGACCTGGTGGGCGGCGAGCAGCCGCAGCACCAGGTCGGTCGGGCTGTCGCCCGCCTGCCGGGGAGTGCCGGCGGAGGCCGCCGCCTGTTCCAGCCGCACCCAGCAGGCGATCACCGCCCGGCGCGGGTCGCCATCCGTGTCGTCCAGGTCGGACAGGCCCGCGTCGACGGCGGCCAGCACCGTGTCCCGGGACGCGGCCGGGTTGGCCGGCTCCCGCTCCACCGGCAGGCGCCCGCGCCTGGTTGCGATCGAGTCCCGGACCATCATCCAGATGATCAACGCCACGACGCCCGCGACCAGGCAGGCGCACAGGGCCGAAACCAACGTGGTCACCCAGCCGGGCACCTGCATGGTGTGCTGCGCGACGGCGCCGGCCGTGGGCGCCGCGTTTCCGGTCGGCAGGGCGCCGTCGCTGGGCAGCGGCTGGGGAGAGTCCGCACCGTGCGGTACCGGCACCGAGGTGATCTGCGGCGTGGCCAGGGACGCGGCGATCGCCGCCGCGGCGAGCAGCGCGGCGACCGCCAGCAGCGGCACGAATCGCCGCAGCCGGGTCATCGTTCACCCATCCGGGCCGTCCGCGCGCCGCTCGGGTTGGACCGGAATCTGACGCTCATCCGCGGCTGTCCCCGTGTCAGTCGAGCCCGGCGATCTCCTTCGCGCGGGCGAATATCTCGTCCAGCATTGTAGGGGTCAATCGCCCGGTAAAGGTGTTCTGCTGACTCACGTGGTAGCTGCCCAAAAGGACCGGCACGTCCTCGGCGATCCACGCCAGGGCGCCGTGGCCGAAGGCCGGTCGCGGTACGGGTGGGCGCCGCCCGTACACCGAGGTGGGCACCGGCCACCAGGCGGCCCAGGCGAACGCGCCGAGCGCCACCACCACCCGCAGCGTCGGCCTGAGCAGCTCGACCTCCCGGCGCAGCCACGGGGCGCAGGCGTCGCGCTCTCCCGGGCTCGGCTTGTTCTCCGGCGGCGCGCAACGTACCGCCGCGAAGATCCTCGTGTGCCGCAGCTCCAGCCCGTCGTCCTCGGCGACGCTGGTCGGCTGGTTCGCCAGCCCCGCTCGGTGCAGGGCGGCGAAGAGCACGTCGCCGGAGCGGTCGCCGGTGAACACCCGGCCGGTCCGGTTTCCGCCGTGCGCCGCCGGGGCCAGGCCGAGCACGCCGATGCTGGCGCCGGCCGGCCCGAAGCCGGGCACGGGCCGGCCCCAATACTCCTGGTCGCGGAATGCCGCCCGCCGGGTCCGCGCGACCTCTTCGCGCCAGGTGACCAGGCGCGGGCAGGCCCGACAATGCCCGATCCGGGCGTCGAGGACCTCAAGATCGGCCGCCGACCGGGCCTGGGCGGCGACCTGGCCGGCGTCGTGAGCGGGCCCGGGCGTGGTCAGCCCGGCGACGCCGGCTCCGGCGTCGGCCTCCGTGGCGGGCCCGGGTCGCCGGCCGCCCTGCTGGCGAGTGGTCACCCGGCCCAGCTTACGGCGCCGGCGGGCGCCGGTCGGTCAGCCCAACCGGGTGCGCAGCAGCTCCAGCGTGCGCGCCCACGCACTGGCGGCGGCGTCCTGGTTGTAGACCTCCGGGCGGTCGTCGTTGAAGAACGCGTGGTGGGTGCCGGGGTAGTCGTACACGGTCACCTCGCCGCCGGCCTCCTCGATGGCCTGCACCGCGGTTTTGATGCCCGTCGATCCCGGGTTCGCCGCCTCGCCGTCGCAGTGGATGATCGCGTGCTTGCCCGCGTAATTGGACCACTGCGGGCTCATCCGCTCCCACGGTACGGCCGGGTAGAAGCCAGCCGTGGCAACGATTTTCTCGGACAGGGTCGCCGACCACAGGGCGAGGCTGCCACCCATGCAGAAGCCCACCGCACCGATCCCGCCGGTGACCGAGCCCGCACCGGCCAGGTATTCGGCCGCGCCGGCGATGTCCTCCGCCGCGCGGTCCATCGCCAGCCCCATGAGCAGCTTGCCCGCCTCGTCGGGCTCGCTGGTCTGCGTGCCCCGATAGAGATCGGGGGCGAGCGCGACGAAACCCTCCGCGGCGAACCGGTCGGCCAGCGCCGTGATGTGCGGCACGAGTCCCCACCACTCCTGGATGACGATCACGCCCGGACCGCTACCGGAGGCGGGAGTCGCCAGGTAGCCCTCGCTCGATCCGCCGTTGCTCGGGTAGATCACTTGCTCACCCATGGGGCCGGCCTCCTGTCGGGCAGTTATCGGCTGGTGGCGCTCAGGTTGCTGCGGGTAGCCAATCATGGGGCTAGCCGGAACGGAAGGCCAGCACAGCGTGGCAGATATCGCACGTAGCGCTGCACACAGACATAAGCCACGCGGACCGGGCGGTAGGCGCGAGGCGCGTGACTCTACGCTACGCCGCCTGCGACCACGCGATGCCGTCGAGGATGTCGTGCTCGCTGGCGACCAGCTCGGTGACGCCGGTGCGCCGCAGGATGGTACGCAGGATCAGGCCACCCGCCCCGATCACGTCCGCGCGGCCCGGGTGCATCACCGGTACCGCCAGCCGCCGGCTGTGCTCCATGGCCAGCAACTCCGCGGCGACCCGCTCGATGTCCACAGTGGACACGCGGGCGTGGTGGATGAGGTCCGGCCGGTACTCGGTGAGGCCCAGCGCGATGGCGGTGATCGTGGTCACCGTACCGGCGACCCCGACCAGGGTCACGCCCTCGGCGCCGCCGACCACGGCCAACGCCTTGTCGACGGCCGCCTCGATGTCGGCGGTGGCCGCCTCGATCTGCTCCGGCGCGGGCGGGTCGGCGGTCAGGTGCCGCTCGGTCATCCGCACGCACCCGATGTCCACGCTGATCGCGTTCTCGACGCCGGTGGCGCCGGAGACGAACTCGGTCGATCCGCCGCCGATGTCGACCACCAGGTACCGGCCCAGCGGCAGGCCCCGCACCGCGCCGGTGAACGACAGCTCCGCCTCCTGGCGGCCGGAGATCACCTCGGGTTCGGCGCCCAGCGTGGCGCGCACCATGCTCCGGAAATCCTCGGCGTTGGACGCGTCCCGGGTCGCCGAGGTGGCCACCATCCTGACCCGTTCGGCACCCAGCTCCCGGATCCGGGCGGCGTACCCGGCGAGCGCGACCCGGGTGCGCTCGATGGCCTCGGGTGCCAGCCGGCCGGTGCGGTCGACCCCCTGGCCGAGCCGGACGATTTCCATCCGCCGGTCGACGTCGGTGAGGTCACCCACGCCGTCCGGCGGCAGGTCGGCGACCAGCAGCCGGATCGAGTTCGTTCCACAGTCGATAGCGGCGACCCGACTCACGCTTGACGACCTTTCTGGCTCGGCCCGTCTGCGTCACGCGGCGACCCGGAATGGTCGTCCTCTAGACGCAGCAGCATCCTGCTGTTGCCCAACGTGTTGGGCTTCACCCGTTCCAGGCCGAGAAACTCAGCGACGCCCTCGTCGTACGAGCGCAGCAACTCCTCGTACACCTTGGACGGTACCGGTGCGCCGTCGATCTCGACGAACCCGAACGACGCGAAGAACCGGGTCTCGAAGGTCAGGCAGAACACCCGCGCCACGCCCAGCCTGCGCGCGGCGTCCAGCAACGCGGCGACGATCAGATGACCGATCCGGCGCCCCCGCCAGCCGGGATCCACCGCCACCGTGCGGACCTCCGCGAGGTCCTCCCACATCACATGCAGCGCACCGCAGCCGACCACCCGGTCGCCGTCCCGGGCCACCCAGAACTCCTGGACGTCCTCGTAGAGCGCGACGGTCGCCTTGGACAGCAGGCGGCGCTCGGCGGAGTACACGTCGATCAGGTGGCGGATCGCCCGCACGTCACCCGTGCGCGCCCGGCCGACGGTGATCTCGCCGGCGGCGGCTGCGGGGTCGGTGCCGTTCGGGGCGACCGGCACGGGTGCCGGCTCCGAGGTCATACGCACCGGCCGGCGGTCCACCACGGCTCGACCAGTTCGCGGACCTCGTCCCCGAACGGGTTCACGCCCGGCCCGACCGCCAGCGCGTGGCCCAGGTGGACGTGCAGGCACTTGACCCGGCCCGGCATGCCGCCCGCGGACACCCCTGCGATCTCCGGCACCTGCCCGATCTCTTCGCGCTGCGCCAGGTAGTCCTCGTGCGCGCCGCGGTACGCCTCGGCCAGCTCCGGGTCCGTCGACAGGCGCTCGGTCATCTCCTTCATCAGCCCGGCCGACTCCAGCCGGCTGCACGCCTGTACCGCGCGGGGGCAGGTCAGGTAATACAGCGTCGGGAACGGTGTGCCGTCGGCGAGCCGGGGGGTCGTCTGCACCACGTCGGGCAGGCCGCACGGGCAGCGGTGGGCCACCGCCCGGGTACCGCGCGGGGTGCGGCCGAGCTGCTCCTGTACCGCCTCGATGTCCCCGGGCTCCAGCGGCTGGGCCGGGCTCACGGTGCGGTCCTGGGCTTGTCGGCGGCCTGGACGCTGGACCACAGCTGGCTGTACCAGGGCCCGGTGTTCTTGGCCTTGCCGGCGTCGGGGTCGGTCGAGGTGGGCGTCGTCGAGCCGCTGCGCGACACGATGTAGACGGTGTCGCCCGGCATCGCCATCTGCAGCCGCTCGCGCGCCTGGGTCTGGATGTACGTGGGGTCCTTCCATTTCTGCGTGTCGTCGGTCAGCTCGTCGATGTGCCGCCGCTGGGCGGCCTGACTAGCCTCCAGGCTGGCGATCTGCGCCTGCTGGTTGAGGTAGATGCGCACCGGGTAGGCGTACGCGAGCAGCAGCGCGCCCAGCACCAGGACCAGCACGGTGGCCCGGCCGGTCAACCGGTGTGGCTGCGGCGCCCGGGTGCGCCGGGCGGCGCCGGCCGCGGCGGCG